>NZ_LMNJ01000002.1:0-170012 GCF_001423325.1 Methylobacterium sp. Leaf113
CGTCCTGGCGGCCCGTTTCTCTGCGTCTGAAACCAATATAGGGATCGTCTTTCCGCCATGACGTGCGACCAGGCACGTGGAGAGCCGGATTAAATCGCAGCCCAAGCCCAGCAAGATCTCAAGCCAAGCAAGATCTCGGCTGCTCCTTCCCGGCATCTGGTATACATTATCCAGAGTGTCGCCGGCGCCGGGGCGTGTCGATGCCCGGTCGTTCTGCCGGAGAGCTCACTTGTGTCGGAAAACCGACCTGGGCTCGGCGTGAGGGCAAGCGCGGCCGTTTCGACGGATGAAATCCGGACGGCCGTTCGTCTGAACAGCGTACGCCTGGCCGCCACGGCACCATCCCCGGGTGTCGTCCCGCGTTGCGGCCAGCAACGGGAGACAGGCGTGAATCGCAGCCCATCCAAGGTTAATCCCGCACCCGAGACCCGCGAACATCTCAGAGCTCCCCAGACATCGAAGGCCGGCGCTGTTCCGAAAGTCCGGGCGGCCGCAGCGTTCCTGTCGCTGATGGGCCGCCTGCCGGGCGGCATCGCCCTGCTGATCCTCGGTGACGCGCCCGCGATGGCGGGCTCCGCCGCCCAGCCGGGCCAGACCGTCGGCCTGCCGGCCGGGGCGCAGCTCCCGGTCGGGCTCTACTTCGTCAACACCTCGAGCTTCGGCGTCCGCAACACCCGACCGTTGGATTCGGAATCCAACATCAACCTGCCGGCCTTCGTCTGGGCGACGCCCTGGAGCCTGTTCGGCGCCCGCCTCAACCTCATCGCGATCCAGCCCGTCGTCGCCGCGAGCCCACGTGGCACCCCCTACCAGAGCGGGATCAGCCAGCCGCTGCTGGCGGGCCAGCTCGCCTGGAGCCTCGGCAACCATGTCGGGGTGAGCTATCTGTTCGGCGGATACCTGCCCGTCGAGACCCGCTTCGTCACGCAGAACGCGTCCTTCACCCACCGCTTCGCGGCGAGCTACACCGGCGACGGGCTGAACCTGACGGCCAACCTGCTCTACGGCATCTTCATCGACCCGATCTCGCCGCAGAAATCCGTGTATCCCGACTATCTCAACCTCGACCTCACCGCGACGAAGAAGTTCGGCAAATGGGAGATCGGGCCGGTGGCCTTCGCGTCGACCGATCTGCCGACCCGGTTTCCCGGCTATCGCCGCCAGGGGCAGATCGCGGTGGGCGGGCTCGTCGGATACAATTTCGGGCCGGTGAACCTGCAGGCCTACGTCACGCGGGACGTGGCGGAGCGCAATTACGGTGGGCGCGAGACGCGCGGATGGCTCCGGGTCATCGTGCCGATCTACAAGGAGAGCACCAACGCGGCGGCCCCGTCCATTCCGGTGACGGGCCCGGCTCGGATCGCCCGCCAGTAGTCCTCTCCCGCCCTGGGGGCGCCCCCTCCGGTCAGGCGGTCAGCCGCAGCCCGGAGGGAGTGGCGGCCGGTGCGGGCCAGGTTGCGATGGCGGTCAGGGCGCCCGCCAGGGCGGTGGGCCGGCCGAAATGGTAGCCCTGGCCGAAGGCACAGCCCATCTGGCCGAGGAGGTCGGCCTCGGCCGCCTGCTCGATCCCCTCCGCCACCACCGAGACCGCGAGGTCGTCGGCCAGCCGCAGGATGGTCTGGACGATGCCCCGGCTGGTCTGGTCGGCCAGGAGCGTGCGCACGAAGGCGCGGTCGATCTTCAGGGTCGTGACCGGCAGGGTGCTCAGATAGCTCAGGGACGAGTAGCCGGTGCCGAAATCGTCGATCGCGATGCCGACGCCGGCCCGGCGGCACTCGGCGAGGGTGGCGGCGGCGCGTTCGGGGTTGTCCATCAGCATGCTCTCGGTCACCTCGATCTTGAGGTTGCCGGGGGCGATCCGCGAACTTTCGAGAAACTGAGCGATCATCTCAGGGAACGAGGCGCCGGCGAGGTCCCGGCCCGAGACGTTGACGGTCATGAACAGCGGCCCGTCGAGCGCCTGCGGGTTGCGGAGTGCGGCGTCCATCAGTTCGGGGAAGACACGCCCGACCTCCGCGAAGGCGTGTGCCGTCAGGTCGCCGATCAGGCCGGACGCCTCGGCCGCCGGAATGAACTCGACGGGCGGAACCAGTCCCCGGGTCGGATGGTGCCAGCGCATCAGCGCCTCGAAGCCGGCGAGCCGGCGCGAGGGCAGGCGGACGATCGGCTGGAAGAACAGTTCGAACTCGCCGTTGCGCAGGCCGGCGCGAATCTCGCTCTCCAGCGACAGGGTGCCGAGGGCCGCCGCGAAGGTCTCGGCTGCCACCGGCTCGCCGCTCTGCAGCGTTGGCGGCCCCGCCCCTCGCATCTGCTCGAGCATGCCCACGGTCTCGCGGTAGCGCGCCAGCACGACGCCGAGGCACATGCGCAGGATCGGGTCGGTCTGGGCGATGCGATGGGCGAGCTGTTCCTCGGTGATGACGACGAGCCGGCTGTCCTCCAGGGCCCGCACCGTGGCCGAGCGCGGCTGGTGGTCGAGAATCGCCATCTCGCCGACGATCTCGCCGGGGCCGCGATGGGACAGGACGAGGTCGCCGTCCGGGCGTTCCAGGACGACCTCCAGGCGGCCGCTGACGATCAGATAGGCGGCATCGCCGACGTCGCCGGCCGAGAACAGGCGCGCGCCTGCGGGCAGGACGTACTGATCCAGGGACGAGGAGAGCGAACTCGGCACGGATGAGATCCAGTTCGGGCGCAGTTCCGGCCCGAGCGCCACGCTGCCGAGTCGAGGTTAAGAGCAGGCGAACGGCGACGCCTTTCCGGGCGCACCCTCGCCCTATCCTTAACGGGATCTCAGGACCGCCGCGCGATACTGGTTCCGCGATGCCGCTGCGCCCGGCGCCCCCGAACACCGTCTTGCGCCGAGACCGCCTTCCGATGCTCCTGTCACGACGCCTGATTCCGGTGGTCGCGGGCCTCGCCCTCGTGCTGGCGCTCGTCGCCCTGCGGCTGACCGCGCCGGCGGCGTTCGAGCGCCCGCGCCAGGCCGCCTTCGACAGCGTCCAGCGGCTCAGCCCCCGGACCAGTGCGGGCGCCGCGATCCGGGTCGTGGATATCGACGAGGAGAGCCTGAAGCGGCACGGCCAATGGCCCTGGCCCCGTTACCAGGTGGCGGAACTCGTCGCCGCCCTGCAGGACCTGGAGGCCGGGGCGATCGCCCTCGACATGGTCTTTGCCGAAGCGGACCGGACCTCGCCGGCACGGTTGGTGCCCGACTGGACCCGGCGCTTCGGCTTCCGCGCCGCCGATCCCGAAGCCGCCCTGCCCGACCACGATGCCGCCCTGGCGGCGGTGTTCGCACGCGGCCGCGTCGTCGCCGGCTTCGCGCTGACCCGGGAGCCGGAGGCGGCGGGCGCGACCCTGCTGACGTTGCGCGGGTCCGGAGAGGCGGAGGAGGCCGCTGCGCTTCGCGGTCCCGGCTTCGCCGTCATCGGCGGCGACCCGAGGCTGACGGTGCCGCGCTTCACCGGGCTGATCCCCAATCTTCCGGACCTCGATGCGGCCGCGGCCGGGCATGGCAGCTTCAGCATCGCGGCGGGCAGCGACGAGATCATCCGGCGCCTGCCGCTGCTGGCGGTGATCGGCGACCGCCTCGTGCCGGCCCTGGCGCTTGAAGCCCTGCGGGTGATGCAGGACGAAGCCACGATCAAGGTGCGGGCCGAGCGCGACGGCGCGACCCTGACCGGCTACACCCTCCGGGTCGGCGAGGTCGATCTGGCGGTCGATGCCACCGGCGCCCTGGCCCTGCACTTCCCCGAGGCGCGGACGACGCCGACGATCCCGGCCTGGCGCCTGCTCGATCCCGATGGGCGCGCCGCCTTGAAGTCCGAGATCCAGGGTCGGGCGGTGTTCGTGGGCACCAGTGCGGTCGGCCTGTCCGACCTGCGGCCGACGCCGATGACCCCGTTCGAGCCGGGCGTGAACCTGCACGCCATGGCGCTGGATCAGGTGCTGTCGGGCCAGGCCCTGAGCCGCCCGGCCTGGGCGCCGGGTGCCGAGATCGTGGCCGCCACCCTGCTCGGCCTCGGGGCGGCGCTGGCCTGCGGCTTCGGCAGCCTGCGCGGCGCGGGGCTGGGAACCGCCCTGCTGGCACCGGTTCCGGCCTTCGCCGCCGTGGCTTTGTTCGCACGGGCGGGCCTGCTGATCGATCCGATCCTGCCCACCCTCGGCCTGCTGGCCGGCCATGCGGGCGGCAGCCTCGCCCGCTATGCCGGCTCGGAGCGCGCCGCGATGCGCCTGCGCTCGGCCTTCACCCACTACCTCTCGCCCGATCTGGTGGCGGTGCTGGCGAGCGACCCCGGACGGCTCAAGCTCGGCGGCGAAAGCCGGGAGATGACGTTCCTGTTCACCGACCTGGAGGGCTTCACGGCGATGACAGAGGCGGCCGGCGCCGAGGCTTTGGTCAACCTGCTCAATGCCTATCTCGACGGGATGTGCTCGATCGCGATGGCGCATGGCGGCACCGTGGACAAGATCGTGGGCGACGCGGTCCACGTCATGTTCAACGCGCCCCTCGACCAGCCCGACCATGCCGCGCGGGCGGTCGCTTGTGCGCTGGCCCTCGACGCCTTCGCGGAAGCCTTCCGGGCGGATCGCCGCGCCGAGGGCGTGCCGTTCGGCGCCACCCGCATCGGCGTCAACACCGGCCGCGCCGTGGTCGGCAATTTCGGCGGCACGCGGCGCTTCGACTACACGGCGCACGGCGACGCCATCAACGTTGCGGCCCGGCTGGAAGCGGCCAACAAGGTGCTGGGCACCCGGATCTGCATTGCCCGCACCACCTGCGACGGGGTTACCGGCACCGCCTTCCGTCCGGTCGGCATCCTGATGCTGAAGGGCAAGTCGGTGGGGGTGGAGGTGTTCGAGCCGATGTCGCGCAACGACGCCGCGCTGACCGCCTATCGCGAGGCCTTCGGGCGCCTGGTGACGGGGGACGAGGGCGGCGCCGAAACGCTGCTGCGCCTGCACGCGGACAACCCGAAAGACCCGATCCTGGCGCTGCATGCCCGCCGCATCCGTGCCGGGGAGCGCTCGGTCCGCATGGCGGCCTGAGGGGCCTGGCAGCGAGAGGCGTCAGCCGAGAACCAGCAGCACCACCAGGGCGATGTTGGTGACCTGGTGCAGGAACTGGTCGAAGCCCATCAGCCACCAGAAGCGCGGATCGGTCATGGCGAAGCGGGTGCGGTGGGCCACCAGGGTCTTGCCCCGGTCGATCAGGCCGTGGACGACGAAATCCAGGAGCGCCAGCCACCACAGGGACGGCCGATAGAGCACGGCGATCGCCAGGGTTCCGAGGCCGTGCATCCCCGCATGGGCGGCCAGCGGCAGCGCCCAGCCGGCCACCCGCTCCTTGCCGCGGGCCATCCAATCGGTCTGTCCGACGAAGTCGATCAGATAATGCTTGGCCGCCATCGCGATCAGCAGTGCGGCGAGCGTCGACAGGGGGACGGGCGTGTCGAGGGCCTGCAGCACGGCGATCTCCAGGGGGCGAGCGGACCGGGACCGCGACCGGGGCTCGCGCGCCCCGATCGGCCGGACCGTAGCGGAATCGGCAGGGATTCCCAACGGTCCGGCGGGGGATGGCCTCAGCGGTTCAGGGAGGGCCGGAACCGTGCCTGTTCGTCGATCGTGATGGTGGCGACGGCCCGCTTGGTCCGGTCCTCGGGCCAGGGCGCCGCCGCCTCGGGTGCCCGGCCGCCATACACCATGGTGCCCTGGCCCTTGCGCATCAGGACGCTGCCCTTGCGGGTCTTGAGCACCACCTCGCCGTCGAGGACCAGCACGCCGTAGCCGCCGTCGATGGCGCCGCCCCAGACCGTGGTTCCCCGCACCCCGAGGGTGCCGACGGCGGTCTTGATCGCGACGTTGCCGCCGGTCGGCCCTTCGATCTTGCCGCCCACGAACAGGAAGGCGCCCCGCGCCACCGAGAGGGCGAGCTGCCCGCCCTGGGAGCCGGGCTTGTAGACGAAGTCGTCCACCGTGATCTTGCCGTGCTCGCCGAGGGTGAGGACGGTGTCGTCCGCCAGCTTGGCTTCGAGGCGGGAGCGGGCTCCGGTGCGGATCACGTCCTTGAAGTAGACCGGCCCCTGCGGAGCCATGTCGCGCGCCTGGCCGCCCTGCTGGGCCACCGCCTGCTGGTCCACCTTGGTGGCCATGCCGATCGGCTGCGGCCCGGCGCCCTGGGGGGCCGCGTCCGCGGGCCCGGCGCCGGCGGCCGCGAACGCGGCGCCCGCCCAGATCAGGGACGAAAGCGCCCCGGTTCGTCTCAGTGTCACGATCTCGATCCCCACGGGCGTTGCGGTGCTGGTCCTGCAAGCCGACAGGCAACGCTAGCGGCCCGCGCTTAAGGTCTGGCTAAAAGCGGTAGGCCGTACAGTCTTGCGACAAAATTAATCCGCGCCGTACACGCGGAATTGATCGCGTACGCTTTCGGACAAACGATCTAGCCATACCCTCTACGGTTGCGTCCTGCCGGACGACCTTGCCATGATTATCGCCGAGCCTGGGCTGATCCGCTTCCTTCTGGGCACCAGGACCGCTCATGAGGACGGTACGTCTCAGAAGGACGAGACCTCTCAGGAGGACGCGACTTGGGCGACGCGGATGTTGTTGGTCGTCCCCGCCACCGCGAAGGGGATGCCCGCCGTGATGACGACCAGCGCGTTCGGCCGGGCGAAACCTTCCTCCACCGCGTGAGCCAGCGCGTTCGCCACCATGTCCTCGTACGACTCGACCTCGTTCGAGCGCAGGGTGTGCGCGCCCCATAGCAGGCAGAGCCGGCGCGAGGTGCCGAGATCCGGCGTGAGGGCCAGGATCGGCACTTCCGGCCGCTTGCGGGCGATGCGGGCGGCGGTGGTGCCGCTCAAGGTGTAGGCCACGATGGCGGCCGCCCCGACCGCGTCGGCGAGGGTCGCGGTGGCGGTGGCGACCGCGTGGGGCGGGGTCTCCTCCTCGCCCGGATCGGAGGCGGTGATCAGCGAGCGGTAGAGCTTGTGCGTCTCGGTGCGGTGGATGATGCGGGCCATCATGGCCACGGTCTCCACCGGAAACTGCCCGGTGGCGGATTCGGCCGAGAGCATCACCGCGTCGGCCCCGTCGTAGATCGCGGTCGCGACGTCGGAGGCCTCGGCCCGGGTCGGCGTCGGAGCCGACACCATCGAGTCGAGCATCTGCGTCGCCACGATGACGGGCTTCACCGCGAGGCGGCACGCCCGGATCAGTTCCTTCTGGCGCCCCGGCACGTCCTCGTGCGGGATCTCCACGCCAAGGTCGCCGCGCGCCACCATCACAGCGTCCGACAGGCGGATGATGTCGTCGATCCGCTCCAGCGCCTGGGGCTTCTCGACCTTGGTCATCACGCCGGCGCGGTCGCCGATCAGGCCCCGCGCCTCGATCAGGTCGGCGGGCTTCTGCACGAAGGAGAGCGCGACCCAGTCCATCCCGAGGTCGAGCCCGAAGGCGAGGTCGGCCCGGTCCTTGGCGGTCAGGGGCGAAAGGTCGAGCAGGGTGCCGGGCAGGTTGACGCCCTTGCGGTTCGAGATCGTGCCGCCGATCACAACCTCGGCGTCGATGCTGTCGGCGGTGAGGCCGGTGACGCGGACCCGGACGCGCCCGTCATCGATGAGGAGGTCCTGGCCCGGCGCCACCGCGGCGAAGATCTCGGGATGCGGCAGGGGGATCGCGGTCCGGTCGCCCTCGGCGCCGTCGCGGACGAAACGGATCGTCTCTCCCGGCGCCACGTCGAGGCGCCCGCCCGCCAGGGTGCCGACGCGGATCTTCGGGCCCTGGAGGTCCTGCAGGATGCCGATGGGCCGCGCGACCGCCCGCTCCAGGTCACGGATCGCCGCGTGGACCCGGGCGTGATCGTCCTGCGTCCCATGGCTGAAGTTCAGCCGGAAGGTGTCGACGCCGGCCAGGAACAGCCGGTGCAGCATCTCCGGCGACGACGAGGCGGGGCCGACGGTGGCGACGATCTTGGCATGGCGGTTGCGGCGCATGGTTGCCACGGCCGGGGACGGCCGCCTCCCTGGGATCGAGATCGCGGATGCAGCACCGCAGGCTTGCGGCCGGCTGCCTCTCCGTCCGGACCCGCGCGGGCGCGGAGCGGGCCGGGCGTCGATGGGCCGGACCCTATCGCACGCATCCGGCCCGGTAAACGCCGACCGCCCTCAGCGGGTCGAACCTGCATAAAATATAAAAGGATCGAAAATGGCTGGCTTGGCGCCTGCGATGCCGATTTCCCCAGACATTGACCGACGTTTTATTGGCGTCCGCGCGCATGATTTCTTGGCGCATGATCGACGAAAAAACAGGTTTGTTTCAGTATACTCGCGTACAGAAAAACCGCCTAAAATTCGAATTTACTGTGAAGCTTTTGCATAATCACAGGTTGTATCTCGCTAGACTTGTTTGATATTATCGGTCTCGCTACCGGTTATTGAGATCAACGTAATGGTTGCCCAAGGTTCTTTTTGGCATGGACGTCGACGATCTCAGTTTCTCGTCCGCTCAGTTTCTGAATCTGATCGAGAGCCAGGGGGTCAACGGCACCTGGGGCTGGCGCTTCGCCGACAACCAGCACGTCTGGTCTCCGGGCCTGTTCCGCGTCCTCGGCCTCGACCCGCAGACCACCCGGCCGAGCTACGATCGTCTGGTCAGCCTGATCCATCCGCAGGACCGGGATACGGTGGAGACCGGCGTCGACCTGCTTCATGGCGTGACGCTCGGCCATCAGACCTTCCGGATTCGTCGTCCGGACAATGCGATCCGCGTGCTGTCGTCCCGGATCGAGATCTATCTCACCCCGGACGGGCGCCCACGCGGGGCGGCCGGGGTCGTGCTGGACGTGACGCATCAGGAGATCCTGCGGGAGGCGCGCATGGCCGAGCAGCGCCGGCGCCGCGCCTGGTACGACGACCAGCAGATCCTGACGTTCTTCAGCGATCCAACCCACATGTTTTCCGTACAGGACGAATTTACCGACCTGACCGGACTTCCGCCGGACGAAATCACGGCCGATCCCTACGTGACCATCGCGGCCGAGGAACGCGAGCGCACGCGGACCGAGACTTTCGAGGCGCTGCGGATCGGGCGGGCTCACCGGGTGACGCCCCTGATCCGCGTCGCTCGCCACAATCACGTGCGATTCGAGAGCTTCATCGTGCCGATCCGCGATCCCGGCGGGGATGTTCGGGAATGGGCCGGCATCACCCGGCCGATGGGCTCGAAGGCCTCTCCGGCCACCGAACTCCTTCTGGAGGGGCTCGAACAGGCCATCGACGGGCGCCATCTGCGCGCCGCCCGCGCCCTGCTGGACTGGTCGATGACCGACTTCGCCCAGGCCGCCGGCCTCTCGCTCTCGACCGTCAAGCGCATGGAGGAGAACGTCGACGGTACCGCCCTGCAATCCCGGTACAAGGCGGTGGCGACCCTGCGCCGCTTCGGCATCCGCTTCTCCCTGATGGAGGGCGGAGTCATCGGCATCGCACTCGCTTGAGCGCGGTGCCCCGCCCCCGGCCGGTACGCCGTCCGATGCCCGGATTCAGGGCGACGCGGGAGCCTGCCCCTGCCGGGTCGCCGCCAGGGCCGCGGCCTTGCCGGCGGCGGCATAGAGGTTGAGGCGCGCATAGGCGCCGAATTCCGAGCCGTCGTCGAGGAAGCCGCCGCCCGGCCCCTGCGTGTCGGTCAGGATGGCGTTGGCCTCCGTGAGATTGAGCGACGGGAACGCCGCCGTGAGGAGATACCCGGCTTCCGGCGCGCGCCGACCCACATCCTCGACCGTCTTGGCGCGTTGCGGATACACGACCGGCAGGCCGTAGGTCTGGGTCGCCTCGTAGAACGCCGCGTTGGCGGCGGGATCGCGGAAGCGGCCGGTATCGGCGGCCGCGCAGGCGGCGACGGTGCCGCCGCACCGATCGCGGAGGAACGCCGTCAGGTCGGCGCGGGCGGCCCGGAGGGCGGCCGGATAATCGGCGACGGCGACACCCTCCTTGGTGGCCGTGCTCATCGCGTTGATCACCGCCGGGTTCCGCCGGATCTGGCCGGTATAGGCCGGATCGTTGGCGAGCAGGTGTGCGACCGCGTGCAGGGCGGTGGCGCGGCCGCCCAGCACGTCCATGGCATAATGCGCGCCGATGACGATGCGGTGGGTGCCGTACTCGGCGGCGCGCGTGATCATCTGCTGGTAGCGCTCGGGTACCAGGATCGCGAGGACCAGGGATTCGGTGTAGCCGTAGGTGGTGTGGCCGCTCGGGTAAGACGGGCTGTCGATCAGGTTCATGCCCGGTCCCCTGAGCCAGTCCAGGCTGTGGGAGGCCCGGCCGAAATAGTCGGTGCCCCGATAGGCGAAGAGCTGCGGCAGGGTCTGGAAGGGGCGGGCGTTACCGTGCGTGTTGGAGCCCGGCGTCCCGGCCGGGCGGCCATAGGCCTTGCCGAACACGTCGGTGGTGCCGCCGATCTCGGTCAGGATGGACGAAGCGGCGGCCGAGACGGAGTCCTTGCCGTTGGTGGTCGCATTGGCGAAGAAGTACTTGCCGGCGTTCGAATCCGACTTGGCGACGCTGTTGGTGTAGCCGAGGAGGTCGGCGACGGACGGCGCCACATTGGTGAACGTGGCCGGGTCGGTGTAGCGGGCCGTGTCCTGATACAGGGCGCCCAGTGTGCTGCCGAGGCCGTCGGCCAGCTCCGTCGCGTTCCCGTCGGTGATGAAGGAATCCCGCAGGGCGAACTGGCGTTGCTCGGCCAGAGGCAGGAGTCGCAGAGCCGGGACGCCGCCCTCCTGAACGTCGCCCGTGACCCGGAGATTCGCCGCGAGGGCGGCTTGTCCCTCGGCGCTGCCCCCCAGGGCGCTGACGGGCGCGAGGCCGCGCAACGCGGCGAGGTTCGGTGCCGATTGCGCGACGGCCGGAATCGGCGCCGCGAGACAGAGGGCCATCGTCCAACAGCTCAGTCGTTTCGACATGGTGGTCTCTCCCGTGAGGCGCGGTCGCCGGCGCCGGCGCCGGCGCCAGCGCCAAGAAGCTCAGGTTGCACCCGATGTCCAGATGCACGCTGCGGCAAGCCTGTGCGTCCACGGAAATCGGTCGCTCGCTCGATCCTGGATGATCTGCACGCGAAGAGTCTGCACGCGAAGCGCCCGTATCACGGGGGCGTCCCGACATCGGTGAGACCGACCGGCAGATCGATCGGCGGACCAACGGGAAAGGGCCGCCCCCCCCGGCGCCGGCTACACTCTGGATAATGTATACCAGATGCCGGGAAGGAGCAGCCGAGATCTTGCTTGGTTTGCGCGCGATTTAATCCGGCTCTCCACGTGCCTGGTCGCACGTCATGGCGGAAAGACGATCCCTATATTGGTTTCAGACGCAGAGAAACGGGCCGCCAGGACGGNCTACACTCTGGATAATGTATACCAGATGCCGGGAAGGAGCAGCCGAGATCTTGCTGGGCTTGGGCTGCGATTTAATCCGGCTCTCCACGTGCCTGGTCGCACGTCATGGCGGAAAGACGATCCCTATATTGGTTTCAGACGCAGAGAAACGGGCCGCCAGGACGGTTCGTACTGCAGAAGGAAACCAGAACCCATGATCAAGACCCGTATCGCCGCCCTCGCCACCGCCCTTGTCCTTGGCGTTGCTCCGATCTCGTCGGCCATGGCCTATGATACCCCGTCGCGTTACACCGCCTTCTCGCCCTATGACGTCGAGACCACCGCAGAAGGAAACCAGAACCCATGATCAAGACCCGTATCGCCGCCCTCGCCACCGCCCTTGTCCTTGGCGTTGCTCCGATCTCGTCGGCCATGGCCTATGATACCCCGTCGCGTTACACCGCCTTCTCGCCCTATGACGTCGAGACCACGGGATCCCTCGACGGACGCGGCCTCTCGCCCCTGCGTCACCCCTCCCATTGCCCGATGAGCTCGGCCGCCGAAGGCAACGCCAACCAGCAGAACTTCCCGACCCAGCAATACGGCCAGACCTCGGGCGGAAATCGCTGCTGATCGGGAGGAGCAGGATCCCCCGATGCTGCTGAGAGGCTTCTCCTACGCCATGATCGCCGCCTTCGCCGGCGGCCTCGCCGTCACGGTGATCGGCTCGACCCAGGCCCTCCTGAACCTGTAGCCGACCCGACCCGCACCTCGACACCCCGCCCGGCTCGCGCCGCGGCGGGGTTCTTGTTCGCGTCAGCCCCGGCGACCCATCAGCTCCGGGCCAACACCAGCTCCGGCGAAAACATCAGGGCGAGGTTGTTGGCCGGCAGATCGAGGCGGGTCTCCAGGCGCAGGCCGTGCCGTGCGGCGAGGTCCGCCACCGTCTCGAGATCGCGGACGCCCCAGCGGGCGTCCCGCCTCCTGAGGTCGGCGTTGAAGGCGGCGTTGCTCTCCGTTGTGTGCCGGCCGTTCTCCCGGAAGGCGCCGTAGAGGAACAGCACGCCGCCCGGCGCCAGGAGCCGGGCGCTGCCCGCCATCAGACCCTCGGTGGCGGGCCAGGGCGCGATGTGGATCATGTTGATGCACAGGATCGCGTCGGCGCGGGCGATCGGCCAGGTCGCGGCGGACGCGTCGAGATCGACGGACGGCCGCAGGTTGGTCAGGCCGGCGGCCCTCGCATGCGCGTCGATGCTGCGGCGATGGGCGGGGTCCGGGTCGCTCGGCTGCCAGGCGAGGCCGGGCAGCGCGGCGGCGAAATGCGCCACGTGCTCGCCCGATCCGCTGGCGATCTCCAGCACCGTGCCGGCGCCGGGCAGGACGCCGCGCAGCACGTCGAGGATCGCCGCCCGGTTGCGAGCGACCGCCGGCGCGACCAGCGCGTCCCCGTTTCGATCCCAATCCGTCATCGTACCCGCTCCTGTCCGCGTGTCGCGCGTCATTCCAAATTCGCAACCCTCGCGCAAACGATCCCGTACGGCTGTTGCATCTCGGCGCCGGAGGCATCACACACGACCCAGATTTTCGGGCCGTTCGCCTTGTCACCGTCCAGGTGTCGCGAGGTGAAGCGCCGGCATTCATCGCCGCCGTCCGTGATCATCACAGCAACAAGGACAACGCTATGAAGACGCGCGCCGCGGTCGCGTGGGAGGCCAAGAAGCCTCTTACCATCGAGACGATCGACATCGAAGGACCCAAGGCCGGCGAGGTTCTCGTCGAGCTGATGGCCACCGGCATCTGCCACACCGATGCCTACACCCTGTCGGGCCTCGATTCCGAGGGCAAGTTCCCGGCGATCCTCGGCCACGAGGGCGCGGGCATCGTCCGCGAAGTCGGCGCCGGCGTCACGGCGCTGAAGCCGGGCGACCACGTCATCCCGCTCTACACCCCGGAATGCCGCAACTGTAAGTCCTGCCTGTCACAGCGCACCAACCTGTGCACCGCGATCCGCGCGACGCAGGGCCAGGGCGTGATGCCCGACGGCACCAGCCGCTTCTCCTGCGTCTCCACCGGCGGCAGCCCGGGCGGGTCGAACACCGTGTATCACTACATGGGCTGCTCGACCTTCTCGAACTTCACGGTCCTGCCGGCGATCGCCCTGGCGAAGATCCGCGAAGACGCTCCCTTCGACAAGATCTGCTACATCGGCTGCGGCGTCACCACCGGCATCGGCGCGGTGATCTACACCGCCAAGGTCTGGCCCGGCGCCAACGTCGTAGTGTTCGGTCTCGGCGGAATCGGCCTCAACGTGCTGCAGGCCGCCCGGATGGTGGGCGCCGACAAGATCATCGGCGTCGACATCAATCCGGACAAGCAGGAGATGGCGCGTAAGTTCGGCATGACCCACTTCATCAACCCGAAGGAGGTCGGCAACGATCACGTCGTCGCGGCGATCCTCGATGCGACCGGCGGCGGCGCCGATTTCTCGTTCGACTGCACCGGCAACGTCAACGTGATGCGCCAGGCCCTCGAGTGCTGCCATCGCGGTTGGGGCGAGTCGATCGTCATCGGCGTGGCCGAGGCCGGCAAGGAGATCTCGACCCGTCCGTTCCAGCTCGTCACCGGCCGCGTCTGGAAGGGCTCGGCCTTCGGCGGCGCCCGCGGCCGCACCGACGTGCCGAAGATCGTCGACTGGTACATGGACGGCAAGATCAACATCGACGACCTGATCACCCACACCATGCCGCTCGAGGACATCAACCACGGCTTCGACCTCATGCACGAGGGCAAGTCGATCCGGTCGGTGGTGGTTTACTAGGATCGGGCTCGGTCCATCCCCTCCCCTCCGCGGGGGAGGGGCACGCACCTGCACTTTCTCTCGGTGACCCACCCCATGCCCCGGAGCGGGGCCAGCCCTCGGACAGGAGATCACGGTCCATGGAAACCATCTCGAAGGCCCGCGCCCACGGCGGCACGCAGGGCGTCTACAAGCACGATGCGCAGACGACGGGCTGCCCGATGACCTTCGCGGTGTTCGTGCCGCCGCAGGCCGAGGCCGGTCCGGTTCCGGTGCTGTGGTACCTGTCGGGCCTCACCTGCACCCACGCCAACGTCATGGACAAGGGCGAGTACCGCAAGGCGGCGGCCGAGCAGGGCGTCATCATCGTGGCGCCCGATACCAGCCCGCGCGGCCCCGGCATTCCCGACGAGGAGGGCAACTGGCAGTTCGGCTCCGGCGCCGGGTTCTATCTCGACGCCACGCAGGCGCCCTACGCCACCAACTACCGGATGTGGAGCTACGTGACGGAGGAGCTGCCCGCCCTCATCGCCAAGGAATTCCCGGCCGACATGACCCGCCAGGGCATCTTCGGCCATTCCATGGGTGGCCACGGCGCGCTGACCATCGCCCTCACCTATCCCGAGCGCTTCAAGTCGTGCTCGGCCTTCGCGCCGATCGCTCAGCCCTCCACGGCCGGCTGGTCGAAGCCCGCTTTCGAGAAGTACCTCGGCACCGACACCGCGGCGTGGCGTGCCCACGATGCCACGGCGCTGATCGAGGACGGCAGGCGTTTCCCGGAGTTTCTGGTCGACCAGGGCACCGCCGACAGCTTCCTCGACGACGGTCTGCGTCCGTGGCTGCTGGAAGAGGCCTGCAAGAAGGCCGGCATCGCCCTGACCCTCAACATGCGCGAGGGCTACGACCACTCGTACTACTTCATCTCGACCTTCATGGCCGACCACATCGCCTGGGCGGCGGCGCGCCTCAAATAGGCCGCCGGCCGATGCGCGGGCTCCGGTCCGCGCATCGGCGCCCTCCCCCGAGGCCTCGATCGCTCCCGAAGGTCACGTCCCATGGGTTTCCTGCCCGCCGCCGCGTCGCTGCCTGACCGGGGCGGCGCGTGACCGTCACCGTCATTCTCGCCCTGGTGCCGATCGCCCTGCTGATCGCCCTCGGGATGGTGCTGCGCCGGAGCGGGCTGTTGGCGGAGACCTTCTGGGGTCAGGCCGAACGCCTCGGCTACTACGTGCTGCTGCCGTCGCTGTTCGTCCACGGCCTCGCCACCGCCCGCCTCGACGGGGTCCCGGTCTTCGCACTGGCCGGCGTCCTCGTGGCCTCGACCCTGGTGGTGGCCGGCATCCTGCTGGCCTTGCGGCCGAGGCTCGGCCTCGACGGGGCCGCCTTCACCTCGGTGTTCCAGGGCGGCGTGCGCTTCAACAACTATGTCGGCGTCTCGGCGGCGGCGGGGGTCTTCGGCGCGCAGGGCATCGCCCTCGCGGCGGTGGCCAACGCCGCCATCGTGCCGACGGTCAACATCCTGTGCGTCCTGGTCTTCGCCCGGTACGGCTCGGCCGGCCGGCTCGCCCCGGGGTCGGTGGCCCGGCAGCTCGCGCTGAATCCGCTGGTCGTCGCCTGCCTGATCGGCATCCTCCTGCAGGCCGGCGGCCTCGGCCTGCCGCCCGGCCTGGAGCCGATGCTGAAGGCCCTCGGCCAGGCCTCCCTCCCCCTCGGGCTGCTCTGCGTCGGCGCGGCCCTCGATCCCGCCACGGTGCGGACCTGGCTGCGGCCGGTCCTGATCGCCTCGGCGGCCAAGTTCATCCTGATGCCGGCCGTGACCATCCTGGCCTGCCGCGTCGCCGGCCTGCACGGGCCGGCCGCCGCGACCGCGCTGCTGTTCCAGTCGCTGCCGACCGCCTCCTCGTCCTACATCATGGCGCGACAGCTCGGCGGTGATGCGCCCCTGATGGCCGGCATCCTCGCCCTGCAGACGGTACTGGCCGGCCTCGCCATTCCGCTGGTGCTGCTGATTCTGGAGCGGTTCACCGCCTGATCGGGCATCAGGCGGCGTAGCGGGCCAAAGCGAGGTCGGCATGGTCGATCTCGGGCGCGCGTTCGGACAGGAGATCGGCCAGAACCCGGCCCGAGCCGCAGGCCATCGTCCAGCCGAGGGTGCCGTGCCCGGTGTTGGTGTAGAGGTTGGCGTAGCGCGTCACGCCGACGATCGGTGTCCCGTCCGGCGTCATCGGGCGCAGACCGGTCCAGAACCGCGCGGCGCCGAGGTCGCCGCCGTTCGGGAACAGGTCACGCACGCAATGCTCGAGGGTGGCCCGCCGCGGCGGCCGCAGGGCATCGCTGAAACCCGCCAGTTCGGCGGTGCCGCCCACCCGGATGCGGTCGCCCAGGCGGGTCACCGCCACCTTGAAGGTCTCGTCCATCACGGTGGAGACCGGTGCGCCCTCCGGGTTCGTCACCGGCAAGGTCAGCGAGTAGCCCTTCACCGGGTAGATCGGCAGGCGCAGGCCGAGGGGATGCAGCAGCGCCGCAGTGAAGGAGCCCATGGCGGCCACGTAGGCGTCGGCCTGGAGGGTGTCGGCGCCGCAGACGACACCCGTGACCCGATCGCCCTCGGTCCGAAGCCCGTGGATGCGGGTCCCGTAGCGGAAGCGCACGCCGAGACCTTCGCACAGGGCCGCGAGGCGCTGCGTGAACAGGTGCGCATCGCCGGTCTCGTCGCCCGCAAGGCGGAGGCCGCCGACGAACTTGGCCTGAACCCCGGCGAGCGCCGGCTCGGCGGCGATGCAGCCGGCCGGGTCCAGCACCGTGTAGGCGACGCCGTAGGTGTCGAGCACGCGGGTGTCGTCGCCGATATGGTCCAGCTGCTTCCGGGTGCGGAAGAGCTGCAGCGTGCCGCCGGTGCGGTGGTCGTAGGCGATGCCGGTCTCGGTGCGCAGGTCGCGCAGGACGTCGCGGCTATACTCCGCGAGGCGGACCATGCGGCCCTTGTTGCGGGTGTAGGCCTCCTCGGTGCAGTTCGCGAGCATGCGCGCCAGCCAACCGTAGAAGCGCGGTTCGACGGAGGGCCACAGCACCAGGGGCCGGTGGCGCATCATCAGCCATCTCATCGCCTTGATGGGGATGCCGGGCGCCGCCCAGGGCGCCGAGTAGCCCGGCGAGACCTGGCCCGCATTGGCGAAGCTGGTCTCCATCCCGGCAGCGGGCTGACGGTCCACCACCGTGACGGCGTGGCCCGCCTTGGCGAGGTAATAGGCCGTGGTGACGCCGACGACGCCGCTTCCGAGAACCAGGACCCGCATCCGACCGTCTCCCCTCCGGAAATCCCGCCCCGGGGATCGCGTGGGCGATGCACGCGCAGGGCCAGGGTGAACCGGGCCGCTCGAGCCGACGGGATCACGCGCCACAGAAATACCGAATCGTGCGAGCGTTGCTGCCAACCTTTCGCAGATCATGCGATCATGTGCTCTGTCAGCGCACGATCCTGCACTTCTTCGGCCGATCGTTGTGGGAGCTTGGAAACGGACATGCCGGCGGACGAGATCGATGCCGCGATCCTGCGAATCCTGCGTGAGGAGGCGCGCATTCCGAACGCGGCTCTCGCCAAACGCGTCGGGCTCTCGGCCTCCGCCTGCCTGCGACGCCTGCGCCTCCTGGAGCGCGACGGGACGATCCGGGGCTACACCGTGCTCCTCGACGGGCCCGGCTCGGCGGGCCTGGTGGTCATGACCCGGATCGCGCTGGAGCGGCAGACGGAGGAGTGCCTCAACCGCTTCGAGGCCGCCGTTCGCCGATGCCCCGACATCCAGGACTGCCACCTGATGACCGGCGATTCGGATTACCTGCTGAAGATCCGGGTCGCCGACATGGCGGAGTACGAGCAGCTGCACCGTGCGGTGCTGTCGAAGCTGCCCGGGGTCGCCCGCATCCAATCAAGCTTCACCATCCGCACCGTGGTCGGCCGGTAGAGGCCCGCGGACGAGCGCGAAATCGCCCCAGCCGCCCTGGTCCGGCGATCCGCAGAACACTAGTTGGCTAACCAACTCGTTCGGTGGCGGAGTCCGGGATGCTGGGGTGGTTCAAGGCGTTGATGCCGCGCGAGGATCGGTTCTTCGATCTGTTCGAGCGGCACTCGCGGACATTGGTGGCCGGGGCCGAGGCGCTCGAGAATGTCCTTCGGGGCGGCGAGGCGGTTCCGGGTTACTGCCAGCAGGTCGTTGCCCACGAGAACGAGGCGGACGCGATCACCGCCGAGGTCCTGCTCGCGGTTCGCCGCAGCTTCATCACGCCGTTCGACCGGGGGGACATCAAGGACCTGATCCAGTCGATGGACGATGCCATCGACCAGATGAACAAGACCGTGAAGACGATCGCGCTCTACGAAGTGCGGACCTTCGATCCGCTGATGCGCGAGATGGGCGGGACCGTGATCGAGGCGGCCCGCCTGACCGCAGAGGCGATCCCGCTGCTCAGCGCCATCGGCACCCATGCGGCGCGGATCAACACGCTGACCGAGGCGATCACCCGGGTCGAAGGCCGTTCGGACGAGATGCAGGAGCGCGGGTTGAAGGCCCTCTACCAGGCGCATCGCAAGGATGGCGGCGACGGCGACACCATGGCCTACCTCATCGGCGCCGAGATCTACGGCCACCTCGAGGACGTGGTCGACCGGTTCGAGGACGTCGCCAATGAAATCAGCGGCATCGTGATCGAGAACGTTTAGGGCATCCGATGACAGAGGCCACCGCGCTCGCCCTGCCCGCTCTCGTCGGCCTGATCGCCGTGGCGCTGGTCTTCGATTTCCTCAACGGCCTGCACGACGCGGCCAATTCCATCGCCACCATCGTGTCGACCCGCGTGCTGCGCCCGCAATATGCGGTGCTGTGGGCGGCGTTCTTCAACTTCATCGCGTTCCTGTTCTTCGGTCTGCACGTGGCCCAGACCCTCGGGACCGGCATTGTCGATGCCGGCATCATCGACCCGCAGGTGATCTTCAGTGCGCTGGTGGGCGCCATCGCGTGGAACGTCGTCACCTGGATCTTCGGCATCCCGTCCAGTTCCTCGCATGCCCTGGTCGGTGGCCTCATCGGGGCGGGCATGGCCAAGGCGGGGTTCGACGCGGTGGTCTGGAGCGGTCTCACCAAGACGGCCGCCGCCATCGTGCTGTCGCCCCTTATCGGTTTCCTGCTGGCCCTCGTGCTGGTGCTCGCGGTGTCGTGGCTGTGCGTGCGGTCGACGCCGTTCGTGGTCGACCGGCGCTTCCGCGCCCTGCAGTTCGTCTCGGCCTCGCTCTACTCCCTCGGGCACGGCGGCAACGACGCGCAGAAGACCATGGGGATCATCGCGGTGCTGCTCTACTCGCAGGGGCATCTCGGCGGCGCGTTCCACGTGCCGCTCTGGGTGGTGATCGCGTGCCAGTCCGCCATGGCGCTCGGCACGCTGTTCGGCGGTTGGCGCATTGTCCACACGATGGGCTCGAAGATCACCCGGCTGAACCCGATGCAGGGCTTCTGCGCCGAGACCGGCGGGGCGATCACGCTGTTCACCGCGACCTGGCTCGGAGTGCCGGTCTCGACCACCCACACCATCACGGGCGCGATCATCGGCGTCGGCGCCGCGCGCCGGACCTCTGCGGTGCGCTGGGGTGTTGCCAGCAATATCGTCGTCGCCTGGGTCCTGACCCTGCCGGCCGCCGCCGGGATCGGGGCCGCCTGCTACGGCCTGACCGCCCTGGTGCGATGACGAGGGACGAAGCCCCCTTGCGGGGGCCGAATGCGACATGAGCCAGGATGCACGATGCCCCAGACGGTCGTTTCCGACCTGCCGCGCCAGCAACCGCCCGGGACCGAACCGCCCGGGACCGACAAGTCCCGCTCCCGCCGGAGCGGAAAGAGCCAGGTCTTCCTCGTGGCGGTGAAGCAGCGGCGCGAGCCTCTGCGCGTCTATGCGGTTCGGGCCGCCTCCCAGGACGAGGCCCTGGGCATCGTGGCGGCGGCCAACCCGGAAGGCGCTGCGATCGAGGCCGCCGGACGCCTCTCGAAGAAGCTGGCGCGGCCGCTCAAGCTCAAGCCCGAGGTGCCGCACCCGATCTGAAAGGCCGAGGCCCCGTCAGCGCGAGCCGCATACAGCCGTGTCGGTGTAGAGCACCACGTCGCCCTGCTTCGGGTTGTTGACGGTGAACGGGGCCGTGTCCCGGCGGGGCAGGAAGCCGCGGCCGAGTTCGCGATCGAAGAAATCGTGCCCGATCTCCATGTAGCAGCGGTCGAGAACGGCGGTGTAGCGTAGGGCCGTCTGGACCGCCGGAGGGCCGAAAGCCGCCGGATCGCCGTCGCCGCGTCCGTAGGGAGCGCAGTAACCCGCGAGGTCCAGGCCCCCAGGGCCGGACAGCCGGATCGCCCGGGACGTTCCCGGACGGATCGTGAAGGACGGGCCGCCCGCCTGGCTGCCGACCAACACCAGGGGCGAGCGGTTGTAGACGTGCCGGATGCAGTCGGCGCTGGCCGTGCCGGCCCCGACGATCAGGGCCGCCATCGGCACCGCCACCCGGCCGATCCACCGAAATCCCTTTTGCATCGCGCACCTTCGCTGTGAGGTCCCTGGCGGAGAGCTAGGGCACGTGTCCGTCCGCGACGAGATGGCTCAAGGGAGCCCCGGCTCGCGCTCTTCGGAAGGCCGAAGCGCTGCGGGGCCTCGATGGTTCCCGGAGACCCCTCGGTCGCGGCGGTGGATGGTTAGCGCGAGAATCGGCCGCATCCGGGTGAGGCACAGGCGTGTGCGAGCGAGCACATCGTTCCGCCGGAGCGGGCAGTCTAGAGAAATTCCAGGGACCAAGACGACGAGTTCTGCGTTCACGTCCGACACGCCATTTCGGGATGCGGCTCCGCGCCGGGATGGATCGTCCGAGGCCGGCATCCGGTCCCACTGTCAGGCTGCGTTGGTCTTGCGACATCCTCGTTTCGGGCGCCCCGCCGTCAGCTCCATTCTCCAACAGATGCAGAGATCGCCATGTCGAGTCGTGGAGAAAAGTCTAGTCTCCAAGAGAAGGCCAGTTCCGGAGAGAAGGCCAGTTTCCGAGAGAAGGCCAGTGCTGGAGAGAATGACGTGAGTCGACGCGATGTGATGGCCGGTGCGACGGCCTGTGCAGCCCTGGCGGCGGTGCCGTCCCGGGCCGGTGCCGAATCCCGCCCCGAGGCCGGTCCCAAGGCCGGTCTCTTGTCCGGCCCGGACAAGCCGGTGATGGCGAAGGTCTCGCTGACGGTGAACGGCCAGCGCCGGGATCTGGACCTCGACACCCGCACCAGCCTGCTCGACGCCGCGCGCGAGCACCTGCACCTGACCGGTTCGAAGAAAGGCTGCGACCACGGCCAGTGCGGCGCCTGCACCATGATCGTCGACGGCCGACGCATCAATTCCTGCCTGACCCTCGCGGTCATGCATCAGGGCTCGGAGATCACCACCATCGAGGGTCTGGGCCAGCCAGACGCCCTGCACCCGATGCAGGCCGCCTTCATCAAGCATGACGGCTACCAGTGCGGCTACTGCACGCCGGGCCAGATCTGCTCCGGCGTGGCGGTGCTCGCTGAGATCAAGGCCGGCATCCCGAGCCACGTCACCGCCGATCTGAACGCACCGATGCAGGTCACCGGCGCCGAGATCCGCGAGCGCATGAGCGGCAACATCTGCCGCTGCGGCGCCTATTCCAACATCGTCGAAGCGATGACCGAAGTCGCGGGGAAGCAGGCATGAAGTCCTTCACGTACGAGCGCCCGGCCTCCGCCGCCGAGGCGGCCGCCGCCGTTGCCCGCAACCCGAACGCCAAGTTCATTGCCGGCGGCACCAACCTCCTCGATCTGATGAAGCTGCAGATCGAGACCCCGACCCATCTTGTGGACGTCAACGGCCTCGGCATGGATCAGATCGAGCCCACTCCCGAGGGCGGTCTTCGCGTCGGCGCCCTGGTGCGCAACACCGATCTCGCCTCCGATGCCCGGGTGCGCAAGGACTACGCCGTGCTGAGCCGGGCGCTGCTGGCCGGCGCGTCGGGCCAGCTCCGCAACAAGGCGACCACGGCCGGCAACCTCTTGCAGCGCACCCGCTGTCCGTATTTTTACGACACGGCCCAGGCCTGCAACAAGCGCCAGCCGGGCTCGGGCTGCTCGGCCCTGGACGGTGTCTCGCGCCAGCTCGCCGTGATCGGCGCGAGCGAGGCCTGCATCGCCACCCATCCGGGCGACATGGCGGTGGCCATGCGGGTGCTCGACGCCACCATCGAGACCGTGAACGCCAAAGGCGCGACGCGCACCATACCGATGGCCGAGTTCCACCGCCTGCCGGGCGACCGGCCGGAGGTCGACACCACGCTGGCACCGGGCGAGCTGATCACCGCGGTGACGCTGCCCAAGCCCCTCGGCGGCGCCCATATCTACCGCAAGGTCCGCGACCGGGCCTCCTATGCCTACGCTCTGGTGTCGGTGGCGGCGGTGGTGCAGCCAGACGGCTCCGGCCGGGCGGCCTTCGGCGGCGTGGCGCACAAGCCGTGGCGAGTGGAAGCCGCCGAGGGCGAGATGGCGCGCGGTGCCAAGGCGGTGACCGCCCGGGCCTTCGACGGGGCCAAACCCACTCACGACAATGCCTACAAGCTGACCTTGGCCGAGCGCACCCTCTCGGCGGCGCTGACCGAAGCGAGGGCCTAGAGCCATGAAGTTCGACACCCCCGCGGGCCAGAACCCGATCGACCAGCTCAAGCTCGTCGGCAAGGCCACCGACCGCATCGACGGCAAGTACAAGACCACCGGTACGGCAGCCTATGCCTATGAGCGCCACGACGTCGCGGCGAACCAGGCCTATGGCTACGTGCTCGGCGCCGGCATCGCCAAGGGGCGGGTGCGCGCCATCGACACCGCGGCCGCCAAGCGCGCGCCCGGCGTCGTCGCCATCGTGACCACCCTCGACATGCCGAAGCTCGGCCTCGGCAAGATGAACGCCGCGAACCTCTTCGGCGGCGCGGAGATTCAGCACTACCATCAGGCGATCGCCGTGGTGGTGGCCGAGACCTTCGAGCAGGCACGGGCCGCCGCCTTCCTGGTCAAGGTCGATTATGCCCGCGAGGCCGGCCAGTTCGACCTCGCTGCGGTGGCGCCCTCGGCCAAGCCGGTCCCGGGCGACAGCGGTGAGGGCAGCAGCAGCGGCGGCGAGGACCGGGCGGGTGATTTCGAGGGCGCTTTCGCGAAGGCCCCCGTCACGTTCGACGAGACCTACACGACGCCCGACGAGAGCCACGCCATGATGGAGCCGCACGCCACCATCGCGGCCTGGGAGGGCGAGAAGCTCACCCTGTGGACCTCCAACCAGATGATCGCCTGGACCAAGGGCAGCATCGCCAAGATCCTGAACATCCCGGCGGAATCCGTGCGGATCGACTCGCCCTATATCGGCGGCGGATTCGGCGGGAAGCTGTTCGTACGCTCCGACGCAGTCGTGGCGGCCCTGGCCGCCAAGGCCGCCGGCCGCCCGGTCAAGGTCGCGCTGACGCGCCCGCTGGTGGCCAACAACACCACGCACCGTCCGGCGACCATCCAGCGCATCCGCATCGGCGCGACTCCGGACGGCAGGATCACCGCCATCGCGCACGAGAGCACCTCGGGCAACCTCCCGCAGGGCAAGCCCGAGACGGCGGTCGATCAGACCAAGCTCCTGTATGCAGGCGCCAACCGCCTGACGGGCATGAAGCTCGCGCATCTCGATCTGCCGGAAGGCAATTCGATGCGGGCGCCCGGCGAGGGGCCTGGCTTGATGGCCCTGGAGGTCGCCATGGACGAGATGGCGGAGAAGCTGGGCATGGACCCGGTGGCCTTCCGCATCCGCAACGACACCCAGGTCGATCCGGGCCACCCGGAGCGTCCGTTCTCGCACCGGAATCTCGTTGGCTGCCTCGAGCGCGGGGCGGAGGCTTTCGGCTGGTCGAAGCGTAACCCGAAGCCGGGACAGGTTCGGGACGGGCGCTGGCTCGTGGGCATCGGCATGGCCGCCGGCTTCCGCAACAACCTGCTGATGAAATCGGGCGCGCGCGTCCGGCTCGGCCGCGACGGCGTGGTCACGGTCGAGACCGACATGACCGATATCGGCACCGGCAGCTACACCATCATCGCCCAGACGGCGGCGGAGATGATGGGCGTTGCCCTCGACAAGGTGGTGGTGCGCCTCGGCGACTCGGATTTCCCGGTCTCGGCCGGCTCCGGCGGTCAGTTCGGCGCCAACAATTCGACGGCGGGCGTCTACGCGGCCTGCGTGAAGCTGCGCGAGGCGGTGGCCCAGCGCCTCGGCTTCAACTCGGCCGATGCCGCCTTCGCCGACGGCGAGGTCCGCTCGGGCAACCGGACCGAAGCGCTGGCGAAGGCAGCCAGCGACGGCGAACTCGTGGCCGAGGATTCGATCGAGTACGGCGATCTCGCCAAGAAGCAGCAGCAATCGACCTTCGCGGGCCACTTCGTCGAGGTCGGCGTCGACGTCGACACGGCGGAGATCCGGGTCCGGCGCATGCTGGCGGTGTGCGCGGCCGGCCGCATCCTCAATCCGAAATCGGCGCGCAGCCAGGTCATCGGCGGCATGACCATGGGGGTTGGCGCCGCCCTGATGGAGGAACTCGCGGTCGACACCAAGCGGGGCTTCTTCGTCAATCACGATCTGGCCGGATACGAAGTGCCGGTGCATGCCGACATCCCGCATCAGGAGGTGATCTTCCTCGACGAGGTCGATCCGCAATCCTCGCCGATGAAGGCCAAGGGCGTCGGCGAACTCGGCATCTGCGGCGTCGGCGCGGCGGTGGCCAACGCGGTCTACAACGCCACCGGCGTACGGGTGCGGAGCTACCCGATCACCCTCGACAAGCTGCTCGGGCAGATGCCGGACGCCGCCTGACCCGAGCCTTGGCGCGCGGGCGGTCGCGGCGGTCGCGGCGTTCGCGGCGGCGGCCGCCATGGATTTTTAACCGCGGCAGGTCGCGGGCGGGTGCGCTGCCCAAGCCGTGCGCCGAGGCCGGCCCGGATCTGCGTCGTCAGGTCCGCCGAAAACGCAACGCCCACGTGCAACAAGCTCCGTGTCCGGGCGTTGGCCTGATACGAACCACGGAGGCAAGATCATGATCGTTGGATTCATTCCTGTCGCGCTTCTGGGTGCTCTGGGCGGCTCTGCGCTGATGTGGTCGCACGGCCTTCTCGAAGCCGTCATCGCCGCTCCGCTCGGCGGAAGCCTCGCCGTTCTCGGCGCCGCAGCCGTCACACTGGCGCGCGGAGCGTTAGACGCGGGACCACGCCACTCCGCACGGGTGAATGCCCACTTCCTCTCGACGTGGCGGGCGTCGGCCCACGTCTGATCGCCGATCGCACCACAACCAGAGGGTGATTCCCCCGTCGGAACAGAGCGTTCCGGCGGGGTTCTGTTTGGGTGATCCGGTCCGTCGCCCTAGCTGTGGATCACCTTCCCGTACGCATCGAGCACGCTCTCGTGCATCATCTCGCTGAGCGTCGGGTGCGGGAAGACCGTGTGCATCAGGTCTTCCTCGGTGGTCTCCAGGTTCATGGCGACGACGTAGCCCTGGATCAGCTCGGTGACTTCGGCGCCGACCATGTGGGCGCCGAGGAGCTGGCCGGTCTTGGCGTCGAAGATGGTCTTCACCAGGCCGTCCGGTTCGCCGAGCGCGATGGCCTTGCCGTTGCCCGCGAACGGGAAGCGGCCGACTTTGACGGCGAAACCCTGCTCCTTCGCCTTGGCCTCGGTCAGGCCCACAGAGGCGATCTGAGGCTGGCAATAGGTGCAGCCGGGTATCTTGGCCTTGTCCATGGCGTGGGTATGCAGGCCCTTGATCGTTTCGACGCACAGCACGCCCTCGTGCTCGGCCTTGTGGGCGAGCATCGGCGGGCCGGCGACGTCGCCGATGGCGTAGAGGCCCGGCACGTTGGTGCGGCCGAGCCCGTCGGTCACCACGATGCCGCGCTCGATGGTGACGCCGAGCGCTTCGAGGCCGATGCCCTCGATGTTGCCGACGACGCCCACCGCCGAAATCAGCTTCTCCGCCGTCAGTTGCTGGGACTTGCCGTCCCCCGTCTCGATCGTCGCCGTCACGGCGTCGGCGGATTTCTCCACCTTCGTCACCTTGGCGCCGGTGAGGATCTTGATGCCCTGCTTCTCGAAGCGCTTGCGGGCGAGGCCTGCAATCTCCGCATCCTCGACGGGGAGGATCTGCGGCAGCAGCTCGATCACCGTCACCTCGGCGCCCATGGTGCGGTAGAACGAGGCGAATTCGATGCCGATGGCGCCGGAGCCCATCACCAGCAGGCTCTTCGGCATGGTCTCGGGCACCATGGCCTCGTAGTAGGTCCAGATCTGCTTCTTGTCCGGCTCGATCCCGGGGATCGCGCGGGGCCGCGCGCCGGTGGCGACGATGATGTGCTTGGCGGAATACGAGCCGGCCGCCAGCGCGCCCTTCGGGGCCGGGGCGCGGGTGGTCTCCTTGACGGTGACCTGGCCGGGCTGGTTGCCCTTGGCGGCGGCCGTCACGGTGGCCTCGCCCCAGATCACGTCGACCTTGTTCTTCTTCAGCAGCATGCCGACGCCGCCGTTGAGCCGCGTCGAGACTCCGCGCGAGCGCTTGACGATCGCGGCCGTGTCGAACCCGACCTTCTCGGCCGACAGCCCGTAATCGGCGGCGTGCTGCATGTAGTGGTAGATCTCGGCCGAGCGCAGCAGGGCCTTCGTCGGGATGCAGCCCCAGTTCAGGCAGATGCCGCCGAGATGCTCGCGGTCGATTACCGCCGTCTTGAACCCGAGCTGCGCCGCCCGGATCGCCGCCACGTAGCCGCCGGGGCCGGCGCCGATGATGAGGATGTCATAGGTGTCGGCCATGTGCGGGCTCCTGCTCGCCTCTCCCGCTTGGGGAGGGGCCGGGGTTGAGGGTGGCTCCGCCGTTCTGGCGGGTGTCGGATGGGTCTGCGGTGATGGCCGCGAGGATCGTGTCCAGGACGCTGTCGATCCTCTGCATTACATCGGCGTTCGTGAACCGAAGCACGCGGAAGCCCTGTTGCTCGAGCGCGGTCGTGCGAGTCGCGTCGTAGCGGACGGCCCGATCGAGGCCATGCTGGCTTCCGTCGATTTCAACGATCAATCGTGCCGACAGGCAGCAGAAGTCGGCCACGTACGGACCCAGCGCAACTTGGCGCCGAAAGTGCGAACCGTCGACCGGGAGTCGATCTCTCAGATGTCGCCACAGCCGCTTCTCCGCATCGGTCTGAGTTCGGCGCAGGATCTTCGCATGAACGAGGGCGCGGGGTGACGCCGATCGATCGGCCGGTTCCTTCCAGGGCATCGACCTCGATCCTCTCGCGACCCCATCCTTGTGTGCGCTCCCTCCCCCTTGTGGGGAGGGATCAAGGGTGGGGGTGGCTGCGCTGGCCTCCGCACCCTGAGGGGCGCCCAACCACCCCCACCTCCAACTCCTCCCCACAAGGGGGAGGAGGGCCTGTTCGATTGCTCAGACCAGCATCCCCATCGGGTTCTCGATCAGGGCCTTGAACGCCGAGATCAGCTCGGCACCCAGCGCACCGTCGAGGACGCGGTGGTCGCAGGAGAGGGTCGCGGTCATCACCTGCGCCACGGCCGGGGCGCCGTCGCGCACCACGATGCGCTTCTCGCCGGCCCCCACCGCGAGGATCGAGGATTGCGGCGGATTGATCACCGCGGTGAAGTGCTTGATGCCGAACATGCCGAGGTTGGACACGGAGGTGACGCCGCCCTGGTATTCCTCGGGCTTCAGCTTCTTGGCCCGCGCCCGGGCGGCGAAATCCTTCATCTCGTTGGAGATGGTGGAGAGCGTCTTCTGGTCGGCCCGGCGGATCACCGGCGTGAACAACCCGCCGTCGATCGCCACCGCGACGCCGACCTCGGCATTGTCGAAGCGCAGGATGCGGTCCTCGGCCCAGACCGCGTTGGCGGCCGGAACCCGCATGAGGGCGAGGCCCATCGCCTTGATGACGAAGTCGTTGACCGAGAGCTTGAACAGCGGCTTGCCGTCCTTGGTCTTGCCCGCGCTGCTGTTCAGCTGCTCGCGCAGGGCCATCAGGGCGTCGAGTTCGCAATCCACCGTGAGGTAGAAGTGCGGCGCCACCTGCATCGCCTCGGTCAGGCGCTTGGCGATGGTCTTGCGCATCCCGTCCAGCGGCACCTCCTCGAAGGTGCCCTTCGGGTAGAAGCCGCGGACCTGATCGACGGTGAGGCCGACCGGTGCCGCCGCCTTGGCGGGCGCCGGGGCGGCCGGCGCGGCGGCGGCCTTCGGCGTGTCGACCGCCTTCGGGGCAGCCTCGGCTGGTTTGCCGGTGCCTGCGGCGAGCACCGCGCGGACGTCGCGCTCGATCACCCGCCCGCGCGGACCGGAGCCCGTCACCGCGCCGAGATCGACGCCCTCCTGCTTGGCGATCCGGCGGGCCAGCGGCGAGGCGAAGACGCGCCCGCTCTCGGACGTCGCGCCCCCCGTGTTGCCCCCCGTGTTGCCACCCTCGGGCTTGGCGTCGCGAGGCTGGGCGCCGTCTGGCGCCTCGTTGACGCGGGCATACGCCATCGTGCCGCCGCCGGGCGTCGCATTCGCGGCGGCATCCGTTTTCGCGGATTCGGCCTGCGAACCTTCAGCCGCCCCGCCGCCGCCGGAGGCCTGCACGCCGGCGGGGTCCTCGCCATCCGTCGCGATGATGGCGATCAGGTCGTTAACCGGCACGTCGGCGGTGCCCTCCGCCACCAGGATCTTGGCCAGGATGCCCTCGTCGATGGCCTCGACCTCCATCGTCGCCTTGTCGGTCTCGATCTCGGCGAGCACGTCGCCGGACTTGATCGCGTCGCCCTCCTTCTTGAGCCACTTGGCGAGGGTGCCCTTCTCCATCGTGGGCGACAGGGCGGGCATCAGGACGTTGATGGGCATGGGGTGAAGATCCTGAGCGTCAGCGGTCGGTGGCGGGCGGCGTCGAAGGGCGGCGGTCAGTTCAGAATCGGTGCGTCGGGGTCGAGGCTTTCGGCTTCGAAGCCGGCGCCGATGCGGGCGAAAGCCTCGTCCTCGGACATCTCGGTCTCCAGCGCGTAGACCCGCGCCGCCTGCCGGGCGAGGTCGGCCAGCAGGCGGCCCCAGGTCGCCGGATCGTCGAAGGAGCGCCGCAGCGCGATGCTGACCGCGCCGTCGACGACGCTGGCCCGCAACACTTCGATGCCACCGTTCTCGATGGCATCCGGCGGAGCGGAAAGTTCTTCGAATTTCTGGGTCATCATCTCGTCTCCGGTCTCTCCCCGGATCGGGAAGAGTTGGAGGGGAACGCGCAACGCCCTCAGCGGTAGCAGACAGCCTTCACCGCCTCGATCACCTCGGCGACGTTGGGCAGCGCAAGCTTCTCGAGGTTGGCGGCGTAGGGCATCGGCACGTCCTTGCCGGTGACGCGCAGGACCGGGGCGTCGAGGTAGTCGAAGGCATCGACCATCAGGCGGGCCGAGATCTCGGCGCCGATGCCCGATTGCGGGAAACCCTCCTCCACGGTGACGCAGCGGCCGGTCTTCTTGACCGATGCCACCACCGTCTCGGTGTCCATCGGGCGAAGCGTCCGAAGGTCGATCACCTCCGCCTCGATGCCCTCCTCGGCCAGCGCCTGCGCCGCCTTCAGGGCGTAGGTCATGCCGATCGAGAACGACACGATGGTCACGTCCTTGCCGGTGCGGTGGACCCGGGCCTTGCCGATCGGCAGGACGAAATCGTCGAGCTTCGGCACCGGGAAGCTCTGGCCGTACAGGATCTCGTTTTCCAGGAAGATGATCGGGTTCGGGTCGCGGATCGCGGCTTTGAGCAGCCCCTTGGCGTCGGACGCGGTGTAGGGCGCGATCACCTTGAGGCCGGGGACGTTGGAGTACCAGGCCGAGTAGTCGTGGCTGTGCTGGGCGCCAACGCGGGCCGCCGCGCCATTTGGGCCGCGGAACACGATGGGGCAGCCGAGCTGGCCGCCGGACATGTAGAGGGTCTTGGCCGCCGAGTTGATGATGTGGTCGATCGCCTGCATGGCGAAATTGAAGGTCATGAATTCGACGATCGGCCGCAGACCCGTGAAGGCGGCGCCGACGCCGATGCCGGCGAAGCCGTGCTCGGTGATCGGGGTGTCGACCACGCGGCGGGCGCCGAACTCCTGCAGCAGCCCCTGCGTGATCTTGTAGGCGCCCTGGTACTCGGCGACCTCCTCGCCCATCACGAAGACGGCGTCGTCGCGGCGCATCTCCTCCGCCATGGCGTCGCGCAGGGCCTCGCGGACGGTCGTGGTCACCATCTCGGTGCCCTCGGGGAATTCCGCCATCACGGGCGCGGGCGCCTTGTTGGTGATGGTGGCGGGGGCGGCCGGGGCCTTGGGCGCATCGTCAGCGGTCTTGGCGCTCGGCGCCGGCCTCTCGGCCTGGCCCTCCGCCTGCATGTCGGGTGCAGGCGCCGCCTGTGCCGGGGCATCGGCCTTCGGGGCGCCGCCACCCGCCGCCGCGGCCGAGACGTCCTCGCCCTCGGCGGCGATGACGGCGATCGGCGTGTTGACCTTCACGCCCTCGGTGCCTTCCGCGATCAGGATCTTGGCCAGAATGCCTTCGTCGATGGCCTCGACCTCCATCGTCGCCTTGTCGGTCTCGATCTCGGCGAGCACGTCGCCGGATTTGACCGCGTCGCCCTCGTTCTTGAGCCACTTGGACAGCTTGCCCTCCTCCATCGTGGGAGACAGGGCGGGCATCAGGATGTCGGTCGCCATGGAATGCTCGTCGATCGAGGATGAGGCGGTCAGCCCTTCGGAGGCAGGGGCGCGGCCGCGCATGCGGGACGCGGCCCCCGTCTCCGACACGTGATGGGTCTCAGGCGCGGGCTTCCAGCAGGATGTCGGTCCACAGCTCGGAGGGGTCCGGCTCGGGATCGTGCGTGGCGAACTCGGCGGATTCGTTGACGGTCTCGCGCACCTTGGCGTCCGTGGCCTTGAGGTCGGCTTCCGGCACCCCGTGCATCTCGATCAGGCGCTTGCGCACCATCTCGATGGGGTCGTGCTCCTCGCGCATCTTCGAGACCTCGTCCTTGGTCCGGTACTTGGCCGGATCGGACATCGAGTGGCCGCGATAGCGGTAGGTCTGCATCTCGAGAATGTAGGGACCCTCGCCCGAACGGGCGTGCTCGATCGCCCGGGCGGCGGCCTCGCGCACGGTGCGGACGTCCATGCCGTCGACCTGCTCGCCGGGAATGCCGAAGGAAATGCCGCGCCGCGAGAAGTCGGTCTGGGCCGAGGCCCGGGCCACCGACGTGCCCATGGCGTAGCGGTTGTTCTCGATCACGTAGACCACGGGCAGCTTCCACAGCTGCGCCATGTTGAAGCTCTCGTAGACCTGGCCCTGGTTGGCCGCGCCGTCGCCCATGTAGGTCAGGCTGACATTGCCGTTCTTCTTGTAGGCGTCGGCGAAGGCGAGACCGGTCCCGAGGGAGACCTGGGCGCCGACGATGCCGTGGCCGCCGAAGAACTGCTTCTCGCGGGAGAACATGTGCATCGAGCCGCCCTTGCCGCGGCTGTAGCCGCCGCGCCGGCCGGTCAGCTCGGCCATGACCCCCTTCGGGTCCATGCCGCAGGCCAGCATGTGGCCGTGGTCGCGATAGCCGGTGATGACCTGGTCGCCGTCGACCGAGGCCATCTGCATGCCGATCACGACCGCTTCCTGACCGATATAGAGGTGGCAGAACCCGCCGATCAGGCCCATGCCGTAGAGCTGGCCGGCCTTCTCCTCGAAGCGCCGGATCAGCAGCATCTCGTGATAGGCGTGGAGGTCTTCCTCGCGGGTGAACTGGGGGGAATTCGCAGCCGGGGCATGGATCTCGGCCGGGCTCGCGGCCCCGCCGGACTGGCCCGCCTTCGCAGGTTCGCTGCTCTCCGGCGGACGTGTGTCGGAGGCGGCTCGGCCTGCATCCTTCGCGGCAACCATCGGCGGACTCCCCGGGGAACATCTGTTCTCATCGGGGTTCTAGGACACGCCCTTCGGGAAAGCGAGGCCGGCATCCCGACAGAACCGGGAAGTTGTCAGGCGGGGCCGGGATGGTTTCGCCGCGCTGTCCCGTGTCGCCGCGGGGGTCAGGGATCGATGATGACCACGTCGTTGGCATGGACACGGCCGAGCATGACCCGGGCGCGCTCCTCCAGGAGGTCGCGGTCGATCTGATCGCTGCGCAGCAGGGCCACCCGATGCTCCCAGATCGCCCGGTCGGCCTTCGCGGCGTTCAGTTCCTGGTTCAGGGCCCGGGCCTGGACCTTGAGGGCGCGCTTGGCCTCGAGGCCGCGATTCCCGCTCTCGGCCTGATGCACGAAGAAGCCCACGACGAGGCCCGACACGGCGTAGAGGCCGAGGGGCATCAGAACAGCACGGACACGACGACGGACCACCATGCGGGCACGATGCGCGCGTACGGTTAAGGAAGTCCTGACGCGACGATGAGGCTGGGCCATAATGTTCGAGGCCATGATGATCAGAACCAGCATGGAGATCAGAACCGGCATGGAGATCAGGACCAGCATGGGGACCAGGACCAGGGCGAACGAGACCATGCGGTACAGGGCCATGCGGCACAGGGCTCTGCGCACGGGTATGCGGATGCGATGATGCGGTTCGACCTCGTCGATCTCGGCCTGTTCCGCCACGTGGTCGAGGCGGGATCGATCACCCACGGCGCGGCCCGGGCCAATCTCGCGCTGGCCGCCGCCTCGGTGCGGATTCGCGCCATGGAGGAGACCCTGGGGGCGGCCCTCCTGACGCGCGGGCGCCAGGGCGTCGTCCCGACCCCGGCGGGGCGCAGCCTGCTCGCCCATGCGCGCGGGCTCCTGGAGCGGATCGACCGGATGCAGGAGGACCTGGCGGCGTTCTCCGGCGGCACGGTGGGGCAGATCCGGCTGGTCTCGAACACCAATGCGCTGACCGAATTCCTGCCCGAGGTTCTGAGCGCGTTCCTGGCCCGCCGGACGGGGGTCAGCGTCGATATCGAGGAGCGGACCTCGGACGAGATCGTCGGGCTGGTGGCCGAGGGCTCGGCCGATCTCGGCATCGTCGCCGGCACGGTGGATACTGGCGCGCTGGAGACCTACCCGTTCCGCCAGGACCGCTTCGTCATGGTGGCGGCTGCCGACCATTCCCTGGCGGCGCGGGACGCGGTCGCCTTCGCGGAGGTGATGGAGCATCCCCTGGTGGGGCTCGACCGCACCAGCGCGCTGACCCGGTTCCTCGCCGACAAGGCGGCGCGCACGGGGCGCCCGCCCATGCGGCTGCGGGTGCAGTTGCGCAGCTTCGACGCGATCTGCCGGCTCGTCGCCTGCGGCGTCGGGCTCGGCATCGTGCCGGAGACCACGGCGGCGCGGGCCGCCCGCACGATGCCGCTGGCCATCGTTCCGCTCGAGGATGCCTGGGCCCTGCGCGACCTCACCATCTGCGTGCGCTCGCTGGCCGACCTGCCGCGGTTCACGCGGGATTTTGTGGCCGACCTGCGCGGTTAAGGCGGCTTTCGGACGCCTGGGGGCTCCCATCAGGGACATCGCTTCGGTACAACCCGGCTCGGGCGCCTATCCCGGGCGCCTGAATTCGGGGGAGTTCGCCGGCCAGATGCAGGATTCGACCGCCCCCGCCCCCGATACGGCCCTCGTCGATCCCGACGTCCACGTGGAGAGCTTCCGGCAGGCCCGCGAGGCGCGCCGGCTCGAACTGGTGGAGGATTACGTCGAGCTGATCGCCGACCTGATCGGCGATGGCGGCGAGGCGCGTCAGGTCGACATCGCCGCCCGCCTCGGAGTGGCCCAGCCCACAGTGGCCAAGATGCTCAAGCGTTTGGCCGAGGACGGCCTGGTGCAGCAGCGCCCCTATCGCGGTGTGTTCCTGACGGAGGCGGGTCAGGCCCTGGCCGTGCAGAGCCGCGAGCGCCACCGCATCGTCGAGCAGTTCCTGTGCGCTCTCGGGGTCAGCCCCGAGATCGCGCGCCGCGACGCCGAGGGCATCGAGCACCATGTCAGCGCCGAAACCCTGGAGGCGTTCCGGCTGTTCACGGCGAAGTCGGCCTGACCGGTGCGAAATTCTTGCGAGGCGTGCGCCGGGGACCGGCTCAGGCCGAGACGGTCCGGGGCGCGGCGGCGGCCTCGGGCATCGGCTCGCCGTCCGGCACCACGTCGACCTCGACCTTGAGCTTCTGCGGACCGGACGAGGAGACGATGCCGTCGATGGGTGAGACATCAGTGTAGTCGCGCCCGCGCGCCACCACGATGTGATCGTCGCACATGCCGATGCCGTTGGTGGGATCGAGGCCGATCCAGCTGTCGCCGCACCAGACCGAGACCCAGGCGTGGCTCGCATCGGCGCCGCGCAGGCGCGGGCGCCCGACCGGCGGGATCGTCCGCAGGTAGCCGCTGACATAGGCGGCCGGCAGGCCGAGCCCGCGCAGGCCCGCGATCATGATGTGGGTGAAGTCCTGGCAGACGCCGGCCCTGAGGGCGAAGGCCTCGGCGAGGGGCGTGTGGACCGTGGTCGCCTTCGCGTCGAACCGGAAATCCGCCCGGATGCGCTGCATGAGATCGACGGCGCCCCCGTAGGCGCTGCGGCCGGGCGGGAAGCTGACGCGGGCATAGTCCGTCACAGCCGGCACCAGGGGTACGCGGACGCTCGGGAACTGGAAATGCACGGGCTCGTCGGGACCGAGGCGGCGTCCGGTGACGGACTCGTCGCGCACCTGCTCCCAGGCGCGGCCGGATTCGGGGGCGGGCAGCGGCGCGCGCTCGACGCGCACCCGCGACAGCGCCTCGACCCGCAGTTCGGTATGGGGCGCGTCGATCGTCACCACGGTCACGTCGAGGCCGAAATAGTCGCGCCGCACCACCCGCGTGCGCGGATCGGGCGCGATCGTCAGGCTGCTCTCCAGCACCGTCTGGCCCTCGCCGTCGCGCGGGCGCAGGCGCAGGGCGCAGCGGGCGAAGCGGACCGGGCGGGCATAGCGGTAGGTGGTGAGGTGGCGCAGCGTATAGATCACGCGAGCCCCACCAGCTTCTCGGGGCGCAGGGCGTGCGGCCCGTTGGGGAAGTAGCGGGTGGCGATGGCGTCGGCGAGGCCCTCGACCGCGTTCTCGAGTCGGGTCAAGGCCGCGCCGTCGAACTCCGCCGCCTCGCCGGTGGCGAACTCGGCAGCGAGCCTGGCGGCGAGGCGCTGCTGCGGCTCGGGCAGCCCGTCGACCCGTAGGACCGGCAACTCCCCGAGATGCCGGACGATCGCCTCGACCTGGAAGGCCACCGAGCGCGGATTGAACGGATCGAGCAGCACCATGTCGCGCACCGGGTCCAGGGCTACGCCCTGAAGGTACCGGGCGCCGAACGAGACGTGTGAATCGCACAGGGACAGCATCACGCCGAGATCCTCCGCCGTGGCCTCGTCGCCGGCAAAGCGCGTCGCGAAGGCGCAGGTGTTGATCGCCCGCTCGATGCGGCGGCCGAGATCGACGAAGTGCCAGCCGGCGGTGCGGTTCATGTTCTCCTGCGCCAGACCCGATAGGGCCGCGATGTGGCTGAGCGCCCGCTCGGCGAGGCTGAGCAGTTCCGCTTCCGACAGGACGTGGCCCGCGTCGATCTCCAGCAGGTCCTTGAGATCGGCGAGGGCCCGCCAGGCCTCGCCCGACAGGCGTTCGCGCAAGGTTGCGGCGTTGGCCCGGGCCGACAGGCTGTGGCGCAGGGCCGAGCCGTAGGCGTCCGGGCCGCTCAGCGCCTGCTGGGCCAGGGCGGCGGTGGGCAGGTTCGGGGCCTCGATGGCACCCCACTCGTCGAGCAGCGCCCGGATGCGCAGGGCCGTCGGGGCCTTGGCGTCGCCCGCCATGTCGGCGATGACGGCGGAGCCGACGCTGCCCAGATGGGCGACGACGAGGCGGATCACCGCCTCGGCCCGCTCGACGTAGCGCCCGAACCAGAACAGGTTGTCGGCGGCCCGCGACGGCAGGTGGCCGGCGATGCGGCGCACCCGGGCGGGGCCCGGCTGGATCAGCGTCGCCGTATCGACCGGATCGCGCGACAGCACCCAGACATCGGCCGACTTGATCCCGGCGCGCATCTCCAGGGGCTCGACCTCCGGCCGCTCCGAGATGCGGCAGAAGCCGCCCGGCATCACGCGCCAGCCGTCCGGAGTCGCCGCCGCGAAGACGCGCAGCACGAAGGGGCGCGGCACCAGCCTGAGACCGCCGCCGCTCCGGTCCCAGCCCGGCATGGTGGCGAGCGGCATGGTCTCCTGGGCCACGTAGTCGAAGGGCCGGTCGCGCAGGGCCGCGAGCAGCCGGTCGCGCTCGGCATCGAGGGCGTGCGGGGCCAGGATCGCGTCGCGCACCGCGCCCTTCGGCGGGGTGGCCACTGGGCGCAGGCTCAGCCCGTCGAGGTTGTCGCGCACCTGCGCCAGGGCATCCGGGTCGCCGCACCACCAGGTTCGCGGCCCGGCGATCTGCAGGTCGCGGCCGAGGACATGTCGGGCGATGCCGGGCAGGTAGGCGGCGAGCGCGCCGGATTCGAGGATGCCGGAGCCCGGCATGTTGCCGACCACGAGACTGCCGTTGCGCAGGGCCTCCACGAGGCCGGGCACGCCGAGGCGGGAGCCCGGGTTCAGTTCGAGGGGGTCGATGTAGTCCGAATCGATCCGGCGCCACAGCACGTCGGCGCGTTTGAGGCCCGAGACGGTGCGGACATGCAGGGCGCCGTCCTGCATCACGAGGTCGTCGCCCTCCACCAGCAGCAGGCCGAGATAGCGCGCGAGCGCGGCCTGCTCGACGTAGGTCGAGCTGAACACCCCGGAGGTGAGGAGGCAGATGCGCGGGTCGCTGCGCTCGGCCCCCACCGCGAGGCCATCGCGAAACGCCTGGAAGAAGGCCGCGAGACGCTCGACCCGGAGATCGGCGTGGAGGTCCGGGAAGGCCCGCGTCAGGACGAGGCGGTTCTCCAGCGCGTAGCCGGGGCCGGAGGGCGATTGCGTCCGGTCGGCCAGGATGCGCCAGCGTCCGTCCGGCCCGCGGGTGACGTCGGCGGCGTAGAGCTTGAGGTAGCGCCCGCCCGGCGGCGTGACGCCGACGAGCGGCCGCATGAATTCGGGGCTGCCCGCCACCACGGCGGCCGGCAGCAGGCCGCCGGCGACGAGCCGGCCCGCGCCGTAGAGGTCCGAAAGGATCGATTCCATCAGACCGGCGCGCTCGACGATGCCGGCGCTCAGGGCCTCCCAGTCCCCCTGCTCGATGACCAGCGGCAGCGATCCGAGCGGCCAGGCGTGCTCGCGCTTGTCGCCGTAGATCCGGTACGAGATGCCGGTGTCGCGGATACGGCGCACCGCCGAGACGAAGCGCGCGCCGATCTCCAGTTCGTCGAGGTCGCCGAGCCGGTCGAGGAAGCGTAGCCAAGCCCCCTTCGGCCGGCCATCGCGGTCCATGAACTCGTCCGGCACGCCCGGCTGCGGCCGATAGGCGGAGGTCCAGCGCGCGAGGCGCTCGGCCCGTCCCTGTCTCTCCGCCGTAGCCGCCTCGCTCATCGGGGCGTGACGCCCGGCGGGGCCGGCATGCGCAGGTCGAGCGTCATCGGGAACTCGCGGTTGGTCTCCTCCGGCGGCATCGCGATCTTGCCCGGGGTGTGGCCGTGGGCCTGGAAGCGGGCGAGGCGACGCCCCTCCGCCTCGTAGGTGTTGACCGGGAAGGTCTCGTAGTTGCGCCCGCCCGGATGGCTGACATGGTAACGGCAGCCCCCGAGCGACCGGCCGCTCCAGGCATCGAGGATGTCGATGGTGAGCGGCGAGTGCGCGGGGATCGTCGGATGCAGCGAGGAGGCCGGCTGCCACGCCTTGAAGCGCAGGCCCGCCACCGCCTCGCCCGAGGTCCCGGTGCCGGTCATCGGCAGGCGCCGGCCGTTGCAGGCGATGATGTGCCGGCCGGGGACATAGCCCTCGACCTTCACCTGCAGCCGCTCCACCGACGAATCCACGTACCGCACGGTGCCCCCGATCGCGCCCTCCTCGCCCAGCACGTGCCAGGGTTCGAGGGCCTGGCGCAGCTCCAGCTTGACGCCGCCCTGCTCCACCGTCCCGAACACCGGGAAGCGGAACTCGCGCTGCGCAACAAAAGCCGCCGGGTCGAAGTCGTAGCCGGCTGCCCGCAAGTCTTCCAGCACGCCGAGGAAGTCGGCCCACAAGAAGTGGGGCAGCATGAAGCGATCATGCAGGCCCGTGCCCCAGCGGACACAGCCGCCGGCCTGCGGCTCGCGCCAGAGCCAGGCCACGATGGCGCGCAGGAGGAGCTGCTGCGCCAGGCTCATGCGCGGGTCCGGCGGCATCTCGAAGGAGCGGAACTCGAGCAGGCCCAGGCGGCCGGTGGGGCCGTCCGGCGAGTAGAGCTTGTCGATGCAGATCTCGGACCGGTGGGTGTTGCCGGTCACGTCCACCAGGATGTTGCGGAAGATGCGGTCGACGAGCCAGCGCGGGATGTTGGGCTCGTCGGGCTTGGGCACCTGCGCCATCGCGATCTCGAGCTCGTAGAGCCCGTCATGGCGCGCCTCGTCCATGCGCGGCGCCTGGCTCGTCGGGCCGATGTAGAGGCCTGAGAACAGGTAGGACATGGCCGGGTGGCGCTGCCAGTACAGCACCAGGCTCTTCAGCAGGTCGGGCCGGCGCAGGAACGGCGAATCGTTGGGGGTCGCGCCGCCCAGCACCACGTGGTTGCCGCCGCCGGTGCCGGTGTGGCGCCCGTCGGTCATGAACTTCTGGGCGCCGAGACGGATCTGGCGGGCATCCTCGTAGAGGTCGGTGGTGATCCGCACCGCGTCGCGCCAGGTCGGGGCGGGATGCACGTTGACCTCGATCACGCCGGGGTCGGGCGTGACCTTGATGACGTTCAGGCGCGGGTCGAAGGGCGGCTCGTAGCCCTCGATGTGCAGGGTCTGCTTCAACGCGGCGGCGGCACCCTCCAGGTGGCCGAGCAGTTCCAGGTACTCGTCGACCCGCTGCAGCGGCGGCATGAAGACGTGCAGGATGCCGTCGCGCGGCTCCACCGCGAAGGCGGTCCGCACGGCCACGCCGGTGACGCCGGAGCCGTTGACGGTCTCGGGCCCGGGATGACCTTCGGGCCCAGGATGGCCCTCGGGCAGCGCATCGCGCTCCTCGAGCGTGTCCTGCGGCTGGTAGTAGGGATAGTGCTCCTGCGGCACGTGGGGCAGCGCGGAGAGCGGCAGGCGATAGCCCACGGGCGAGTCCCCCGGCGTCAGGAAGGCGTGGCCGCGGCGGAACTCCCAGGGCTCGGAGATCCACAGCCGGTCGGAATCCCCATCCTTGCCGGTGGGCAGGCTGGCCAGCGGCAGGGCGTAGCCGGCGGCCTCGCCCAGTCCCCGCTCGAACACCCGGGCCATGCGGGCATTGGTCTCGGGGTTGGGGTAATGCGGCTCGGCGGTGGTGACGTTGACGGGCAGCTCGTCGCGCTTCTCGGTCCAGTAGACCGGGTCCTCGAAGGCCGGGAACACGTAGGCGCCGAGGCCGAGGCGCTTGGCAACTCCGTCGATCAGGTCCTTGGCCTTGTGGATGGTCGCGTCGCGCGGGCCGTCCTCGGCGGCGATCAGGTCGGCATCGGTCCAGACCGGCACGCCGTCCCGGCGCCAGTACAGGGCGAAGGCCCAGCGCGGCAGGCTCTCGCCCGGATACCACTTGCCCTGGCCGTAATGCAGCATGCCGCCGGGGGCGAAGCGGGTGCGCAGGCGCCGGATCAGCTTGTCGGCGAGGCCGCGCTTGGTCGGGCCGACCGCGGCCGCGTTCCATTCGGCCGATTCGAAGTCGTCGATGGAGACGAAGGTCGGCTCGCCGCCCATGGTCAGGCGGACGTCCTGCGCGGCGAGATCGGCGTCGATGCGCTCGCCGAGCGCGTCCATGGCGGACCAGACCTCCTCGGAGAACGGCTTGGTGATGCGCGGCGCCTCGGCCACGCGGGTCACCGACATCTCGAAGCCGAACTCGACCTTCGCCGGCTCGGCGAGGCCCGAAATCGGGGCCGCCGAGGCGTAGTGCGGGGTGGCCGCCAGGGGGATGTGCCCCTCGCCGCAGAGGAGGCCCGAAGTGGCGTCGAGCCCGATCCACCCGGCGCCGGGCAGGTAGACCTCGGCCCAGGCGTGCAGGTCGGTGAAGTCGGTGGTGGTGCCGGCCGGGCCGTCGACCGCCGTGGTGTCGGGCACGAGCTGGATCAGGTAGCCCGAGACGAAGCGGGCGGCCAGGCCGATGCGGCGCAGGATCTGCACCATCAGCCAGGCCGAGTCGCGGCAGGAGCCGCTCTTGAGCGTCAGGGTCTCGGCGGCACTCTGCACGCCGGGTTCCATGCGGACGCCGTAGGTGATCTCGCCCGCCACCTGGGCGTTGAGCGCCACCAGGAACAGCACCGTGTTGGGCTCGGCCGGCAGGCGCTCCAGGAACGCGTCGACCTCCGGCGCCATGGCGTCGTCGAGGACGAGGTAGGGCTTCAGCTCGGCGGTGAGGTCGTCCGCATAGGTGAAGCCGCGGGCCTGGGCGTAATCCTCGACGAAGAAGTCGAACGGGTTGATCACCGACATGTCGGCGGTGAGGTCGACCTCGATCTTCAGCTCGGTCGTCTTCTCCGGGAAGATCAGCCGGGCGAGCCAGTTGCCGTTCGGGTCCTGCTGCCAGTTGATGAAGTGGTTCTCGGGCAGGACCTTGAGCGAATAGGCCGGCACGGCGGTGCGCGTGTGCGGCGCCGGGCGCAGGCGGATCACCTGCGGTCCGAGCGCGATCGGCCGATCGTAGGTGTAGTGGGTGACGTGGTGCAGGGCGGCTTTGATCGACACGGGGGCTCCCGCTGTATCTGGACAGGGCGCCGGACATGTGCGGGGCACGCACCGGCGGCGGAGAAACGGGGCACCACCCTGCGGTGACCCGGAAGAAGCTTCACCAGAGACATACGCGAACGGCGACCCGCACGCGATGGCCTTCGGAGCGATGGCCCGCCGGGCTGCAAGCCTTCGGGGCGACCCGCCCGCCGCGCCCGCCGCCGGCGGGCCGGAAGCAGCCAGGACGTGTACGGGCGCCATCGACTAGCAAGTTTCGTGCACCGCAGGCGCTTCGTGTGTGTTCCCGTATGCTGCCGGCATCCTGCCCCGGCGGGTCGGCCGGCAGTCCCGATGCGGTGCGGGGGACAGGAACTTCGGCCTCGGCCCATGCTTTGCCCCCCTGCCGCACGCGAATAGGCTATGAGGGTTCCTTCACGGGCGGCATGCGACGCGTGATCGACAGACAGGAAAGGCGTTTCGCGACGAATCCATGAAAATCTTCCAGTGCCAGGCCTGTGACCAGCCGATCAGCTTCGAGAGCACCCATTGCGAGAGCTGCGAGCGCCGGCTGGGCTATGCCTGCGAGATCCACGAGATGTCGGCCCTGGAGCCTGTGGGCGGCCTGTGGCACGCCTATGCCAATCCCGGACGCCGCTACCGCTTCTGCGCCAACGCCGATCACGACGCCTGCAACTGGCTGGTGCCGGAGGATTCGCCGAACCGCTACTGCATCACCTGCCGGCACAACCATGTCGTGCCGGATCTCTCGATCGCCTGGAACCTGACCCGCTGGCGCCAGATCGAGGCGGCCAAGCACCGGCTGTTCTACTCGCTCCTGCGGCTCGACCTGCCGCTGATGACCCGCGACGAGAACCCCACCACCGGCCTCGCCTTCGACTTCCTGGTCGATCCCTCGGAGAGCTACCAGATCGGACCGCCCGTCCTCACCGGGCATCGCAGCGGCCTCATCACCCTCAACATCGCGGAGGCCGACGATGTCGAGCGGGAGCGCCGGCGGATGCTGTTCGGTGAGTATTACCGCACGCTCCTCGGGCATTTCCGCCATGAGATCGGGCATTATTTCTGGAATGTGCTGGTTCGCTTCGACCAGAGCCTGTGGACCTTCCGGTCGCTGTTCGGCGACGAGCGGCTGAACTACTCGGGGGCGCTGCAGCGTCATTATGCGCACGGAGCGCCGGCGGACTGGGAGGAAGGCTACGTCAGCGCCTACGCCACGGCCCATCCGTGGGAGGATTTCGCCGAGACCTGGGCGCAGTACCTCCACATCGTCGACACCCTGGAGACCGCCAGCACCTTCGAGATGCGCGTGCGCCCACGCCTGCGCCACGGCCCGGCCGAGCCGGTGGTGATCGATTTCGACCCGTACCGGACCACGGATTTCAGCCGCATCGTCGAGGCCTGGCTGCCCCTGACCTACGCGGTGAATTCCCTCAGCCGCAGCATGGGCCAGCCGGCCCTGTTCCCGTTCAAGCTGACGCCGGCGGTGATCGCCAAGCTGTCCTTCGTGCATGAGCGCATCGAATCCGTCCGCTGCATGGGCAGCAACGATTCCGATGCCGACATCCTCAAAGCGGTGATTTCCGGCCTGCGCCAGAAAGTGGCGGCCCCGAACGCGTGAGGCGCGGTCCGACCGTCGCCGCGCTCGGTCAGGCGGTTTCGAGCGGACGCGGCCGGCCCTCGTCGTCGATCGCCACGAAGGTGAAGGTCGCCTCGGTGACCTGTTCGCGCAACTGCGTGCGAAAGCGCCGGGCCCAGGCCTGAACCTCGATCTTCATCGAGCTGCGCCCGACGCGCGCGATCCGGGTGTAGACGCAGAGCACGTCGCCCACCCGCACCGGGCGGATGAAGGTCATGGCATCGACCGCGACGGTGACCGCCCGCCCCTGCGAGCGCTCGACGGCCGCGATGCCCCCGGCCTGATCCATCTGCGACATTACCCAGCCGCCGAAGATGTCTCCGTTGGCGTTGGTGTCCGCCGGCATCGCGATGGTGCGCACCGTCAGGTCGCCGCTCGGGAGCCGCACCGCCTCGGTTTCCGCCATGATCCCACTCATTCCTACGTCCACGCCTACGTCCACGCCCAATCGCGCGCCGTTTCGCCTGCATTCCGGGGGCCAGCCCGCGTGGCGGCCGATCCCGCCCCGCACGGCGTTCCTCGGGAGAGACGCCGGCCTGCGCTTCGCCGCCTCAGGGTATCAGGTCGGCCAGTTTGAGCGCGCCCGCAAGGATCACGGCGGTGATCGAGACGAGGAGTTCGAGGGGGATCGACTCCCAGATCGGGCGCGCGGAGGCGCGCTGGGCGGCGATGGCGTTCATCATGTTCCCTCGGGAGCGATGCCGTCTGATGCGGATCGTCTCCAGTTCGGCAGTTTAGCGCAGGATGACGCCACTTCCCATCCGAAGATACGAATTTTAGTGCTCTAAACGACGACACCCGACCTTCGATTCACGAAGGCCGGGCCGCGAGAGATCAGACGTCCCCGAAGGGGACCGGTTCGGGACGCTTAGTAGTAGAAGCGGCGCGGGCCGTAAAAGCGGCGCGGACCATAGAAACGACGCGGGCCGTAGAAGCGGCGCGGGCCATAGTAGCGGCGGCCGTAGAAGGGGCGCGGGCCGTAGAAGCGACGCGGGCCATAGAAGCGGCGGCGGTAACCGTAATACTGCACGGTCTGTACGGCGGCCGGGGCAGCCTCGCTCTGGAGGGCGAGGGCGGGGCCGATGGGGGCGGCCGAAGCGCCCTGCGGCGCCGTGGCAGCGAAGCCTAGGGCCAGCAGCGCGGCCAGCACGAGTTTCCTCAGCACGTTTTCAACTCCCTGGATCTGTCGAGACTCGACATTCCGTGCCCGCTCGTCCGCGAGGCCCGGACGCAGAAAACGCACAAACGCCGAAAGCGTTTCCCTCGGCTCACCCAAGCGTGACCGTAATGGTCAATGAAGGCTTGCGAAGCATTGGGCGCGGACGCCCTCAGGCAATCTTGAGCGTCATGTCGACGACAGCGGCCTCGGCGCTGCCTTTGACCAGCGCGATCCCGTGTTCGCAATCCTCCCGGCGGACGTAAGCTTCCGCCGAATCCGCGATGACGTTTCCGTTCTGAGACCGAAGGCGCCAGCGCCAGCCCCCGGCAGAATCCCTGTAGAGTTCAAACCGCATCGTCCCGCCTCCACGCGGCCGGACGCACCGTCCGGCTCACCCTGAAATGGCGAGACGCACCGCATTGGCAATGTCTCCTCTTGGCAATGTCTCCTCTTGGCAAAGCCTCCGCTGAGCGATGTCTTCGCTGCAACGCGGGTCCCGGACATGACAGCGCCGCCCCGGCGGACCGGGGCGGCGCTGCATCACGATGTCAGGAGACTGGGTTCAGGAACGCGGGCCGCGGTCGAGCCAGCCGATGGCGCGGCCTTCGCCGCCGCCCTGCGGACGCGGGGTGCGGGGACGCTCGCCACGGGGCTCGGTGCGGGCCTCGCCGGCGCTGGCCGGGCGACGATCGCCGCGCGGCTCCTGGGGACGGGCGGCACCCTCGGGACGGCTCGGGCGTCCGCCGCCGCGGTTCTCGCCGCCGCGACCCTCGCCGCCACGCCCGTCGAAGCCACGACCCTGGCCGGGACGGCCACCCGGGCGGCTGCTCGGACGCTGGCCCTGGCGCTGGCCGGGACGCTGGCCGTTCGGCGCCGGACGGCGCTCCTCGGCCTGGGCGTTGTCGGCCGCTTCCTGGCGGGACGGCGGGGTGAAGCCCTCGGGGAAGGCGCCGACGGGGATCTTCTGGCGCGTGGTGCGCTCGATGTCCCGCAGGTAGGCCTTCTCCTCGTCGTTGCAGAACGAGATGGCGAGCCCGTTCGCCCCGGCGCGCGCGGTGCGGCCGATGCGGTGGACGTAGCTCTCCGGCACGTTCGGCAGGTCGTAGTTGATGACGTGGCTCACCGCTTCGACGTCGATGCCGCGGGCGGCGATGTCGGTGGCGACCAGCACCCGGCAGGACCCGTCCTTGAAGGCGGCGAGCGCCCGTTCGCGCTGCGGCTGGGACTTGTTGCCGTGAATGGCCGAGGCGTTGATCCCGACCTTCTCCAGGCCGCGGACGACGCGGTCGGCGCCGTGCTTGGTGCGGGTGAAGACGAGCACGCGCTCGATCACCGGATCGCGCAGAATGTGGTTGAGCAGGGCCTGCTTCGCGCCGGTATGGGCGAAGATGACCTCCTGGGTGACGCGCTCGGCGGTGGTGGCGACCGGGGTCACCGCGACCTGGACCGGATCACGCAGATACTGGTCGGCGAGGCTGGCGATGTTCTTCGGCATGGTGGCCGAGAAGAACAGGCTCTGACGCTCCTTCGGCAGCATCTTCACGATGCGCTTGAGAGCGTGGATGAAGCCGAGGTCGAGCATCTGGTCGGCCTCGTCGAGGACGAGGATCTCGACGGCCTCGAGGGTCAGCGAGCGGCGCTCGATGAGATCCATCAGGCGGCCGGGGGTCGCGACCAGGATGTCGACGCCGTTGGCCAGCGCCTTCTCCTGGCGGGAGATGGTGACGCCGCCGAACACCACGGTGTTGGTGAACGACAGGTATTTTCCGTAATCGGAGAAGTTCTCGGCGATCTGGTTGGCCAGCTCGCGGGTGGGCGAGAGCACCAGCACGCGGCAGCCGCGACGGATCGCCTTGCGCGGGGTCTCGGCGAGACGGTGCAGGATCGGCAGCGCGAAGGCCGCCGTCTTGCCGGTGCCCGTCTGGGCGATGCCGCAGAGGTCGCGGCCCTGCATGGCGGGGGCGATGGCCTGGGCCTGGATCGGGGTCGGGCTCTTGTAGCCGGCCTCTTCCAGGGCGCGCAGCACGGGCTGGGCGAGGCCGAAATCGGTGAATTGGGTCAAGGAGGTACTTTCAGGCAGCGGGACCGTGCCGGACGCCCTCCTTGCGAGGGGAAACGTCGAAGAGTGTGGTCGGTCCGTTGAGCTGGAGCCGCCCGCGTGCTGGGGCAGTCCGGGTGCATGCACGTTGAAGAGAGGGGCTCAGGTCGCTCGGGGGCCGCAGATGCGATCCGGCAATCCGTCACGCAGCCCTCTCAAGCGGAACCATGACGGCCGCTGACGCTGCACCTGCGATATGAGCCTTCGCGCCTGCGAAGTCAATCCGTGTGGCCGACCTTGGCCGGCGGTCCACGCAGGGCGGGTCCTCCGCCCACGCATGCGGCGGCGCTGGCGCCAATGGAGGAAGCCGATACGGAGTAGCCGGATGCGGAATGAATTGACGCCGCCGCACCCGTGGGGTGTTACCTCTGATCCCGAGCCGGGCCGCCCGGCAGGTCACGGGTCCGGATGATCGCGCGCCACACCCTCACCTATGTCGGCTCGCGGGGCGTCGCCGCAGCCCTGAACATGGGCGCTCTCGCGGTGTTCACCCGGCTCGCGCCCACCGACGTGTTCGGGCTCTACCTGCTGGTGCTGTCCTGGGCGCTGGTGCTCTACAGCGCCACCTGCCAATGGCCGAAATTCTCGTTCTTCGCCCTCTATGCCGAGGACCGGGCCGCCGTTCAGGTCGGCACCGTGGTGCGCCTGCTCGGCGGCATGGTCACCCTCGCGGCCCTGGTGGCGGCCGGTGCGGCCGGGCTCGGGCTGCTGGAGCCGTGGTCGGCGCTGGCGATCTTCACGGCGGTGTTCGGCATGATGGCCTTCGAGGGCGCCGCCGAGATTGCGCGCACCCGCCTGGAGGTCGGCGCCGTCGCCCTTTCGGTGGTGATGCGCGCGGTCCTGGTCCTGGCACTGGGCAGCACCGCCCTCCTCCTCGGCGGCGGGGCCATCGCCCTCCTGCTCGCCACCGCCGGCGCCAACCTGCTGGCGGCCCTGCCCACGCTCTACGTCCTTCGCGCTCTGCTGCGCGGCGGCGGCAGCTGGGCCGAGGCGCGCCGCCTTCTCGCCTATGGCTGGCCGCTGGTGCTCTCGTTCGGCGCCGCCGCCCTGGCCCAGACGGCCGACCGCCTCGTCATCGGCGCCAGCATCGGCGTCTCGGAACTCGGCGCCTACGGCGCCTTCGCCGACTTCCTGCGCCAGAGCTTCGTCGTGTTCGGCGACAGCGTCGCCCTGGCGCTGATCTCGATCGCCAAGCGCGATGCCCGCGACGGCGGCATCGCCACCGCCCGCCCGGTGCTGGAGGATGCCATCCGGCTGCTGACGGTGATCGCCGCCTTCGGTGCCGTGTTCTTCCTGGCCTTCGACGACATCCTCGTGACCCTGCTGCTCGGGCCGGATTACCGCGACACCGCCCTGCGGGTGGCGCCCCTGCTGGTCGCCGCCAGCATCCTGCAGATGTTCCGGTCGTATTATTTCGGGCAGGTGATCTATTTCACCCAGAAGAGCCACCTCGACGCGATCGCGTCGGTGACCCTGCTGATCGCCATTGGCGGCCTGTCGGCGGTGCTGATTCCGCGCCTCGGCGTGGAGGGAGCGGCCATCGCCATGGCGATTGGCCAGGGCCTCGCCTGCCTCGTCTTCATCCTCGGCTCCCGCGAACGCTTCCGCATGCCGGTGCCCCTGCGCGACCTCGCCGTCATCGGCGGGCTGGCGCTCGCCTGTGCGGGGGTGATCGCCGGGCTCGAGCGGCTCCCCCTCGATCCGGGTCTCGCCCTCGGCCTCCGGCTCGGCTGCCTCGCCCTGGTCTCGGCCGGGACGGCCTGGGGGTTCAACATCCTCGGCGTCGCCGATCTGCTGACGCGTCTCCGGGGGGAGCGTTCCCGCAGGGCCACCCCGTGAGCCGACCCGCGCCGAGCGTGGTCACGCCGGACGGGCTCGTGGTCTGCCTGCGCCCGATCACCGACGACGCGCCCTGGATCGCGGCCTGGCGCGACCTCGGCCACCGGGCGCTGGTCGACAATCTGTTCTACGATCCCGATTACGCGCGTCCCGCCTCCGCGGTCTTCGGGCAGGGCGTGCAGCTGGCGCTGGTGGGAGACCGTGCGCCCGAAGAGCCGGGTCTGCGCCTCGTCGCCGTCTGGCCCGTGCGGATGCGGCGCTGGCGCTGGGGTCTGCCGGTGAGCCTGGTCATGGGCTGGATGCATGATTTCGGCATCTTCGGTGCACCGCTCCTTGACGGCGCCGAGCCGGGTCGCGCCCTCGATGCGCTGTTCCTCGGCCTGAGCCGGCTCCTCGGGCCGCGCCTGATGCTGACGCACGTGCCGACCGCCGGCCCCTTCGCGGATCTCCTCTGGGGGCGCCTCGCCGCAGGCCGGCTGCGCCATGCCCGGTTCTGGCCGCATGAGCGCGCCTTCCTCGACCTGGCGGGCCGCGACGCGGCAGCCCGCGCCGCTTATCTCGCGCATCTCTCATCCCGCAAGCAGCGCAAGTTGCGCCAGGCCTGGGATCGCCTGAGCACGGACGGACCGATCGCCTTCGAGACGATCCGCGATCCCGCCGCGCTGCCTGCCGCCCTCGACGATTACATCGCGCTCGAGGGCGCGGGCTGGAAGGGCGCGCGCGGCACCGCCATCGCGGGCGATGCGGCCCAGACCCGGATGATGCGCGACCTCGTCCTGCGCTTCGGCGCGCGCGGCGGTGCCCGCATCGATCGCCTTCGCCAGAACGGCCGGACCCTCGCGGCGTTGGTCAGCTTCGTCACGCGCGAGCAGGTCTGGACCCTCAAGATCTCCTATGCGGCCGCGGCGGCCAAGCACTCGCCCGGCGCCCTCGCCTTCCAGCGCCTGACGCAGGCCATCGCCGCCGACCCGGCGCTCACCACGGCGGATTCCTGCGCGCCGCCGCATTATCCGCTGCCCGAGACCTTCTGGACCGGGCGGCTGCCCCTCGCTCACATCCTCGTGGAGAGCCGCAGCGGCGATCCGCTGTTCGCCCTCGCGGTCCGCCTCGAACGCGGGCGCGCCGAGGCCAATCGATGCCTCAGGGCGTGGCGCGACCGCCTGCGCCGCTTCCTGCCGGGCGGCTGAGAGCGGGGTCAGGCGGCGCGCACCGCGCGATCCTGGACGTTTTGATCCTGGATGGTCTGATCCTGGATATCCGCATCCTGGACTTCCCGATTCTGCCCCTCCTGATCCTGCGCCTCCGACAGGTCGGTGGCGAGGCGTGCCGCGTGGGCGACGAAGCGGCGGCGGACCGCGCCCGCATAGGGATTGGCGCGCTCGATCGCCTCGAAGACTTCGGGCGCGTCGTGGCGCACCATCGCCACCGCCTGCATCAGAAGGTCGAAGCTGCGCGTGGTCATCCGGGTCGGCAGCGGCTCCATCTGCACCATCACCTTCGCGATCAGGTGGGTCAGGCCCTGGGCGGCGGCGGCGTCGCGGTCATGTGCCTCGGGCGTCGTCACGATGACGTCGAGCCCGAGCCGGCGGCGCAGGAAGGCGGCGACCCGCCGGGGCTGTCCACCGCGCACCGGGCAGAGCGCGATTTTCAGCCCGCGGATGCCGCCCTGCGCGCTCTGCGGACCGAAGAGCGGGTGGGTGGCGACGATCGCGACGTGACCCGGCAGGCCGGCACGCATCGCGTTCGCGGTGGCCACCTTCACCGAGCCGACATCGAGCACGAGAGCGCCCGGAGGCAGGTGCGGGCCGATCTCGGCCACGACCGCCGCGATCGCCGCGACCGGAACCGCCAGGATGACGACGGGACAGCCGGCGGCCTCGCGCAAGGTCGCCCGCGCGACGTCGTCGACCGATACCGGGGATATGGCCGGATCGTAGGCCTGGATCGCGAAATGCGGCGCCAGATGGTGGGCGATGAGGCGGCCGAAGGCCCCAAAGCCGATCAGGCCGAGGGGAGGACGGAGGTGTGCGGGGAATGCGGACGACACGGACGGAACCTCGGTTGGAGCCGGGCCGTCGACGATGGTCCTGAGGAAGAGATCAACCGCCGACGATGCAGCGGTTGAGACATGACAAGCCCCGCGCCGCTAAGGGTGCGGCGCCGAATACCAGGCGGGGCGGAACGACGGTGTCATGGTGCGAGCTCTTAGGGCGGGATCGCCGGCGCGGTCAATCCGATCCGGCGCGCCTCACCAGCCGAAGCGGGCGATCGCGTCGAGGCGCGCCCGGATAGCGGCCTCGTCGCGTCCGAGGCCGGCGATTCGCTGCGAGAGGGCGTAGCAGGTCCCGCAGAACCCGAACTGCATCAGGGGGAGGCCATCGGCCCGCGCCCGTGCCACCGAGCCGATCAGGCAGGCGATGACGGGCTCGTCCGCCGGGAAGCTAAGGCAGTCCGCCCGGGGGCTTCCGAAGAACGGCCGGTTCGGCCAGGCCAGCGAGACCGCGGTGCCGCCGCGCCGGTCGGGTGCCGGCGGCACCGTGTAGCTGCGCAGGAACAGGGCGGCGAACAGCAGGACGAGGCCGGGCATCAAGAGGCCCGGGTGGACGAGGGCGTGAAGGCGGGAGGTGGGCATGGCCGATCGCTCCCCGTCAGGCCGGTTCGTCGTACCGGCTCCAGCGGAACACCTCCGTGCCGGCCCCGTCGATGACCCGCACCGCCTCGGCCGGAGCGCCGGAGCGCTGCGGGGCACGGGCCCTGGCGAATAGCGTCAGCGCCCGTTCCTTGGCCGCCTCGACGGTGCCGGTGCGCACCGAGATGCGCTGGCGCACCGGGTCCTCGCCGCGCGCCCCGGCCTCGTCCTCGGAGGCGAGGACTTCGATGTGGTAGGTCTCGCGCGGGTTCACGACGGCTCCATCCGGCTGGCTCGGTCTCCACCATCCATACGCACAGGCGCCGGTCCTTGGCACCGGCGCCGGCCCGGCTGCGACGAAAAAGGCCGGGCCTGTCGGCCCGGCCCGCACGCGGTCCGGCGCGTCGGCTCAGCGCGCCGGGGTGCCGGTGGTGGGCGCCGAACCCGGCCCGATGCCCCGGCCGGCGCTCGGGATGGGGGCGGCGCTCGGGTTGCGGACGGCCCCGGCGCCGGGCGCCGTCCCGGTGGTCGCGGGCGATCCGCCGATGCCGCCTGCGGCGGGACTGCCGATCGAGCTGCCGGCTGTGCCGGAGTTGCCGACGGTGCCAGAATTTCCGACGCTGCCCGAGCCGGCACCCGGTGCGGTCGACTGAGCCTGGGCGGCGCCCCCGAGGGTGAGCGCGGCGGCGGTGGCGAGGGCGAGTGGGAGGTGACGCATTGGCGAGGTCTCCTGAACCGGATGGGATCGATCGTACCTCGTCAACGCGGCGCGGGATGGGCCGGTTCAGATCGCCGCCCGGTCCGCAAGGCGTGCAACACGCCGCCGGATGTGATTTGGTGGTGCCTCCCGCTTGACCCGAGGCGCAGTCCGGCGGGAAGCCGTTTCCCGGCGGAGCCCTCCGCCGCATCGAACAGAGAACCCCATGGCGACGACGCCCTTTGTCACGGCAGACTGGCTCCACACCCGGCTCGGCGCGCCCGACATCGTGATCCTCGACGGCTCGTGGTACCTGCCGGCCCAGGGCCGCGACGCCCGGGCCGAGTATCTCGCCGCGCACATCCCCGGCGCGATCCGCTTCGACATCGACACGATGAGCGACGAGACCTCTCCCCTGCCCCACATGCTGCCGCGCCCGGAGGTCTTCGCCTCGCGCATGCGGGCTCTGGGCATCGGCGACGGCGCCCACCTCGTGGTCTATGACGGGATGGGCCTGTTCTCGGCGCCGCGGGTGCGCTGGATGCTGAAGACCTACGGCGTCCGCGACGTCGAGATCCTGGACGGCGGATTCCCGGCCTGGGTCGCGGCGGGCTATCCGGTCGAGGAAGGCGAGGGCCGGCTGCGCACCCGCCGTCACTTCACCGCACGGTTCGACAACGGCGCCGTGGCGGAGGCCGGGGACATCGCCCGCGCCCTCGACACCGGCAATGCCCAGGTCGTCGATGCCCGCTCCGGCCCGCGCTTCCGCGGTGAGGAGGCGGAGCCGCGCCCCGGCGTCCGCCCCGGCCACATGCCGGGCGCCCGCAACGTCCATTATTCCGCGCTCCAGAGCGGGGGGCGCCTGAAGGGCGAGGCGGCTCTGCGCGCGGTCTTCGCCGAGAACGGCGTCGACGTAGGCAAGCCCGTGGTCACCACCTGCGGCTCGGGCGTCACCGCCGCCATCGTCGGACTGGCCCTGGAGACCCTGGGGCGTCCCCCCCGTGCCCTCTACGACGGCTCCTGGTCGGAATGGGGCTCGGACCCCGAGCGTCCCGTCGCCACCGGCCCGGCCTGAAGCCTCCGCCTTGCTGAACCCGGACCCTCCGGCGTGCCCGGTCGCCGCGCCGGAGCGGCAACGCTCGCAGGGGCGGATTCACCTGCGCGTCGCCTGCGTGGACGGGCACGACACCCGCATCCTCGACATCGGCGAGGGCGGCCCCTTGCGTCTGCGCCTGCCGCGCCGGCCGAAGGGGCCGTGCGAGGCGGTGCTGCTCAACACCGCCGGCGGCATCGCCTGCGGTGATGCGTTTCGGGTCACCATCGAGGCCGAGGCGGGCGCCGACCTGACCCTGACCACGACCGCCGCCGAGAAGGTCTACCGCTCCGACGGCCCGGTGAGCCGGTTCGAGACGCGGGTCACGCTCGGGGCCGGCGCCCGTCTCGCGCACCTGCCGCAGGAGACGATCCTGTTCGACCGGTCCGCCCTGGCGCGCCGCTTCGAGGCCGATCTGGCGCCGGATGCGCATCTCCTCGCCTTCGAGGCCGTCACCTTCGGACGCACCGCCCGCAACGAGTCGATCACGCGCGGCCACCTCTCCGACACCTGGCGCATCCGCCGCGCCGGGCGCCTCGTCTATGCCGATTCCCTGCGCCTCGACGGCGCGGTGTCGGACCAGCTCGCCCGGGCGGCCATCGGCAACGGCGCCCGCGCCATGGCGACGATGCTCGACGTCTCGCCCGCGGCGGAGGGCCGGCTGGACGAGGCCCGCGCTCTTCTCGACGCGGCGGGGGCGGAGGGGGTCGCGGCAGCGGCCAGCGCCTGGAACGGCCACCTCGTCCTGCGCCTCCTCGGCCGCGATCCGGACGCCCTGCGGAGCGTCGCCCAGCGCGTCCTCATCGCCTATCGCGGACGGCCCCTGCCCCGGGTCTGGCAGAGTTAAGGGGCCGTCACGCCGGCGCACCGGGAAACGGGTGGATCGGCGGGATCAAAGCCGCCACGAGTTCGAGCCGGCCCGAAATGACGCCGCGCTCGGTGATCATCGCGTCCGCGATGGTCTGGAGCGTGTCGGCCGGACCCTGCACCAGCACGACCTCCAGGGTCTGGTTGTGCATCAGGTGCACGTGCAGCGAGGAGATCACCTCGGCGATGAAGCGGCGCTGCAATTCGGCCAGCCGCTGCTGCAGCCCATGGGCGAGGTTGTCGTAGCAGAGCGTGATGGTGCCCACCATGACGCGGTCGCCGACCTCGTGCCGGTGCTCCACCAGGGAGCGGTGCAGGATCGTCGCCACCGCCTGGGAGCGGCTGGCGAAGCCGCGCTCGCCCACCATGGTGTCGAGTTCGCAGAGCAGGTCCTCGGACAGCGACAGGCTGATCCGGCTCACCGGCCGCTTGCGCGTCCCCTCGGCCTCCTCCGGGCCGGTCGCCGCGGTCGCGTTGTCGGACATCTGATTTCCTCCCACTCGCCCATTCTGGCACGGCTTTTGTATCCGTGAAATCCCGTCGGTATTACGATTTCCACTGATCGTATTACGCGCCCTGGAGATCACAGATGCGCCTGTCCTCGGTTCTCGCCGCCACCCGCAGGAACGTCGCCGGCGGCCTCATGGCCCTGGGCCTTCTCGCGGTGCTGCCCGGCCCGGTCACACCCGCCTACGCCGCCGAGCCCCTGCGCATCGGCTACAGCGACTGGCCCGGCTGGGTCGCCTGGCAGGTCGCCATCGAGAAGGGTTGGCTCAAGCAGGCCGGCCTCGACGTCACGTTCGAGTGGTTCGACTACTCCGCCTCCATGGATGCCTTCTCGGCGGGCAAGCTCGACGCCGTGACCTGCACCAACGGCGATGCCCTCGTGATGGGCGGCAATGGCGCCCGAAACGTCATGATCATGCTGACCGACTACTCGAACGGCAACGACATGATCGTCGGCAAGCCGGGCGTGAAGGGGCTGGCCGAGCTGAAGGGCAAGAAGGTCGGTCTCGAAGTCGGCCTCGTCGAGCAGCTGCTCCTCATCAACGGCCTGAACAAGATCGGCCTGAAGGAGACCGACGTCACCTTCGTCAACGTCAAGACCAACGAGACGCCCCAGGTCCTCGCCTCCGGGGACGTGTCGGCCATCGGCGCCTGGCAGCCCATCGCCGGACAGGCGATGAAGGGCGCCGCCGGGGCCCGGCCGCTCTACACCTCCGCCGACGAGCCCGGCCTGATCTACGACGTGGTCACGGTGACGCCCGCGAGCCTCGCCGCCCGCCGCGCCGACTGGATCAAGTTCGTGGCCGTCTGGGACAAGGTGGTCGCCTACATCCAGGACCCGAAGACCCAGGCCGACGCCGTCGCCATCATGGCGGGCAAGGTCGGCATCGAGCCCGCGACCTTCACCCGCTTCCTCAAGGGCACCCGGCTCCTGACCCTGGCCGACGGCCGCAAGGTGATGGCCGATGCCGAGGGCTTCGGCTCGCTCTACGGGTCGAGCCGCTACGCCGACGCCTTCAACGTCCGGTACGAGGTCTACAAGGCCGCACAGGACGTGAAGGGCTACATCGATCCGGCGCTGACGGACGGCAAATGAGCGCCGCGCCGCGCAGCGACGAGAGGCAGCGCCCCATTCCGGTGGCCGGCGCGCCAGCGGAGGCGACCCGTGCCCGACCGGAGCAGGCCATGGCCGCGCCGGTGCGGACCGGCGCCCGGCGCCGCTCCTGGATCGGGGTCGCCCGGCCGCTCTCGACCCGGCGCCGGACCGTGCTGGCGGTGCTCTCCTTCCTGCTGCCGGTCCTGGCCTGGGCGGCGGTCTCCTACGTGCCGTTCCTGTGGCATCCCCTGGTGGAGGTGACCGAGCCCGGCGACGTGGCCTGGATGGAGCCCGGCATGCGGGTGCCGAAGGCCGCCTTCGCGGAGGAGGTCGCGCGCGCGGGGGCCGCCAACGGCGCGGCGCCTGTCGGCATTCCCGCCAACCCGGTCTACCTGCCCGCGCCCCACGCCGTCGCGGCGGCGCTCTGGACCTCCCTCACCGCGACGCCGACCCAGCGCGACGCGATCCGCCTGCCCCTGAGCCTGTGGCACTCGATCCAGATCATCGTCTGGGGCTTCCTGCTCTCGTCGGTGGTCGGCGTGCCACTCGGCATCCTGTGCGGAGCGCAGCCGACGCTCGCCCGCCTCACCGAACCGGTGATCGAGTTCGTCCGCTACATGCCGGCCCCCGCCTTCGGGGCGCTGATGGTGGCGATCCTCGGCATCTATGACGGGCCGAAGATCGCCATCATCGTCATCGGGACCTTCTTCCAGCAGGTGCTGGTGATCGCCAATACCACGCGGCGGATCGAGGCGCTGCTGATCGAGGCCGCCCTGACCCTCGGGGCGCGCAACCTCCGCCTGATCCGCCGCGTGATCGTGCCGGCAATGCTGCCGCAGCTCTACCGCGACCAGCGCATCCTGCTGGGCTGGGCCTGGACCTACCTCATCGTCGCCGAACTGATCGGCACCTCGTCGGGCATCACCTTCTTCATCACGCAGCAGGCCCGCTACCAGCATTTCGACAACGTCTACGCGGCGATCCTCGTCATCGGCCTCGTCGGATCGGCCACCGACCTTGCCCTGGCGTGGATCGGGCGCCGGCTGTTCCCCTACGATCGGAGCGAGGCATGACGCGCGGGAGCACGATTCCTCTGCCGGTGGAGCCCTGCGACTACCGCACCCAATGCGAGCCGGTGCGGGCGCGCTTCGCCAAGCTGAAGAGCCGGGACGTGGCCCTGAGCGTCGAGGGGCTGGGCAAGGTGTTCCGCTCCGCCGGCGGCGAGACCACGGCCCTGCGGGGTATCGATCTCGTCACCCACCGGCGCGAATTCCTCTGCGTGGTCGGCCCGTCCGGCTGCGGCAAGTCCACCTTCGTGCGCATTCTCGCCGGGCTGGAGACGGCCAGTTCCGGCGTGGTCCGGGTCGGCGGCGTGCCGGTCTCCGGCCCCGGCGCCGATCGTGGCATGGTGTTCCAGGGCTACACGCTGTTCCCCTGGCTCAGCGTCCTGCGCAACGTCGCCTTCGGCCTGGAGGAGAACGGCACCCCCCGGCGCGAGGCCGAGCGCGAGGCCCGGCAATGGCTGGCGCTGATCGGCCTCGAGGCCTTCGCGGACGCCTACCCGCACCAGCTCTCGGGCGGGATGAAGCAGCGCGTCGCCATCGCCCGCGCCCTCGCCACCCGGCCGCGCATCCTCCTCATGGACGAGCCGTTCTCGGCCCTCGACACCCAGTCGCGGGCCCGGATGCAGGCCTACCTCATCGAGATCTGGCGCAAGATCGACATCACCATCGTGTTCATCACCCACGACCTCGACGAGGCCGTGCACCTCGCCGACCGCATCCTGGTGCTGAAGGCGCATCCGGGCGAGGTGGCCGAACTCATCGAGGTGCCGGTGCCGCGCCCGCGCAGCCCGGACCAGATGCTGGGGCCGGAATTCCGCGCCACCCGCGCCCGGCTCGACGCCTTGATCCACCCGGCGAAGGACGAGGCGGAGGCCGATGCCGACGAGCCCGCCGCCACCGCCCTCGTCACCCGCATGGCGCCGGCCGGCGACGAGGTCGAGTGATGGACGCCTCCGCCCTGCTCTGGGCCGACCGCACCTGGGAGGAGATCCCGGGCGACCTCGCGGCCGCGTCGCAGGCCGCGATCCTGCCGGTGGGCGCCACCGAGCAGCACGGACCGCATCTCGGCTGCGGCATGGATTTCGTGCTGGCCGAGCGCCTCGCCCACGCGGTCTCGGCGCAGACCCGCGTGCCGGTGCTGCCGACCCTGCCCTATGGCTGCTCGCTCGGCCACAGCCGGCGCTGGCCCGGCACCATCACCCTCGATCCCCTGGTGATGACCCAGGTGGTGACGCAGATCGGCACCTCCGCCTATCATTCGGGCGTCCGGCGCCTGTTCCTGGTCAACGCCCACGTCACCAACGCGGCCCCCTTGCGCTGTGCCCTGGAGATGCTGCGCGCCGTCCATGACGACCTGATGGTTGCCCTGGTCAACTCGGCGACGATCAGCGAGCGGGTGCGCGCGGCCCATTTTGCCGATGCCGCCGACTGGCACGCCAATGCCGCCGAGACCGCGCTGATGATGGCGACCGCCCCGGCCCTGGTCCGCCCGGACCGGATCACGGCCGCCGACGATCCCGACCGGACCGAGGGGCTAGTGTTCGCCCACCCGGTCAACCGCACCAGCCGCAACGGCGTCACCGGCCGTCCGTCGCAGGCGAGCCTCGCCGAGGGCGAGCGCCTGTTCGGCTGGATGGTCGCGGACCTCGCCGCTCTCGTCCGGCGCGGCCTCGCCGAGACACCGCCCCTGTCCCCACCCGACGACCCATCCGGTCCAGAGGAGCGAGCCCGTGGCTCACACGACTGACATCGACCCCCATATCCGCGCGCTGCAGGACGACCTGCGGGAAAAGGGCGTGAAATACGTCATCGGCGCCTATGTCGACATCCACGGGGCCCAGAAGGCCAAGGTCGTGCCCATCGACCACCTGCCCCAGATGGCCGCCGGCTCCGAGCGCTACACTGGCTACGCCCTCGACGGCCTCGGCCAGGCCCCCAACGAGGACGAACTGGCCTCGGTGCCGGACCTCGCCCACGTGATCCAGCTGCCCTGGGAGCCGAAGCTGGCCTGGACCCCGGCCGACCTCACCTTCCAGGGCAAGCCCTACCCCCTCTCCACCCGTGTCGCGCTGAAATCCGTGTTGGCCCAGGCGGAGGCGATGGGCTTCGGCTTCAACCTCGGCATCGAGTGCGAGATCTTCCTGCTGCGGCAGGCGGCGGACGGCTCGCTGCACACGCCGGTGCCGGACGATAAGCTGGTGAAGCCCTGCTACGACGTCCGCGGCTTCACCGACAACTTCTCCTGGCTCGACAAGGTCGCCACCACGATCAACGACCTCGGCTGGGACCTGTATTCCTTCGACCACGAGGATGCCTGCGGCCAGTTCGAGTTCGATTTCAACTACGCCGATGCGCTGACCATGTGCGACCGGCTGACCTTCTTCCGCATGATGGCGAAGCACTACGCCAAGGAGGAGGGTCTGCTGGCCACCATGATGCCGAAGCCCTTCGCCGACCGCACCGGCAACGGCGCCCATTTCAACATGTCGCTGTTCGACCGCGAGACCGGCCGCAACGCCTTCGCGTGCGACCCTTCGGCCGATCCGCGCGGCCTCGGTCTGACCGAGACCGGCTATCACTTCATCGGCGGCGTGCTGAAGCACGGCCGCGCCCTCTGCGCCGCCTTCGCTCCGACGGTGAACAGCTACAAGCGCCTCGTGCGCCAGGGCGCGATGGCGGGCTTCTCCTGGGCGCCGGTGTTCAACTCCTACGGCTCGAACAACCGCACCAATTCGGTGCGGGTGCCGGCCGGCGGCGGGCGCTGCGAGAGCCGCAACGCGGACGGTGCCGTGAACCCCTACCTCGCCGCCGCCCTGGTGCTCGCCGCCGGGCTGGAGGGCGTGCGCGAGCGGATCGATCCCGGCGCGCCGAACGAGGACAATCTCTACGATCTCTCCGACGCCGAGCGCGCCGCCCGCGGCATCGATTTCCTGCCGCAGACCCTGATGGAGGCGGTGGAGGCCTTCGCGGCCGATCCCCTGGTGGAACGGACCCTGGGCAAGGCCCTGCGCGACGAGTTCATCCGCTACAAGACCGCCGAGTGGCAGGATTATCATCTGACCGTCAGCGCCTGGGAGATCGAGCGCTACAGCCACCTGTTCTAGGCGCCCTCCGAAACCCCCTCACCTGCCCGGCCGGGACGACCCGGCCCCGCGAACAGGGCTCACCATCGGCCGGGACGACCCGGCGGACGTTTGAGGAACGGGCATGACCACCACAGACCAGACGATCGCCGCGTACCGGCAGCGCTACGAAGCGCTGAAGCGCGCCGGGCAGGATCAGGCGCCCCGCGCCCTGCCGCCGCCCTCCCCGCACGGGCTGCCGCTCCCCGGCGCGGCCTTCCATGTGGAGACCATCCCGGGAGGCTGGTACTGGACGACGCATCTGGCGCGCGGCGAAGCCCTGCGCATCGCCCTCGCGCACGGCCCGGCAAGCGTCGCCCTGGTGGCCTGGAGCGCGGCCGACCCGTCCGAGCGGTTGAACTACGCCGACACCGTCAAGGTGCAGTGGACCACCGCCCTGCAGAAGGGCCGGGTTCTGTTCTCCGACATGGGCCGGGTGATGCTCGCGCTGACGGAGGATTCCTGCGGCGCCCACGATTCGCTGGCCGGGGGGTCGAACGCCGCGTCCAACGCCGCGCGCTATCCCGGCGGCCCCCACCGCAACACCCGCGACAACCTCGTCCTCGCCGCCCTGAAGGCTGGGCTCGACCGGCGCGACATCCCGGCCCTGGTCAGCGTCTTCGCGCCCGTCGGCGTCGGGCCGGAAGGCCGCCTCGTGTGGAACGAGGCCGGACGCAGGGCCGGCGACTTCGTCGACCTGCGTGCCGAGATGGACCTGACCGTCACCCTGTCGAACTGCCCGCATCCCCTCGATCCGGCTCCGACCTATGCGCCGAACCCGGTCCAGGTCACGCGCTTCCGGGCGCCCATCCCGGGGGCCGACGACCTGTGCCGCACGGCCACGCCGGAGGCCGTGCGCGGTTTCGAGAACAACGCCCGGGCCGGGTTCTGAGGGGAGACGACGATGACCGATGCACCCACCATCCTCGACGTCACCGTGATCCTCGACGTCACCGTGCCGGCCCAGGCACCCTGGTCCGGTTTCGTGCGCCGGGGCCAGACGATCCGCATCACCGACAGCGAGGGCTGCCAGGCGGTCGACACCCTGTTCTACCGGGCTGACGACATGGGCGAGCGCTATTCCTCCCAGGACACCGTGCGGGTGCAGGGCGCCGCCTACGTCACCGTCGGCACGCCCCTGGTGTCCAGCGAGGGCCGGATCATGGCCCGGGTCACCGCCGATTCCTGCGGGCGGCACGACACCTCGGCCGGGGCCTGCTCGTGCGAGAGCAACACCGTCCGCTTCGGCCACGCCACGCAGTACCTCCATGCCTGCCGCGAGAACTTCGCTCTGGAGGTCGCCAAGTACGGCCTGACCAAGCGCGACATCCCGCCGAACATCAACTTCTTCATGAACGTGCCGATCGAGCAGAACGGCGATCTCGCCATCGTCGACGGCGTCTCGGCGCCCGGCGACTATGTCGAGGTCACGGCCGAGATGGACGTGATCTGCGTGATCTCGAACTGCCCGCAGATCAACAACCCCTGCAACGGCTTCAACCCGACGCCGATCCGGGTCACGATCCGGGACGCGGCCTGATGTTCGACACCCTCCTGATCGCCAACCGGGGCGAGATCGCCCGCCGCATCGTGCGAACCTGCCGCCGCATGGGGATCGCCTCGGTGGCGGTCTATTCCGATGCCGACCGCTTCACCCGCGGCGTGCTGGAGGCCGACCGGGCAGTCCGTCTCGGTCCGGCGCCCGCCGCCGAAAGCTACCTCGACGTCGAGGCCGTGATCGCCGCCTGCCGGGCCACCGGCGCGCAGGCGGTGCATCCGGGCTACGGCTTCCTGTCCGAGAACGTCGCCTTCGCCGAGCGGCTGGCGGACGAGGGCATCGTCTTCATCGGCCCCAAGCCCGAGCACCTCTCCGCCTTCGGACTCAAGCACACGGCGCGCGACCTCGCCCGGGCCAGCGGAGTGCCGCTCCTGGCCGGCACCGGCCTGCTGCCCGACCTCGCGACGGCTCTGCGCGAGGCCGAGGCCATCGGCTATCCGGTGATGCTGAAGAGCACGGCCGGCGGCGGCGGCATCGGCATGCGCCTCTGCGCTTCCGCCGCGGAGTTGTCCGAGCACTACGCCGCCGTCGAGCGGACGGCGCGGGCCAGCTTCGGCGACGCCCGGGTCTATCTCGAGCGCTTCGTCGGCGAGGCCCGGCACGTGGAGGTGCAGATCTTCGGCGACGGCCGCGGCCGCGTGGTGGCGCTCGGCGAGCGCGACTGCTCGCTCCAGCGCCGAAACCAGAAGGTGATCGAGGAGACCCCGGCGCCGAACCTGCCCGATGCGGTGCGCGCCCGCCTGCACGCGGCGGCCGTCGCCCTGGGGGCGAGCGTGGCCTACGCCTCGGCCGGAACGGTGGAGTTCATCTACGATCCGGTGCGCGAGGACTTCGCCTTCCTGGAGGTCAACACCCGCCTCCAGGTCGAGCATCCGGTGACCGAGGCGGTGTTCGGCATCGACCTCGTCGAGTGGATGATCCGCCAGGCCGCCGGCGAGGACGTCCTGGCGGATGCCGGCCCGCTGGTGCCGCGGGGCGCCGCCATGGAGGCGCGGCTCTATGCCGAGATCCCGCACGCCAACTTCGCCCCGAGCGCCGGCCTGCTCACCGAGGTGCGCTTTCCCGAAGGCCCCCGGATCGACGGTTGGATCGAGACCGGCACCGAGGTGACGCCGTTCTACGATCCGATGCTCGCCAAGATCATCGTCACCGGGGCCGACCGTCCGGCCGCGCTCGCGGCCCTCCGCGCGGCCCTCGACGGAACGGCGGTGTCCGGCATCGAGACCAACCGCGACTACCTGCGCGCCATCGCTGGCTCCGATTTCTTCGCCGAGGGCCGGGTCGCCACCACCGCGCTGCGCGACTTCGCCTTTCATCCGCGCAGCGTCGAGGTGCTGCTGCCCGGTGCCCAGTCGAGCCTGCAGGAGCTGCCCGGGCGCATCGGCCTCTGGCACGTCGGCGTGCCCCCGAGCGGGCCGATGGATGCGCGCTCGTTCCGCGCGGCCAATGCCCGGGTGGGCAACCCGCCCGACACCTGTGCTCTCGAGCTCACCGTCTCCGGCGCGACCCTGCGCTTCCACGCCGACACGATCGCGGCTTTGTGCGGGGCGCGGATGCCGGCGACCCTCGACGGCATCGCGCAGCCCCACGACGCCGCCTTCCCCGTGCGGGCCGGCCAGACCCTCGTCCTCGGGGCGATCGCCGGCCCCGGACAGCGCAGCTATCTCGCCCTGCGCGGCGGGCTCACGGCGCCGATCGTGCTCGGATCGCGCGCCACCTTCGCCCTCGGGGCCTTCGGCGGTCACGCCACCGGCGTGCTGAAGGCCGGCGACGTGCTGCATCTCGGGGCAGTCCCGGAAGTCCCGGCCGAGACCCCGGCGCCGGCGCCGCTGACCCACGACTGGACGCTCGGGGTGGTCTACGGCCCGCACGGGGCGCCGGACTTCTTCCAGGACGCCGACATCGCCGACCTGTTTTCGGCGACCTACGAGGTGCATTTCAACTCCGCCCGCACCGGCATCCGCCTGATGGGGCCGACCCCGCGCTGGGCCCGGGCCGATGGCGGCGAGGCCGGCCTGCACCCGTCCAACCTGCACGACAACGCCTACGCCATCGGGGCCATCGACTTCACCGGCGACATGCCGATCCTGCTCGGGCCGGACGGCCCTAGCCTCGGCGGCTTCGTCTGCCCGGCGGTGATCGCCCGCGACGATTTGTGGAAGATGGGTCAGCTCCGTCCCGGCGACCGGGTGCGGTTCGAGGCCGTGGCACGGCCGGAGGACGACGCGGCGGTGGAGCCAACCGCCGCCCTCCCGACGCCTGCGATCCGGCGCGGCTCGCCCGTCCTGGCCCGGGACGAATCCGGTCCCGTCCCGGTGGTCTACCGCCGCCAGGGCGACGACAACCTGCTCGTCGAGTACGGGCCGATGGCCCTCGACATCGGCATCCGGATGCGCGTCCACCTGCTGGCCCGGGCGGTCGCCGAGGCGCGGCTGGCGGGGCTGATCGATCTGACCCCCGGCATCCGCTCGCTGCAGATCCACTACGACGGCGCGGCCCTGCCCCGGCAGCGCCTCCTCGGCGCCCTGCGGGAGATCGAGGCCGGCTTGCCGCGGGTGGAGGACGTCACGGTCGAGAGCCGGATCGTCCACCTGCCGCTGTCCTGGAACGATCCGCAGGCGGCGCTGGCCATGCGCAAGTACCAGGAGCTGGTGCGCCCCAATGCGCCGTGGTGCCCCTCGAACATCGAGTTCATCCGCCGGATCAACGGGCTCGCCGACGAGCAGGCGGTAAAGGACATCATCTTCGACGCCCAGTACCTCGTCATGGGGCTCGGCGACGTCTATCTCGGGGCACCGGTGGCGACGCCGGTCGACCCGCGCCATCGCCTCGTGACCACCAAGTACAATCCCGCCCGCACCTGGACGCCGGAAAACGCCGTCGGCATCGGCGGCGCCTACATGTGCATCTACGGCATGGAGGGGCCGGGCGGGTACCAGCTCTTCGGCCGCACCATCCAGATGTGGAACACCTGGCGCACCACCCGGGAGTTCGTGCCGGGCCATCCCTGGCTGCTGCGCCCCTTCGATCGCATCCGGTTCTTCCCGGTCGAGCCGGCCGAACTGACCGAGGCGCGCGCCGCCTTCCCGCACGGGGCCTATCCCGTGACGATCGAGGACGGGACGTTCTCCTACGCGGCGCACCGCGCCGAACTGGCGGCGAACGCGCCCGAGATCACGGCCGCCAAGGCGCGCCAGCAGGCAGCCTACGAGGCCGAGCGCCAGCGCTGGAAGGCGGAGGGGCTCGACAGCTTCGTGGCCGAGGAGGCGATCTCGGACGGCACGGAGGATGCGATCCCGGCCGGCTGCGTCGGCGTGCCGACGACGGTGCCGGGCAATGTCTGGAAGCTTCTGGTAGCCCCGGGCGACGGGATCGCGGCGGGTGACACCGTGGCGATCCTGGAATCGATGAAGATGGAAATCGCCGTGGTCGCGCCCGTGGCCGGGACCGTGCGGGAGATCCGGGCCCAGCCCGGCCGGACCCTGCGCGGCGGCGACCTGGTCGCGGTGATCGAGGAGATCTGAACCCATGCTGCCCACGATCCTGGACATCGCGAGTCTGCGCGCGGCCTTCGCCGACCGGAGCCTCGACCCGGTCGGTCTCGCCGAGCTCGTCGCCGAGCGGATGGCGGCCGCGTCCGACCCGGCCATCTTCATCACGCCGGTGCCGCGCGCCGACCTGATCGCGGCGGCCCGCGCCCTGATGCAGGCGCACCCGGAGCCGAATTCCCTGCCGCTCTGGGGCCTGCCCTTCGCCGTCAAGGACAACATCGATGTGGCGGGCCTGCCCACCACCGCCGCCTGCCCGGCCTTCGCCTCCGTGCCGGAGCGCGATGCCGCGGTGGTGGCGCGCCTGAAGGCCGCTGGCGCCCTGGTGACGGGCAAGACCAACCTCGACCAGTTCGCCACCGGCCTGAACGGCACCCGCTCGCCCTACGGTGCCCCGCGCAGCGTGTTCAACCCCGACTTCGTCTCCGGCGGATCGAGCTCCGGTTCGGCCGTGGCCGTGGCGGCGGGGCTCGCCTGTTTCAGTCTCGGCACCGACACCGCCGGCTCCGGCCGCGTGCCGGCGGCCTTCAACAATCTCGTGGGCATCAAGCCGACGCCGGGGGCGCTCAGCACCACCGGCCTCGTCCCGGCCTGCCGCAGCCTCGACTGCATCACGATCTTCTCCGCCACCGTCGGCGACGGCATCGCCGTGCGACGGATCGCCGAGGGCTTCGATCCGGCCGATCCCTATTCGCGGACCGCGCGGCCGCATCCGCTCCCGGGCACGGGCCTGCGCTTCGGGGTGCTCGGCCCCGCCGAGCGGGAGTTCTACGGCGATGCCGAGACGGCGGCGCTCTACGACGGCGCCATCGCCCGGCTCGAGCGCCTCGGCGGCGTCGCGGTGCCGTTCGACTACGCGCCGTTCCGCGCTATCGCCGCGCTGCTCTATGACGGCCCCTGGGTCGCCGAGCGGCTGGCGGCCATCGCCGAATTCTACGCCGACCACCCCGACGCCCTCGACCCGAGCGTGCGCGCCATCGTCGAATCCGCGAAGCGCTACAGCGCGGTCGACGCCTTCCGCGGCCGCTACGCCTTCGAGGCCCTGAAACGCCGCACCGACGCCATCCTGGCCGATCTCGACGTGCTGCTGCTGCCGACCTCCCCGACCATCTACACGGTGGCCGAGATGCAGGCCGAGCCGATCGCGCGGAACAGTCATTTCGGCCGCTACACCAATTTCGCCAACCTGCTCGGCATGGCCGCCATCGCGGTCCCGGCCGGGTTCCGCCGCGACGGGCTGCCGGCCGGCGTGATGCTGGTCGGCCCGGGCTTCAGCGACGAGGCCCTGGCACCCTGGGCCGATGCGCTGCATCGCGCGCTGGGCGCGGGCGCGGGCATGGGCATCGAGCGCGGGCGCGCCCTACCCGAGGCGAGCCGGGTTCCGCCCGTCGCCTCCGGGCAGATCCCCCTGGTGGTGGTCGGCGCCCATCTCACCGGGCTCGCGCTGAACCACCAACTTCAGGATCTCGGCGCCACTTTCCTGCGCGCCACCCGGACGGCGTCCGATTACCGGCTCTACGCCCTGCCCGGCACGGTGCCGCCGAAGCCCGGCCTCGTGCGCGCACCCGGCTTCGATGGCCCTGGCCTGGAGGTCGAGGTCTGGGGCCTCGATCCGGCGGCTTTCGGGCATTTCGCCGCCGCGATCCCGGCGCCGCTCGGCATCGGCAAGATCACCCTGGCCGACGGCGAATCCGTCTCGGGCTTCCTGTGCGAGGCGCATGCGGTGGCGGGCGCCCCCGAGATCACCCGGCACGGGGGCTGGCGCGCCTACCTCGCGGCCGAGTCGGCCTGAGGCGGCCCCGGCCGCCCTTGCGAGGGCCGGCGGGCATGCCCTAAACCCCGGGCGCGGCGGGCTCAGGGCCTGCCGGCCGGCTCGGCCAGCCCTGAGCCCGCATCGAAGAGGATCCGGGTTTGCCGCGCATTCTACGCTGTCGCCTCGACCCGTTCAGCCAGATCGAGGCGGACGGTTCCCCCGACACGTGGCGCGCGACCGGGTCGGACCCGCATTTCCGGCTCTGGCCGGCGGCCGGACGCAGGCGTCATCGCGGCGGCTGGGTCCGCATCCGCGCCGACCTCACCGCCCTCGACCGGACCAAGCTCGTCCCGATCCTCTACGTCGATGACGGCAAGGGGTTTCGCGAGACGCTGACCATCCCGCTCGAGGCCGATGCCGCCGGCATCGACAACCTGGTGCACTTGCCCCGTCGCGTCCGCGGCCTGCGCCTCGATCCGATGAGCGGTGCCGGCCGCTTCCACCTCGGCCATGTCAGCCTGACGCATCTCGGCGTCGTCGGCGCCACACTGGAGACCGCCCGTCGACTTCTGGACCGGCTGCCGGCGGAGGCGCGCACGGCCACCGGCATCGTGTCCGCGATCCGGGCCACCGCGCGCAAACGACCGGTGCGCGACCTCTGGCGCGACTTCCGCGCCAGCGCCCGGCCGCGCCCCGTGCCGGCCTCCTACACCGCCTGGATCGAGAAGGTCGAAACCCCGTCCCGTCTCAGCGTGGCGGCGATGCGCGCCGAGATCGCGGGCTTTCGCCTGCGTCCGCGCATCTCGATCGTCATGCCGGTCTACGATACACCGAAGCGCTGGCTGGAGGCCGCCATCGCGTCGGTGCAGGCGCAGGCGTACGAGGATTGGGAACTCTGCCTCTGCGACGACAACTCGCCGGCACCGCATATCTGGCCGATGCTCCAGGCCTACGCCGCCGCCGATCCGCGCATCAAGATCCATCGCCGCGCCACCAACGGCCGCATCTCGGGCGCTTCGAACGACGCCATGGCGCTGGCGACCGGCGCCTACATGACGCTGATGGATCACGACGACCTGATCCCCGACAACGCGCTCTACGCGTTCGCCCGCGTCCTGAACGCCGACGACACGGTCGATTTCATCTACTCGGACGAGGACAAGATCTCGATCGACGGCGTGCGCTACGAGCCGTTCTTCAAGCCGGACTGGTCGCCGGAAGCCCTCGAAGCCTGCATGTACACCGCGCATCTGGCGCTCTACCGCATGGACATCGTCCGGCGGATCGGCGGTTTTCGCGATGCCTGCAACGGCGCGCAGGATTACGACTTCGCCCTGCGCTACACCGAGCACGTCCGCAACGTCGTGCACGTGCCGAAGGTGCTCTATCACTGGCGCGCGATTCCGGGCTCCACCGCCCAGACCATGGACAACAAGGACTACGTCATCGCCGCGGCGATCCGAGGTCTGGAGGACCGTGCCCGGCGCACGGGCGAGCTCGACTTCGCCCGCCCGAGCGCGTTCAAGGGCTGTTTCGAGATGCGGCGCAGGCTGACCGCGCGCCCCCGCGTCTCGATCGTGATTCCCACCGCCGGGCGCGACAGCCTCGTCGGCGGCAAGGCGGTCGATCTCCTCGCCGCCTGCCTCGACAGCGTGGCGGCCCTCAGCACCTACCCCGACATCGAGTTCGTGGTGGTCGACAACGGCGACCTGCGCCCGGCAACCGAGGCGGCCCTCGCCCGCCACGGCGCCCGGCGCGTCACCTGGGCGGAGCCGGTCTTCAACGTGGCCGCCAAGATGAATCTCGGCGCCGCCGCGGCGAGCGGCGAAGTCCTGGTCTTCCTCAACGACGACATCGCCGTCATCACCCCCGACTGGATCGAGGCCCTGCTGGCGCAGCTGCAGATCCCCGGCGTCGGCGCGGTCGGCCCCAAGCTCCTGTTCGAGACCGGCGAGATCCAGCACGCGGGCGTCTCGATCGTCGACGCGACGCCCGACCATGTCCGGCGCGGCTATCCGGGCGACGATCCCGGGCACTTCTTCTCCACGGTGGGAACGCGCAACTATCTCGCGGTCACGGGCGCCTGCGTGATGGTGCGCCGCGCCGACTTCGAGAGCATCGGCGGGTTCGATGCAGGCTTCGCGGTCAATTACAACGACGTCGATCTGTGTCTTCGGCTGCGCGAGCGTAACCTGCGCAGCGTCTACTGCCCGCAGGCCAGCCTCTACCATTACGAGAGTCGCAACCGGGCACGCATCGTCGACCCGGCCGAGCACCGGCGCTTCCGGGATCGCTGGGCGGCGAAGCTCCCGCGCGATCCCTATTATGGCGAATGGTTCGAAGCCCTGCCGCCGACCTTCGAACTCGATCCCGCGCGCTTCTGAGCCTTCGCCGCACGCGAAGGCTGAATCGGAAAATCTCGAATTGCGAACCGCTCCAAGGTAGGAGCAGTGTCCCGGCTCATCATCGGGATGGCAGCGGTCGATGCCGGCAGGGACGTTCATGGGCGGGGAGGCGACGGTCGCGGTGACCGCGCTCCTGCTCGTGCTCTGCATGGGCCTGTGGGCGAGCGGCCTCGTCGCCGAGATCGTCACCGCGATGCTGTTCTTCGCCGGCGCGATGCTGTTCCGGCTGGCGCCCCCCGCGACCGTGTTCTCGGGGTTCGCCTCCTCGGCGTTCTGGCTGGTCCTGAGCGGCATGGTGGTGGGGCTCGCCATGACGCGGTCCGGCCTCGGCGACCGTCTGGCGCGAAGCCTCTCGGGCCATCTTTCGGCCTCCTACCCGGCTTTCATCGCGGGCATCGTCGCCCTGTCCTTCGCCGTCGCCTTCGTGATGCCGTCCAATCTCGGGCGCATCGCCCTGCTGGTCCCGGTCGTCCTCGCCCTCTGCGACGCCTTCGGCCTCGGTGCCGGCCGGGCCGGCCGCCACGGCGCCGTGCTGGCGGTGGGCCTCGCAACCCCCCTCCTCTCGGCCGCGATCCTGCCCGCCAACGTGCCGAATCTCGTGATGGCCGGCACCGCGGAGACGCAGTACGGGCTGCACATCGCCTACCTGCCCTACCTGCTGCTGCACGCACCGGTCCTGGCGCTGGCGAAGGGCGCCCTTCTCGTCCTGGCCATTCTCTGGCTGTTTCCGGATCGGCTCGACCCGGGCTCGACCGGCGCCGCCTCGGCGACCGAGCCCTTACCGCCTGAACCCCTGCGCCCCGAGGCCCGGCGCCTCGCCGTGATCCTGGCCGCCACCCTGGCCTTCTGGGTCACCGACAGCCTGCACCACATCGCCCCCGCCTGGGTCGGCCTCGTCGCGGCGATCCTGTGCCTGATGCCGCGCATCGGCGTTTTGCCGGCCGAGGCCTTCGGCGCGGTCAATCTGCGGACCTGCTTCTACGTCGCCGCGCTCCTCGGCCTCGTCGCCACCGTCAACGAGACCGGGCTCGGCGCCCGCCTCGGCCACGCCCTGCTCCACGTCGCGCCGCTGACGCCCGACGCCCCGGCCGCGAATTTCGCGATCCTGACCGGGCTGGCGTCGGTCCTGGCCATCGCGGTCACGGCCAACGGCGCGCCCGCGCTCTACACCGCGCTCGCTGGCGAGATGGCCCGGGCCGGCGGCCTCGACCTGATGGCCGTGGTGATGATCCAGGTCGTGGGCTACTCGACCCTGTTCCTGCCGTATCAGGCGCCGCCCATCGTCCTCGCGATCGATCTCGGAACGGTGCCGCTACGGGCCGCGACGAAGCTGACCCTGGCCATGGGCTTCGCCTCGCTCGTCGTCGTCGCACCCCTGGATTATCTCTGGTGGCGTGCGCTCGGGTGGCTGCCATGAGGGTCCGATGGACGAATGACGAATCGGCGGCTGTGTCGCATGTGCACTGCAGCAAGCCGGGGTTGCGCATTGGCGGGTGCCCGCTAGCACTTTAGAGACAGTCCAAATTTTTCTTGTGGCCCATCTGAAAAAAGGATGGCGTCGCCCAGTCGAGGACCTTCCGCACGATGGCTCCCACCGTCCGTCCCACGGTCGCCCAACCGCTCTCGCCCCATCTCCAGATCTACCGCTGGACCTGGACCATGGCGATGTCGGTGTTCCATCGCATCACCGGCACCGCCCTCTATGGCGGCTCGGCCCTGGTGGCGATCTGGCTGGTGGCCCTCGCATCGGGTCCGGGCGCCTACGGCACCGTGGCCTGGTTCTTCGGCTCGATCGTCGGGCGCCTCGTGCTGTTCGTCTACACCTGGATCCTGATGCACCACATGCTCGGGGGCCTGCGCCACTTCATCTGGGATTTCGGCCACGGCCTCGACCGGGAGCGCCGCATGTGGCTCGCTCGCGGCACGCTCATCGGCTCCGTGATCCTGACTGTCCTGATCTGGGCGCTCGCCCTCGTGCTGCGCTGAGGAGCCGTCCCGATGGTCGATAACCGCCAGAACACCAACGTCACCATGCGTACGCCACGCGCCCGCGTGAAGGGCCTCGGCGCCTCCGGCCACGGCGCCGGCCATTGGTGGCTGCAGCGGCTCACCGCCGCCTCCAACGCTCCCCTGATGATCGCGTTCGTGGTCATCGTCGCGCTGATGGCCAATCGCCCCTACCCCGAGGCGATCGCCCTGATGTCGCACCCGGCGGTTGCGCTCATCCTGATCCTCGCCGTGATCTCGGTCACGCTCCACATGAGGATCGGCATGCAGGTCGTCATCGAGGATTACGTCCACCACAAGGGACTGAAGCTCGCGGCCTTCTTCGCCAACAATTTCTACGCGGTCATCGTCGCCGTCGCCTGCCTGTACGCGATCCTCCGCGTCAGCCTCGGCAAGCTCGTCTAGCCCGGCACGCTCGTCTGACCCGCATCCCGAACCCGAAGGATCTGCCCATGGCCACCAACGGAACCGCCACCAACGGCAACGGCGCCCCCGCCTACACCATCAACGACCACACCTTCGACGTGGTGGTGGTCGGCGCCGGCGGCGCGGGCCTGCGCGCCACCGTGGGGTGCTCCCAGGCCGGCCTGCGCACCGCCTGCATCTCCAAGGTGTTTCCGACCCGGTCGCACACCGTGGCGGCCCAGGGCGGCATCTCGGCCTCCCTCGGCAACATGGGACCGGACGACTGGCGCTGGCACATGTACGACACCGTGAAGGGGTCGGACTGGCTCGGTGACCAGGACGCGATCGAGTACCTCGTGCGCAACGCCCCGGCGGCGGTCTACGAACTGGAGCATTGGGGCGTGCCCTTCTCCAGAACCGAAGAGGGCAAGATCTATCAGCGCCCGTTCGGCGGCATGACCACCGATTACGGCAAGGGCACCGCCCAGCGCACCTGCGCGGCGGCCGACCGCACCGGCCACGCCATGCTGCACACCCTCTACGGGCAGGCGGTGAAGAACCACACCAACTTCTTCATCGAGTACTTCGCCCTCGACCTGATCATGGACGAGGAGGGCCGCTGCCTCGGCGTCATCGCCATCGACCAGGCCAGCGGCGAGATCCACCGTTTCCGCGCCCAGCAGACCATCCTGGCCACCGGCGGCTACGGCCGCTCGTACTTCTCGGCCACCTCCGCCCATACCTGCACCGGCGACGGCAACGCCATGGTGCTGCGCGCCGGCCTGCCGCTGCAGGACATGGAATTCGTGCAGTTCCACCCCACCGGCATCTACGGCGCCGGCTGCCTGATCACCGAGGGCGCCCGCGGCGAGGGCGGCTACCTGACCAATTCCGAGGGCGAGCGCTTCATGGAGCGCTACGCTCCCTCGGCCAAGGACCTCGCCTCCCGCGATGTGGTCTCGCGCTCGATGACCATGGAAATCCGGGCCGGGCGCGGCGTCGGCAAGTCCAACGACCACATCTACCTGCACCTCGACCATCTCGACCCAGCCATCCTGCACCAGCGCCTGCCGGGCATCTCCGAATCGGCCAAGATCTTCGCGGGCGTCGACGTCACCAAGGAGCCGATCCCGGTGCTGCCGACGGTCCACTACAACATGGGAGGCATCCCGACGAACTATCATGGCGAGGTGCTGACCCTGAAGAACGGCAACCCCGATACGGTGGTGCCGGGCCTGATGGCGCTGGGCGAGGCGGCCTGCGTCTCGGTGCACGGCGCCAACCGGCTCGGCTCGAACTCGCTGATCGACCTCGTGGTGTTCGGCCGGGCCGCCGGGCTGCGCTGCGCCGAGATCGTCGAGCCGGGCGCCCGCCAGATGGACCTGCCGAAGGACTCCGCCGACAAGGCGCTCGCCCGCCTCGACCGCTTCCGCTACGCCAACGGTGGCACCCCGACCGCGCAGCTGCGTGCCGAGATGCAGAAGACCATGCAGAACAACTGCGCGGTGTTCCGCACCGGCGAGGTTCTGGAGGAGGGCAAGACCCTCATCCACAAGGTCGCCGACGGCATTCCGGACATCCACGTCAACGACCGCTCGCTGATCTGGAACACCGACCTCCTCGAGACCCTGGAATTCGACAACCTGATCGGTCAGGCCGTCGTCACCATGGAATCGGCGGCCAACCGCAAGGAGAGCCGCGGCGCCCATGCCCGCGAGGACTTCCCAGACCGCGACGACAAGGAATGGATGAAGCACACGCTCGCCTGGATGGACGACACGTCGAAGCAGGTCAGCATCGATTACCGCCCGGTTCACACCTACACGATGTCGAACGAGATCCAGTACATCGAGCCGAAGGCACGGGTGTATTGAGGACCACGGACTGGAGGCCCTCGCCATGGGCGAACTGATGATCAGGAACGTCGACGACGAGACTGTCCAGCAGATCTCGTCTCGGGCGAGGCGACATGGTCGTTCGATCGAGCATGAGGTTCTCACCCTGCTGCGCGACGGCCTCGCTGCGGAGCGTGCGGTGGTACTGCAGGACCGGGTGGCGCGCGTCGCGCGGATTGCCGCGATGGTTCCGAAATCGATCATGCAGACCGACAGTGTGGACCTGATCCGGGAGGATCGCGACAGGTGAAGTTCGTGATCGACACGTCGGTGGCGGTGAAGTGGTTCCTTCCGGAATCAGGGCACGACACCGCCGTGGCGCTGCTTGCGACGGAGGCCACGCTTCAGGCCCCCGACCTGATCTTCACGGAATTCGCCAGGGCGCTGCAAAAGAAGATTCGCCTCGGAGAGGCGGATTGGGAGGTGGCCAAAGAAAGCTGTGCGGCCCTTCCGCACCTGTTCGTATCCATTTCCCCGACCCTCGTTCTGTTCCAAAGGGCACTGGAGATCGCCGTGGCCATGAGCCACCCCGTTCAGGACTGCATCTTCCTCGCCTGTGCTGAACAGGCGGGATCATGCGTCGTCACCGCCGATCTGAAGCTGATCGAGAAAGCAACCGAACGCAATTTCGGCCATCTGCTGCTTGGCCTTGAGAACGCCGTGTCGGCGGCATCACGGAGTCAGGCATGGGTTGCGATTCCACAGGATCGCATCGACGGCATCGTCAGCTTGAGCGCTCAGGTCGTTGCAACCTTCGAACCTCTACGCGGGTCGTCCGCGGCATTGACCGAGCGCTACGTTTTCGTTCCGGCAAACGTTTCCGGTCCTGCCGTCGAGGCGCCGGACTTCCTACGACTCAAAAGCCTGATTGCAGATCTGCCGATTTCGGATCTGCGAGATCTCGTCACTGTCTGCTGGCTCGGACGCGGCTTCGACGGTGGTGATTGGATCGACATCCGGGAGCAGGCGGAACGCCTGATCGGCCCCGAGGACCGGAATTACGTGCTCTCGCTCGTCAGCTACCTGTCCGCAGGTCTCGAACGCGCCCGGGCCTCTCCATTCTCTCCAGATATGCACAGGGGTTCCTGATGGCTGAATTCACCCTTCCCAAGAACTCCAGGGTCACCGAGGGCAAGACCTGGCCTCGGCCCGCGGGGGCCAACAACCTCCAGGAATTCCGGATCTATCGCTGGAATCCTGACGACGGGAAGAACCCGCGCGTCGACGTCTACCAGGTCGACCGGGACGATTGCGGGCCGATGGTGCTCGACGCCCTGTTGTGGATCAAGAGCAAGGTCGACTCGACCCTGGTGTTCCGCCGCTCCTGTCGCGAGGGCATCTGCGGCTCCTGCGCCATGAACATCGAGGGCCAGAACGCGCTGGCCTGCACCATGGGCATCGACGAGTGCCAGGAGCACGCCAAGGGCAAGAAGACCGGCGCGGTGCGGATCTACCCGCTGCCGCACATGCCGGTGCTGAAGGACCTCGTTCCGGACCTGACCAACTTCTTCGCTCAGCACGCCTCGATCGAGCCCTGGCTCCAGACCGAGACGCCCGCGCCCGAGGGCGAGTGGAAGCAGACCCCCGAGGACCGGGCGCAGCTCGACGGCCTGTACGAGTGCATCCTCTGCGCCTGCTGCACCACCTCGTGCCCGAGCTACTGGTGGAACGGTGATCGCTTCCTCGGCCCGGCCGCCCTGCTCCAAGCCTATCGCTGGTTGATCGACAGCCGCGACGAGAGCACCGGCGAGCGCCTCGACGCCCTGCACGATCCGTTCCGGCTCTATCGCTGCCACACGATCATGAACTGCGCCAACGCCTGCCCGAAGAGCCTGAACCCGGCCAAGGCCATCGCGGAGATCAAGAAGATGATGATCGCCCGAGAGGTGTAGCTTTTCCCCTTCCTCGTAAGACCCACTGAAAAGGGCGCGCGGTTCTGAACCGCGCGCCCTTTTTGATTGTCCATTGCCCGATGTTCGTAGCCTGCCCTGAGGCCGCGCAGCGGCCTCAGGGTGGCGCCGTCCTACTCGGCGGGTGCGTGGTGCGGCACGTGCACGGCACCGGGCTCGGCCTCCGACCGGATGCCCTCGGTGGCGTCCTTGCGCCGGAAGATCCGCATCACCACCACGAAGAACACCGGCACGAACAGCACGGCCAGCACGGTGGCCGAGACCATGCCGCCGAGCACGCCGGTGCCGATCGCCTGCTGGCTCTTCGAGGCCGCGCCGGTGGCGATCGCCAGCGGCACCACGCCGAAGATGAAGGCCAGCGAGGTCATCACGATCGGCCGGAAGCGCAGCGTCGCCGCCTCGATGGTCGCGTCCACCAGGGAGGTCCCGGGCTTCCACAGGTCCTTGGCGAATTCCACGATCAGGATCGCGTTCTTGGCCGAGAGACCGATGATCGTGATGATGCCAATCTTGAAGTAGACGTCGTTGGGCAGACCGCGCAGGTAGACCGCCGCCACCGAGCCGATCACCCCGAGCGGGATCACCAGCAGCACCGAGAACGGGATCGACCAGCTCTCGTAGAGCGCGGCGAGGCACAGGAACACGATCAGGATCGACAGCCCGAGCAGCAGCGAGGCCTGCGAGCCCGCCTGTTTCTCCTGCAGCGACTGACCGGTCCAGGCGTAGCCGAAGCCTTTCGGCAGCTGCTCCATCAGCCGCTCCATTTCGTTGAGCGCGTCGCCCGAGGTGTAGCCCGGGGCCGGCTCGCCGGTAATGCGGACCGACTGGTAGCCATTGAAGCCGATGATCTGGGCCGGGCCGACGCCCCATTTCAGGTCGGCGAAGGAGGACATCGGCACCATGGTGCCGGAGGCGTTCTTCACCCCGTAATTCAGGATGTCGGCCGCCTTCAGGCGCTGCGCGTCTTCCGCCTGGACGATGACGCGCTGCATCTTGCCCCGATTGGGGAAGTCGTTGGTGTAGACCGAGCCGAGATTGACCTGGATGGTGTTGTTGATCTCCTCGAAATCGACCCCGAGGGCGGCCGCCTTCTCGCGGTCGATGACGAGTTCCGCCTGCGGCGCCGGGGGCAGGCCCTCGACATAGACTTTCTGCAGGACGGGGCTCTTGCGGGCGAGCGACAGCAACTGCTCCTGGGCCGCCATCAGGGCCGAGTAGCCCTTCTGCGCGCGGTCCTGGAGTCGGAAGCTGAAGCCGGAGGCGTTGCCGAGGTTGTCGATCGGCGGCGGCTCGAGGGCCTGGATCACCGCGTCCTTGTAGGATGCCAGCGCCTTGTTGGTGCCCTCGATCAGCTTGGCGGCCGAGTTGTCGGCATCGCGCTCGCCCCAGGGCTTCAGGGTGACGAAGGCCTGCGAGGTGACCTGTCCCTGGCCCGAGAACGAGAAGCCGTTGACCACGGTCACGGTGGCGACGCCCGGCTGCGCCAGGAGGTGTTCCTCGACCTTCTTCACCGCCGCCTCGGTGCGGTTGAAAGAGGAGCCGGGCGGGGTCTGGATGTCGACGGTGAAGAAGCCCTGGTCCTCCACCGGCAGGAAGCCCTCCGGCAGGCGCAGGAAGGCGTAGCCGAGGCCGATGACCAGGGCGAGGTAGACCAGCATGACCCGGCCGGAGCGCTTGATCAGGCCGGCGACGCCGCGGCCATAGCGGGCGGTCTCGCGGTCCACCACCCGGTTGAACCAGCCGAAGATGCCGCCCTTGGAATGGCCGTGGCCCTTCTCGATCGGCTTCAGCAGGGTGGCGCACAGGGCCGGGGTCAGCGACAGGGCCAGCAGCGCCGAGAAGGCGATCGACGTCACCATCGCGATGGAGAACTGGCGGTAGATGATGCCGACCGAGCCGGGGAAGAACGCCATCGGGATGAACACCGCGATCAGAACCAGCGTGATGCCGATGATGGCGCCGGTGATCTGGGTCATCGCCTTGCGGGTGGCCTCCTTCGGGGAGAGGCCCTCCTCGTTCATGATGCGCTCGACGTTCTCGACCACCACGATGGCGTCGTCGACGAGGATGCCGATGGCCAGCACCATGCCGAACATGGTGAGCACGTTCACCGAGAAGCCGGCGAGCAGCATCACCGTGCAGGTGCCCATCAGGGCGATCGGGACCACGATGGTGGGGATGAGCGTGTAGCGGATGTTCTGGAGGAAGACGAACATCACGATGAAGACCAGCACCACCGCCTCGACCAGGGTGTGCAGAACCTTCTCGATGGAGGCCTCGACCGCCGGGGTGATGTCGTAGGGGATGTCCCATTTCACGTTCGACGGGAAGAACTGCGACAGCTCCTCCATCTTGGCGCGGATGGCCGAGGCGGTCTGGAGGGCGTTGCCGTCGGGGGCCAGGGTCACCGAGATGCCGGCGGCCTCGCCGCCGTCGAGGCGGGTGGTGAATTTGTAGTCCTCGCCGCCGAGCTCGATCCGGGCGACGTCGCGCAGGCGCACGTTGGAGCCGTCGGAATTGGCGCGCAGCACGATGGCGCCGAACTCCTCCGGCGCGGTCATCTGGCCCTTCACGATGATGGGGAAGTTGACCGGGTTGCTCTGCGGGCTGGGCATCGCGCCGACGGCGCCGGACGCGATCTGGACGTTCTGGTTGGAGATCGCCTTCGACACGTCGGAGGCGTTGAGCGACAGGCCGCGCAGCTTGTCGGAATCGATCCAGATGCGCAGGCTGCGCTCGGTGGAATACAGCGTCGCGCGCCCGACGCCCGGGATGCGGCGGATCTCGTTGATGACGTTGCGGATCAGGAAGTCGCCGAGGGCGATCTCGTCCATCGATTTGTCGGGCGAGACCAGGGTGATGATCTGCAGGGTCGCGGCGGAGGCCTCCTCCACCAGGGTGCCCTGCTGGCGCACCTCCGCCGGCAGGCGGGCCTCGACGCGCTTGAGGCGGTTCTGCACCTCGACGCCCGCGAGGCTCGAATCGGTGCCGGGCTGGAATTGCGCGGTGATCTCGACCACGCCGAAGGCGTCGCTGGCCGATTCGAAGCTGAGGATGTTGGCGGCACCGTTCAGCTCATCCTCGATGAGCCGGGTGGTGCCGGTGTAGAGGTTCTCCACCGACGCGCCCGGATAGGCGGTCGAGAGCGCGATGGAGGGCGGCGCGATCACGGGATACTGCGCCACCGGCAATTGCGGGATCGTGAGCAGGCCGCCCAGGATGATGAAGAGGGCGACGACCCAGGCGAAGACCGGCCGGTCGATGAAGAAGCGAGCCATGGTTCAGCGCACCTGCGACACGGGCTTGGGGGCAGCCGTATTGGGTGCCGCCGTCTGGGGCGACGCGGGCTTGGGCGCGCCCGGCACCTCGGCGGCCTCGGGCTCCGGAACTTCGGTGTCGCGGGGCTTCGGCTCGGCGTCGGCGGTGGCGACCCGCAGCTCGACGGTCTTCACCTGCTGGCCGGCGGTGATCTTCTGCACGCCCTCGACGACCACGCGGTCGCCGGCCTTCAGGCCGGAGCGGATGACCCACTGGTTGTCGACCACCGGGCCGACCTCCACCGGCTGAAGCATGACCTTGCTGTCGTCGCGCACCACCCAGACCTCGGCCTTGCCGTCGTTGGTCCGCTGGATCGCCTGCTGCGGCACCGCGAGCGCATCGGTGTCGATGCCCTGCTTGATGCGGGCACGCACGTACATGCCGGGGAAGAGCTCGTCGTGCGGGTTCGGGAACAGCACGCGCAGGGTCACCTGCCCGGTGCTCGGATCGGCGGTGACATCGGAGAACAGCAGCTTGCCGGCCGAGCCGTAGAGCGTCCCGTCATCCATGATGAGGTGGACGTTGGCGGTGTCGGCCGAGAGGCGCGAGAGTTCGCCGCTGGCGAGATCCCGGCGCAGCTTGTTCAGCTCGCCGACCGACTGGGTGATGTCGACGTAGATCGGGTCGAGCTGCTGGATGGTGGCGAGGTTGGCGGCGCCGCCCTGCTCCACCAGGGTGCCCTCGGTGAGCAGCGCGCGGCCGATGCGGCCGGAGATCGGGGCGCGGACATCGGTGTAGCCGAGATTGAGCTTGGCCCGGTCGCGCGTCGCCTTGGCGCCCGCGACCTCGGCCTGGGCCTGCTTCAGGCCCGCATAGGCGGCGTCGTACTGCGCCTGACTCGCGGTCTGGCGCGAGAGCAGCTGCTCCAGGCGGTCGGCCTGCTGTCCGGCGAGGACCTGCGCGGCCTCGGTCCGGGCCAAGGCGGCCTCGGCGCTCTGCAGCTCGACCTCGAACGGGGCCGGGTCGATCTTGTAGAGAACGTCGCCTTCCTTGACCAAGCTGCCCTGCTCGAAGGTGCGCTTCACCACGAGGCCGGAGACGCGCGAGCGCACCTCGGCGATGCGCAGCGGCGCGACGCGGCCCGGCAGGTCGCGCACGTAGGGGATCGGCTGTTCGCGGACGGTGACGATGCTGACTTCGGGCACCGGTCCGGGGACCGGGGCCGCCGCCTGCTGTTTCTGATTGCAGGCCGATAGGGCGACCAGGACGATGCCCGCGGCGAGCGCGGTCGGCCGGGCCCCGAACAGGCGGTGGTTGAAAGACGTCACGATCGCGTCGCTCCTGCGCAATTCCGGCGGATGGCCCGCAGACACGGGCCGGCATCGCCGCGTTCAAGGTCCGGGCCCCCTGATCGCCGCGCGCGGCTGGGGCCATGGCAAGCGCCGGGCCATTCTGCATGGCCGGACGTGGGGTGGTGGCGGTCACAGGTGCGGCGGCTTGGCCCGTGCCCAGGGGGCGCGGATCGGCCGGACCCGGTCCGAATCGTCCGATGACGAGGCTGGGATGGCGCACAATCTGGGCGTTCCGACGACGCAGGTTGTATTCGACACGAAAAAGTCAGGTCGAATCCCGCGTCCGCCGGAAAGCGGCAGACGGTTCAGGCCGGAAGCACGAGCCTGGGGGGCCGATCGGGGGGCGCGACCGCCCGTGTGGCGGGCGCCGGCAGGACGCGCGGCAGGACGAGGCGATCCATCCGGTGCTCGGTCGCCTGCGGGATGCGCAGGGCCGCGACGTTGCCGTAGCTGTCGTCGAGGTCGATCATCGCGGCCGAGATGCGCAGGTTCGTGTCCCGATTCGGCGGCAGCGTCGAAGAGGCCATCACGGCCTGACGCTCGAAACCGCGCGGGACCTCGCCCGCCATCCGCAGGAGCGGCAGCACGGCGCAGACCAGAAGCAGCATCGCGAGGAGACCCGACGCGAGCACGCCGAGAGCCCGCAGGACCGGGCGCGCCAGGATCGGCGAAGCCCGGAGACGCCCGGGCGAAGCCGGGACGCGCTCGGGCGAAGCCGGTTCGGCGGCGCGCGCGGTATGGAAATCTGCGGAACTCACGGTTCCGAGTCTGGGGTCAAAGGGCCTTGGCCGCAAGTTCCTGCGGCATTGTGTCAGGGCGGACGGGCGGAGCGGAGAGCCCGAGTCGCGGGCGTTGCCGGGATCACACAGGGGCGGCGCCTTCGATCCCGGCTCGGTTGACCGCCCTCTTCCATCCCGCCAAGGCTCTCGCCCTCGACCACATGCCTTCCGGACACGCCGGGCGCTCGCGCCTGCGCTCCCCCGGTTATCGGCTGGAGGACAGACCATGCAGACGCGCCGCGCTCTCGCCGCATCCGCCCTGGCGGCGGCCCTGACCCTTGCGACCGGACCGGCCTTCGCCGGCAACCCGTTCGACAGCGGGCCGATCGCCGACTTCATGAACATCTTCAAGGAGCAGGCGATCCCGCGCGAGACCGTCGCCTGGAAGGGCGCCGAGAAGCCCGGCACCATCGTGGTCTCCACGAGTCAGCGCCGGCTCTTCTACGTGCTCGGCGGCGGCCAGGCCGTGCGCTACGGCGTCGGCGTCGGCCGCCAGGGCTTCTCGTGGTCCGGCGAGAAGACGGTGACGATGAAGAAGGAATGGCCGGATTGGCGCCCGCCGGCGCAGATGCTGGCGCGCCGGCCCGACCTGCCGCGCTTCATGGCCGGCGGCCAGGACAACCCGCTCGGCGCCCGCGCCCTCTATCTCGGCTCCTCGCTCTACCGCATCCACGGCTCGAACGAGCCCGAGACGATGGGCGCCGCCGTCTCGTCCGGCTGCATCCGCATGACGAACAAGGACATCGTCGACCTCTACGATCGCGCCAAGGTCGGCACCAAGGTCGTCGTCCGCAACTGAGGACGGCCACCACCCCGGCGAGACCGCCGCCGGCCGGCCTCGCTGGACCTGAGACGTGAGGACGGGATGATCTTCGGAGTCGATATCGGCCTGATCGCGGGTCTGTTCGCGGTCGCGCTGGCGGCCGGCTGCGTCGACGCAATCGCGGGCGGCGGCGGCCTCCTGACCCTGCCGGCTCTGCTGCTCGCCGGTCTCGATCCCGTCTCCGCCATCGCGACCAACAAGCTCCAGGGCAGCGCCGGCGCGGTCTCCTCCACCCTCGCCTTCGCCCGCCGCCGCCTGATCCACTGGCCGGACGCCTGGAAAATCGCGGTGAGCGCCGGCTGCGCCTCCATCGCGGGCGCGCTCTGCGTCAGCCTGCTGCCGCGGCCGGTTCTCGACGCGGCCGTGCCCATCCTTCTGGTGGCGATCGCGATCTATTTCGCCACCGCCAAGCGCATGAGCAACGAGGACGCCACCGCCCGCATCACGCCGAACTGGTTCGCCCTGACCTGGGCGCCGGCGGTCGGCTTCTATGACGGCGTGTTCGGTCCCGGTGCCGGGGCCTTCTACATGATCGGCTTCGTCACCCTGCTGGGGCTCGGCGTGGTGAAGGGCACCGCCCACACCAAGCTCGCCAACGCGGCGAGCAACCTCGGCAGCCTCGCCCTGTTCGCGCTCGGCGGCCACGTGGTCTGGGCCATCGGTCTGGTGATGGCGGTGGGCGCCTTCCTCGGCGCGCAGATCGGCTCGCGCCTGGCGATCCGCATGGGCGCCCGCCTGATCCGTCCCCTTCTCGTCACCATCGCGTGCCTGATGGCCTTGCGCCTCCTGTCCGACCCGGCCAATCCGCTGCGCCGCGCCGTGGCCGGATGGTTCGGGGGGTGATCGCCGAACGCGGTCGCCAGTAAAGCCGAGGGCTTCGCGAGCTTCGCTGCACGTCGGTGTCTCGGCGGGATGGCGTCACGCTTTCCGCGTCGCCAGGACATGCGCCACGATCGCGTTGGCGTGTCCATGGCCCATGCCATGCTCGGTCTTCAGCATCGCGACGAGTTCCATGTGCCTCGCCGGAAGCCTGTCGAGAACGATCTGCTGCCAGAAGGCGATGGGCCGGCCATACGTCTTCTCGATCGACGGGAAATAGGAGGCCGGACCTTTGGTCGTCTCGGTTGCCACGGCGCGTCGTCCTTCGCGTGCAGGCGGATGACTTCAATGTGAACAAGCCAACCTGAACACATCCTGCCGCCTTCGCAACCATGGCACGGAGCCGGTCGGGTCACGGGCGGCCGGGCCGAAGGTAGCGAGCGACGCGCTGGCCGGTGAAGCTGGCGACCCAGACCTCGCCGCCGACCCCGAGGGCTCCGGTCGCGCCGCCGAAGCGGGAATCCCCGCCGCGCACGACGACACGGGTCGCCAGGGTTTCGGGATCGACCTCCACCACCGTGAAGGCCATCGGGCACGGCCGTCCGGCGGCCTCGCAGCCGAACACCGCGCGCGGCGTCGCGTTCTGGCCTGCCAGCAGCAGGCGTCCATCCGATCCCCAGCGCAGGTTGTCCGGAAGGAAGTCGAGATCGACAGCGGTGATGCCGCCCTCCCCCGTCAGCGGGAAGCGCCAGAGCCGGCGCGTCGCCCATTCGGACACGATCACGAAGCGACCATCGCGGGTGAGTTCGATCCCGTTGGCACCGGAGAGCGGGCGTGGGGCGATCGAAGCCCATCCGCCCTCGGGCGACCAGTGCCAGACCCCGCCGGTGGGCGTGCCGGCCTCGAACTTCGCGAGGAAGTCCGGATCGTCGGGATCGAACATGCTGGTCACGACGAAGCCGCCCTCCGGGGTCGGCGCGATGCCGTTGCCCCAGGTGCCCGGCGGCATCGCCACCCGGCGCACGGCCCGTCCGCGCGGGCCGGAGGGCGTCACCGCGAGATCGAAGATGTCGACCGCTTCGCCCGCGCCGTGATCGACGACGTAGAGTTCGAACGCGCCCGGGCCGGTGGCCCGGGTGTTGATGCCGTGGGGTGAGAACGTGCCGGCGACGGGGGCGCCCGTCAGCATGTCCGCCGAGGGAAACAGGGCGAAAGGCGGGCGGTCCGGATGCTCCGTATCCACGACGGAGAGGCGGCCGCCGCCGCCCCGGGGCGACGGCATGCTGCTGACGACGATCCAGGCGGTTCCCTCAAGGCGCACGAGATCCTCGGGATGGGGAACGTTCTCCACGAAGGCGTAGGGGGGCGTCGCGTGGTCCATGGCTGTTTCCGGTCGGGATGCGGGCGCACAACGTCCATCGCCGCAACTTTGGAAACAATGGCTCGCCTGGGACTGGCACTGCGGACGGATACGCTATGATTCCGCACATGGACCGCCTCGCCGCCCTCACCGCCTTCGTCCGCACCGCCGATGCCCGCAGCTTCGCAGCCGCCGCCCGCACCCTCGGGCTGTCCCCGTCGGCCATCGGCAAGAGCGTCGCCAGGCTGGAAGCCGAATTGGGCGTCCGCCTGCTCCAGCGCACCACCCGGAGCGTCAGCCTCACGGCGGAAGGCGCCCTGTTCCTCGAACCGTGCCGCAGGGCGCTCGATGCCTTGGCCGAGGCGGATCTCGCCGTCGGCGCGCTGGCGTCGTCCCCACGCGGACGGCTGCGACTGAGCTTGCCGACGATCGGGTATCGCTTCCTGGTGCCGCTGATGCCGGGCTTCGCCCGACTCTATCCCGACATCCGGCTCGATCTCGATTTCAGCGATCGGATGGTGGATCTGGTCGAGGAAGGCTTCGATGCCGCGATCCGCAGCGGCGTGCCAGCGGATTCGCGCATGGTGGCGCGCCGGATCGGTGGTTTCCGGATGGTGCTGTGCGCGGCGCCGTCCTACCTCGCGCGGGCCGGAACCCCCCGTGGCGTCGACGATCTGAGCGCCCATGCCTGCCTGCGTTTCCGGCAGGCATCGGCGGCGAACCCGCAGCCCTGGGTCCTGCGCGGCATGGCCGCGACGGCCGCCGACGCCTTTCCGACCCCCCTCGTCGCCAGCAACATGGAGGCCCTGCGCGCCGCCGCCATCGCGGGTCTGGGGATCGCCGCGATGCCGCGCTTCCTGGCCGCCGAGGCGCTGTCACAGGACGCGCTGACGGAAGTCCTTCCGGAGGCTCTGGCCGAGGGCGGCGATTTCTGGCTCGTCTGGCCCTCGAACCGCCACCTGTCGCCGAAGCTCCGCGTCTTCGTCGACTTTCTGGTCGCGAATTTCGACGCGGATCAGCGCGGCATGAAGGCCCAGTAATCCAGGTCGAGGATGACCGACGGGTCGTAGCCGTCGCCGGTCTTGTCGGGGTGGTTGCCGCAGGGCTGGTTCTTGGTGGCGACGGTGCGCAGGCGCAGGGCGCCGATGTCGGTGCGGCCGGGCAGGTCGGCGGTCTCCAGCACCTCGCTCCAGGCATAGACGGTGTCGCCGGCAAACAGAGGGGCCACGTGGCGCCCGGCATTGATGCCCGCCAGCGCGAAGGCGTTGCCCAAACCGTTGAAGCTGAGGGCGCGCGCGAGCGAGATCACGACGCCGCCGTAGATCAGGCGCCGACCGAAACGGGTGTCCTTGGCCGCGTAGCCGTCAAAATGCACCTTGGCGGTGTTCTGGTACAGGCGTGTGGCGATCTGGTGCTCGGCCTCCTCCACGGTCATGCCGTCGACATGGTCGATCTTCTCGCCCACCACGTAGTCGCCGAAGCGGTGCGGCGAGCCGGCGAGTTCGACGTCGTAGGCGCCCGGATTCAGGGGCGGCAGGGCGCTCGCGAGGTCGGCCGGGTCCACCACCTTGGCGAAGGTCGGCACGTGCTCCTGCGCGATCGTCGCCTCGGGGTCGCGCTTCTTCACCAGCACCCAGCGGCAATAGCTCAGCACGGTCTCGCCCTGGGCGTCCGAGCCGGTGGAGCGCACGTAGACCACGCCGGTCTGGCGATTCGAGCTCTCCTTGAGGCCGATGACTTCGGACACGGTCGAGAGGGTCTCGCCCGGATAGACAGGCCGGCGGAAGCCGCCCTCGGCGTAGCCGAGATTGGCCAGCGCGTTGAGGGAGATGTCCGGCACGGTCTTGCCGAAGACCACGTGGAAGGTGAGGAGGTCGTCGAGCGGGCTCTGCGGATAGCCGATGGCGCGCGCGAAGGCGTCCGAGGATTGCACGGCGAAGCGGGGGCCGTAGAGCGCGGTGTAGAGCGCGACGTCGCCGAGGGTCACCGTGCGCGGGGTGGCATGGCGGATGGTTTCGCCGAGGCGGTAATCCTCGAAGAAGCGGCCGGGATTGGTCTTCATGATTCGGGCGTCCCTCGAACGGCGCGGCGGCTCGCGTTTCTTGTTGTGTCGGGCTGGGCGGCGAGCCGGGACCGGCTCGCCGCCACGGTGCCGGGTCAGCCCGGATAGACGACGGTCTGGGTCGGCACGAACTCGTGCAGCAGGCGGCTCGCGAACAGCAGCAGCAGCACCAGCACGATCGGCGAGAGGTCGACGCCGCCGAGGTTCGGGAGAATGTTGCGGATCGGGCGCAGCACCGGCTCGGTGAGGCGGTAGAGCACCTCACCGATCTGCGACACGATCGGATTGCGCACGTTCACCACGTTGAACGCGACGAGCCAGCTCAGGACCGCGCTGGCGATGAGGACGTAGATGTAGAGCTGCACGACGGTGTCGAAGAGCCAGATGAAGGCGTTCATGCGCGGAAACGATGTCCTCGTGGCCCGCGCTCGCGGGACGCATCACGCGCACGCAAAGCTGCAGGATTTCTGGAATTGACAGGTCGACGTGGGCAAGCCTAAAAGGCCGCCACCCCGGAACGGGGCTGTAGCTCAGATGGGAGAGCGCCGCAATCGCACTGCGGAGGTCAGCGGTTCGATCCCGCTCAGCTCCACCAGGTTACCCCCAGGCGCGGGGGCTGCCGGTGGTTTTTTCCAACACCCTGCTCGCGAGACATCGCGACGGCCGATCCGGTCCGGTCAGTCGTGCTTGAGCGGATCGTGGCCCCAGTTCATCAGCGACAGGCGCCAGGGCGAGTCCTTCACCGCGCTCTTGTCCTCCGGGCCGCCCTGCTTCAGGTGGCGGTGGACGTAGCCGACGACCTTCGCCATGTGGGCGTAATCGTCGTCGCTGAGATCGGCTTTCTTGGTCCTCAGCAGCGCGACGATGCGCCGGCCCTCGCGATGGCCCGTGGCTTCGCCGCCGCCCGTCTTCTGTCCGACGGACTGGCTCTCGTCCGTCTCCAGGTAGGCTTCCAGCTTGGCCGGGGTCATGTTCACGGCTTCGTGGAAGGCCGCGAAGGTTTCGGCGTGGTCGTCGGCCTTGGCCATGGTGTCGTCTCCCGAAAAGTCGGGCGAGAAACCGGGGCAAAACCCCGCGGGTTCCGCGCCCGCGACGGCGCGACCCGCACGCCTGGCCTCAGGCGATCAGCCAGGCCACCGCCATCACGCCGGCGAAGAAGATCCCGTACGTCGCCAGGACGGCGACGATCTCACGGTGCTGGATGACGAGGTTTTCAGAGGCGGACAGCATGGCGGTATGGCCGGGTGTGGAACGAACCCACTCATGTCACGGCCGCCCTGAAAATTCGATGATCTCGACTACGGTGCCGGCGAGGAAATTGCCGATGTCTCCCGGCCGCCACAGCCGGGTCCGGCGACCTCCGTCGAGCCTCAGGCGGGAACGCCGGAGGGCTGGTCGAACAGGAAGCCGTCGATCGCCGGAATGGTGACGGCGAGGCCGGCCCCGGCGCCGTAGCTCGCCTTGGTGAGGCGCCACGGCGAATCGGTCCGAGCCCGGATGGCCTCGGAGGGACGCAGGCGGCGCGCCGTGCCGTCGGTCGCGATCTCCTCGATCGTTACGAAGCCGTAGACCTGGAGCCGGGCCGCGATGAGCTTCGTCTCCCGGTCGCCGGCCGCCACCGGGAGGCTGCCGGTGGCGTAGACCGAATCCATCAGCGCGCGCTGCTCGCTGCGGCGTGCCGCCAGACCACCCCGGGGTGCGGCCGCTTCCGTGTGCTGGGTGCGAAGGGCGCGTCGGAAGGGAACCACATTGTCCATCGTCGCCGGAACGCTGCCCATACGCCACTGTCCTCACGCTGTGCCCGAAGGCCGGGGAACGCCCCCTGATGATCCCTTGATTTCGATGGTTCCGCTTAATGGGCCGCTAACGCTGCCGGACGGCGGCGTCCCGTTTCCGGGCCATCGCGTTCCAGAGGCCCCGCGCGATGCGGCGATCGTCCGCGCGCGGGATGGTTTACGGTCCCGCGGAATCGGGGCAGACACGGCGGAAGCGGTCAAAGGCGGGCGTTTCCGCGCCCGGCGGCGGCCCTGCGGAAGGACGCGTCATGGCATCCATCTTCGAGGCCCACAGCTTCGCGATCGTCGCGCATGCGGGACAGATCGATAAGGGCGGGCAGCCCTATATCCGGCACCTGGAGCGCGTCGCCAACGCCTCCGTGGCGCGGGCGGGCCATGCCAAGTCGGTGGATCGCCTCGCCCTCGATCCGATGCAGGTGATGCAGGCGGCGATCCTGCACGACGTCCTGGAAGACACCCCGACGACGCCGGTGGCCCTGCGCGCCAAAGGTTTCCCGGATGCGGTGATCGCGATGGTCGTGATGCTGACCAAGCCGCCGGAGCCGATGCCCTACGACGCACGCATCGCCGCGCTGATCGCCAAGGGCAACCTCGGCGCGATCCTGATCAAGATGTCCGACACCGAGGACAATCTCAGCCCGGACCGCACCCTCAAGGGCGGCGAGGCGCGGCGCGCGGCCTATGCCGAGGCCTTCGGTCGCCTGAAGGCGGCCGCCGCGTCCCTCGGCTACACGGGTGCCTGACGGCCCGACGACAAACGGCCCCACAGCGGTTCAGGCTGCGGGGCCGAATGTCACGAGGCGGCCCGGTCGCGAACGACCGGGCCGGTTGATTCAGCGCTGAGCTGATCGCGCGCTTACTTGCCGCTCGGGGCCGCGCCGCTGCCGGTCTCGCCGTTGCCGCCGGTGCTGCCGCCGGGCGCACCCACCGTCGCGGTGCTCGGGCCGCCCGAGGTTCCGGCCGGCGCCATCGTGGAGCCCGTGCTCGCCGGCGCGCCGGTGCGCTCCATCGACTTCTCGCTGTTGCTCTTCACGCTGCCCGGGTTGTTCATGTTGCCTTCCGCAGACCCGCCGCCGGCGGCGGTCTGGGCGAAGGCCGATCCCGTCAGGGCGAGGGCAAGGGAGCTGGCGATGGCAAAGGTCTTGATGGACATGCTGCGTTGTCTCCAAGTTCTTGGTATGTGGTGGAGTTCTTGGTATGTGGTGGACAAACGCGGCCGTGTCTCATTTGTTCATCCCGGCACGATGATTTTCACCGAGCGCGACAAACATTTAGCGTCATCTCAGTAAGGTGCCGTTTGACCGGCGGACTATTCAGCCTGGGCCGGTTCGCGTGCAATCCAGAGCTGTGGTCATGGCCCGATGATCCGGTCTCGACGGGCCGTGGACGCGGCCGCGAGATCGTGCCCCGAGGGGGGCGGCTGGCGCCACCGGTCCGGCACCGGCGACGGGCGCGCGAGGCGGCTTGGACCGCCCCGCTCCTTGGGCTCCGCTCAGGTGTCGCTCTCGGCCCGGTCGGTGTTCTGCTCGGGCTCGTCGACGGTATAGCCTTCGAGCCAATCCGCGCTATTCTGCGAGCCGGCCGGGTAGGGATTCGCGTCGTCGGGCTGCCCCGCCGCCTTGGCCGCCCGGCCTTCGTCCAGAACCTGCTTCGAAATCGCCGCCATGTGGTTCGCTCCCCTGTTGTCGTCCTGCGTCAGCTAGGGCGCCGAGCACGAGCGGGGACCGGCCGGACGGCAAAAACCCGCCGCGACGGTGCGTCGGGCGGGTTTGGAGGCTTGTTTGCGAGCGAGGCTGCCTGCGGCGATCAGGCGAGCTTGGTGGTGAACCGCCCGGTGGTCTTGCTGCGGATTTCGTCCTCGGTGACCCCGTCGGCGAGTTCGACCAGCGTCATGCCGCCGTCGCCCTTCTTGTCGATCAGGAAGACGCCGAGATCGGTGATGACCATGTCGACCACGTGGGTGCCGGTGAGCGGCAGGTCGCAAGCCTCGAGCAGTTTCGGGCTCTCCGACCCGTCCTTGCCCTTGGCGGTGTGCTCCATCACCACCACGACCTTCTTGACGCCGGCCACGAGGTCCATGGCGCCGCCCATGCCCTTCACCATCTTGCCGGGGATCATCCAGTTGGCGAGGTCGCCGTTCTCGGCCACCTGCATGGCGCCGAGGATGGACAGGTTGATGTGCCCGCCCCGGATCATCCCGAAGGATTCGGCCGAGGAGAAGTAGCTGGTGGTCGGCAGCGCCGTGATGGTCTGCTTGCCGGCATTGATGAGGTCGGCATCCTCCTCGCCCTCGTACGGGAACGGCCCCATCCCGAGCATGCCGTTCTCGGATTGCAGCTGCACCGACATGCCGTCCGGAATGTAGTTCGACACGAGGGTCGGGATGCCGATGCCGAGGTTCACGTAGAAGCCGTCCTGCAGCTCCCTGGCGGCGCGCGCCGCCATCTGTTCGCGGGTCCAGGCCATGATCGTGGTCTCCTTGTCGACTCTCAGACGGCGGCGGCGGGCACGGCGGGCTCGCCGCGCGTGCGGGTGGTGCGCTGCTCAATGCGCTTCTCGCGCACCGGCACGTGAACCATGCGCTTCACGAAGATGCCGGGGGTGATGATGGTGTCGGGGTCGATCTCGCCGGGCTGCACCAGGTGCTCGACCTGCGCGACCGTGACCTTGGCGGCGGTGGCCATCATCGGATTGAAGTTCCGCGCCGTCTTCCGGTAGATCAGGTTGCCCTCGGTGTCGCCCTTCCAGGCATGCACGATGGCCAGATCCGCGAACAGGCCGCGCTCCATCACGTAGTCTTCGCCGTCGAATTCGCGGACATCCTTGCCCTCGGCGATCAGGGTGCCGACGCCGGTCTTGGTGTAGAAGGCCGGGATGCCGGCGCCGCCGGCGCGGATGCGCTCGGCCAGGGTGCCCTGCGGGTTGAACTCGATCGCCAGTTCGCCGCCGAGGTATTGCCGGGCGAATTCCTTGTTCTCGCCGACATAGGACGAGATCATCTTGGCGACCTGTCGGGTCTCCAGGAGCTTGCCGAGGCCGACGCCGTCGATGCCGGCATTGTTCGACACCACGGTCAGGCCCTTCACGCCGGACTCGCGGATCGCGTCGATCAGGGCGTCGGGAATGCCGCAGAGGCCGAAGCCCCCGCACATGATCATCATGCCGTCCTTCAGCACGCCGGCGAGCGCCGCCGTGGCGTCCGGATAAACCTTCTTCATGGAAGCCCTCCTGGTGGGTTTGTTCTTCGTCGGCGCGACCGTCACGCGAAAGTCGCGTCCTGCCAAGCCCTTGTGACGAGGCCGCCGTTACATTTCACAGGGCGCGGCATGCCGCCCGGCCTTTGAGCGCGTCGAACTCCGGCGGGCAAGCGGTGTCCGGCGATGTGCGTGTTCACCCCCTCGGCGACGTACATGCGTCTTCGGCGTGCATCCTTCTGCGCAGTGGATGAGACTCCCGCAGCCGGCCGGCTCGGGGAGACAAGCCGGCCGTCGAGGACTATCAGGGATGGTCGCCGGTTCATCCGGCGTCGCGGCTGCCCGGGGCCGATGGGCCTTTCCCCGCGACGATCGCGCACCGCGTCGCTCGGGTCAGGCGCCGGATGGAGTGGAATGCCGCTGCGCCGCATCCTATCGATACTGAGCCTCGGGGCGTTCGGAGCCGCCCTGGTGGCGGCCTGCCTGCCCTGGTCGGTCTCGACGCCGCGGCTGAAGGGCATCGTGGCCCGGGACTTCGTGCGCGCCTACGGGCTCGCCCTGACGGCCGAAGGTCCGACCGACGTGACGCTGCTGCCGCTGCCGCGCCTCGGCTTCCGGAACGTGACCCTCGCGTCGGGGGGCCGCGACGGGCCGGTCCTGGCGCAGGGCGGTACGCTGTCGCTGCAGCTCAACCTTCTCGCGCTGCTGACCGGGCGCCTCGACGTGAACACCCTGACGCTCGACGGGGCGGCGGTGCATCTGCCCGCCGGCGACGGGGATTCACGCTGGGCCGAGCCGATCCGCCTGCTTCAGGCCCGCCTCGCGGCCGACGGCGCCGCGCATCCGCGCCGGATCAGCCTGTCGCGCGCCACCGTCACGGGCTTCGATCCGCGCGACGGATCGCCCCAGACCGCCCGCGACCTCGACCTCACGCTGTCCTGGCCGCTCTGGAGCGCACAGGCCGAGCTGTCCGGCAGCTTCCAGTGGAGCGCGATGCCGACCCGGTTCACCCTCTCGGGCCTGCGGGTCGTCGACCTCCTCGACGGCGGCGTGACCCCCTTTGCGCTCTCCGCGACCTGGTCCGCCGGAACCCTGACGGCCGAGGGCAACGGCCTCGCCCGCGCCGACGGCCTGACGCTGACCGGCCTCGGACAGTTCGAGACGCGGTCCCTGCCGGAGACCCTGGCCTGGGCCGGCGGCACCGTTGCGCTCTCGCCCTTCGTCGGGGCGTTCGGTCTATCGGGAAGCTTCGAGGTGGACGGGCGCCGCCTCCTCCTGCCCAACGTCCGGGTGTCGTTCGGCGACAACCAGCTCGAAGGGGCCGGCTCCATCGTCTTCGGCCCGGATCGGCCGGCGGTGCAGGCGACCCTGGCGGCCGAGACGCTCAATCTCGCCCCGGCCCTGGCCGACGTGCTCCGGACCGCCGGAATCACCTCCGTCCCCGAGGGCGCGCCGGACTGGCGCACGCGTCCCCTCGCCCTCGGCCCCTACACCGGCGGCGACCTCGACCTTCGGATCTCGGCGGGGGCCGCCCGGTTCGGACCGGTCCTGGCGGAGGATCTGGCGGCGAGCGTCCTGGTCCGCGCCGGAAACATCGAGGCGTCCCTCGGCCGCGCCACCCTGGCCGGCGGCACGCTGAAGGGGCGCCTCGTCCTGGCCGCCGTGCCTGGAAACCCGGCCGCGACCGATGCGCGGTTGCAGGGCGCCTTCGATCGGCTCGACCTCGCCGCCGTCCCGGCGGACCTGCGCCCGGAGCCCTGGATTCTCGGCGCCGCGCAGGGTCAGTTCCAGGCCGAGGCCTCCGGCGCCGATCTGCAGGCCTTCCTGGGTCAACTCGACGGCCAAGCGACCTTGGCGATCGACGGGGGCACCCTGGTCGGGTTCGACCTGACCGAGGCGGCCCTGCGCCATCGGACGCCGGTCCGGCAGGTCGGGCGCACGGCCTTCGACCGCGCCGTCCTCGGCCTGCGCTTCCGCGACGGCGTCGGCGAGATCACCGAAGGCACGATGGAGGGCGTCCTGATGGCCGCCTCCCTGCGCGGGACCGTGTCCCTGCCGGACCGCCGCTGCGACACCCTGGCGGAGATCACCGCGCGCGGCGGCCAACCGGAGGGCGCCAAGCGGGCACCGATGCGCTTCCGCATCGCCGGGCCGTTCGGTGGCCTCGACGTCCAGAGCCTGACCCGGGAGACCGAGCCCGACCTGCGCGGCGGCGCCATGGTGCCGCCGAACGGCCCGCGCAGCCCCGCCGCCGGATGGGCGCTCCCGGCCGGAGCCCGCGCCTACGCGCCGTGACGGGCCGGGGCGGCGACCCAGCCGCCGGTCAGGCGAGGCCCTTGCGACCGCTGAGCCACGAGGCGGTGAGGACGACGGCGGTGACGAGACCGACGAGCAGCGTCGAGGCCGCGTTGATCTCCGGGTTCACCCCGAGCCGGACCTGGCTGTAGAGCCGCATCGGCAGGGTGGTGGCCCCCGGCCCGGACACGAAGCTCGCGATCACGAGGTCGTCGAGGGACAGGGTGAAGGCGAGCAGGAACCCCGCCGCCAGGGACGGGGCGATCAGCGGCAGCGTGATGGTGGCGAAGACGCGGGCCGGGCTCGCCCCGAGATCGGCCGCTGCCTCCTCGAGCGCGCCGTCGAGCCCGTGCAGCCGCGCGCCGACGATCACGGCCACGAAGCCGAGGCCGAGGGTCGCGTGCGCCACCACCAGGGTCAGGATGCCCCGGTCGAGCCCGAAGCCCACGAACAGCAGCAGCAGGGACAGCCCGGTGATCACCTCCGGCATCACCAGCGGCGCGTAGATCAAACCGGTGAAGAGGCGCCGGCCGGCGAAGCGGCCGCCCCGGTCCAGGGCCAGGGCCGCCAGGGTTCCGAAAACGGTCGCGAGGCTGGCGGCCGCCAGCGCCACGACGAGCGAGACCAAGGCCGCCTCCCGCAAGGGGATGTCGGCCAACAGCACGCCGTACCAGCGCGTCGAGAACCCGCCCCAGACCGTCACCAGGGCCGAGGCGTTGAACGAGTACGCCACCAGCACCAGGATTGGGCCGTACAGGAAACCGAGCCCGAGAATCAGGGCGATGCGGTCGAGCGCCCTCATCGGCTCGCCTCCGCGCCACCCTGCGCCGTGGCGGCATCGCCATCGCGAAACAGGATCAGCGGGCCGACGACCAGGATGAGGACCAGGACCGCCACCGCGGAGGCGAGCGGCCAGTCGCGGTTGGAGAAGAACTCGCTCCACAGGACGCGTCCGAGCATCAGGGTGTCGGAGCCGCCGAGCAGGTCCGGGATGATGAATTCGCCGACCATCGGTACGAAGCAGAGCAGCGCCCCGGCCACCAGCCCGGGGCGGGCCAGCGGCAGCGTCACGGTCCAGAACACCCGCACCGGCCCGGCGCCGAGATCGGCCGCGGCCTCGGGCAGGCGCGGATCGCTCTTTGCCAACACGGCGTAGAGCGGCAGCACCATGAAGGGCAGGTAGGCATAGGTGAGCCCGATCAGCACCGCCCCTTGCGTGTTGAGGATTTCCAGGGGCTGGCCGATCAGCCCGAGCTTCATCAGGCCCGCGCTCAGCAGCCCCTCGGGCTTCAGGATCGCGATCCAGGCGTAGATGCGGATGAGGAAGCTCGTCCAGAACGGCACGATGAGCAGCGCCACCAGGAGCGGCTGCCGGCGCGCGGGGGCGCGGGCCATGGCGTGGGCGATCGGGGTGCCGACCAGTGCCAGGATCGCGGTGGCGAGGCCCGCCAGGGTCAGGGAGGACAGGGCGGCGTCGCGGTAGAGCGCATCGCTCGCCAGAGTCTCGAAATTGGTGAAGTCGAGGGCTTCGAGGAAGCTGCCCCAGCCCTCGATCCCGGCGCTCCAGTCGAGCACCGGCAGGTAGGGCGGCTGGGCGGTGGCCGGGGTCGACAGGCTGATCTTCAGGGTCAGGATCACCGGAAGCAGCACGAAGGCGGCGAGCCACAGGGCGGGCAGGACCGGCAGAAGGCGCTTCATACTCACCCCGCCGCCGGCATCAGCCAGGCCCGCTCCGGCGCGTAGGTCACGGCGACGGTCTGCCCCATGGCGGGGGTGTCCGATCCCGTGGGTGCGCTGACGCGCCAGACCGACCCGTCGGCGAGGCGGACCTGAACCCGAACCCGGTCGCCCAGATAGGTCGTCTCGACCACCTGTCCGGCCAGTGCTGGATCGTGTCCGGAGGGGGCGCCGGCCAGGGCGATGCGCTCGGGCCGAAGGGCGATCACCCCCTCCCCCACGGCCAGATCCGAGGCAACACTCGAGGCCCGCAACGGCCCGAGCGCGGTCTCGAGGGTGACGAGCCCGCCGGGCTCCCGCGCCAGCACCCGACCGGGAATCAGGTTCACATCCCCCAGCAGGGCGGCGACGAAGCGGTTCGCCGGGCGCTCGTACAGGCTGGCGCCGTCGCCGATCTGCACGAGGCGGCCGTCCTTCATCACGCCGATCCGGTCGGCCAGGGCCAGGGCCTCGGCCGGATCATGGGTGACCACGAGGAAGCCCGTGCCGAGGCGCTTCTGCAGGGCGCGCAATTCGCCCTGGGTTTCCTCGCGCAGGGCGCGGTCGAGGGCGCCGAGCGGTTCGTCGAGCAGCAGCACCCGTGGCTCCCGCGCCAGCGCCCGGGCCAGCGCCACCCGCTGGCGCTGGCCGCCCGACAGGGTGTCGGGCCGGCGGGCCGCGAAGCCGTCGAGACGCACGAGGCGCAGCAATTCGGCCACCCGCTCGGCACGGGCCGCGCGCCCCAGCCCGTTCAGCCCGTAGGCGATGTTGGCGGCGACGCTGAGGTGCGGAAACAGGGCGTAGGATTGAAACATCATGTTGACCGGCCGCCGGTGCGGCGGATCGGCGGTGATGTCGGCTCCGCCGAGGCGGATCGTGCCCGCGGTCGAGGTCTCGAAGCCGGCGATCAGGCGCAGCAGGGTGCTCTTGCCGCAGCCCGAGGGTCCGAGCAGACACACGAACTCCCCGGGCTCCAGGGTCAGGTCGAGGTCGGCCAGGGCCGCATGGGCGCCGAAGCGCTTGCCGAGGCCGGTGCAGGTCAGCCGGCCGGCGGGATCGGGCGTCGACGCCATCGCGTGCGCCGGCGCCTCAGCCGTCCTCGCGCAGCGCTTCCGCGACGCGGGCCTCCAGCAGGTCGGGCCGGCGGATCACCAGGGCGCCGCGCGTCCGGTCGATCAGGCCGTCGGCCGCCATCACGGTGAATTCCCGCGTGACCTGCTCGCGGCGGCAGCCGATGCGGGCGGCGAGCACGTGGTGGTAGGGCGGCGGCGTCACCACCCGCTCGCCGTCGCCGCCGGCGCGCGGCACCGACAGGCGCAGCAGCTCGGCATAGAGCCGGTGGCGCAGATCGAGCAGCGCGTGCTCCATCAGGCGGGTGTTCAGTTCGCGCACGCGCTTGGCCAGCAGCCGGAACAACCGGTCGGCGATGGCCTCGGAGGCGAAGATGATCTGCCGGAACACCGGGGCGGGCACGACGCAGACCTCGCCGCGGGTCAGCGCCGTGACGTTGGCCGAGCGGCCGATGCCGTCCAAAGCCGCCAGCTCGCCGAAGAAGGCGCCGCCGCGCATCTCGCCGAGGATCACTTCCTTGCCGGATTGCGAGCGGTTGAGGATGCGGACCTCGCCGGAGGCCAGGAAGTACACGTCGGTGGAGACGTCGTCGTAATCGACCAGCACCTCGTTCTCGTCGAAGCGACGCCAGTGGCAGCGCGTCTCGTAGACCGACAGCTCGATTCCCGGCTCCTTGAAGAACGGGATGGTCGTCAGCCGTCCTGTGGTCACGCGTCCTGCCCCCTCGTTTGTCGGACCTGATCGATACGCCGTGCAATTCCTGGGTCAAGCTGTCCGGCTCGTCCCACCTGCCAATAGGCGTGGATGCCAAACGCGCGCCAGTTCTGCGAAACGCGCGCCAACGGCGCCAACCCTGCCGGAAGCGGGGCGCGATGCGGCGCCCGCTTGCCACTGACGCCCCGACCCCGCAAAAGCGCGCCATGCTCCGCGTCAACGATCTCACCTACCGCATCGGCGAGCGCCTGATCCTCGACGGCGCCACCTTCGTCATTCCGGACCGCGCCCGGGTCGGGCTGGTCGGCCGCAACGGCGCGGGCAAGACCACCCTGTTCCGGGCGATCCTCGGCGAATTGCCCACCGAGGGCGGTACGGTGTCGATGCCCAAGGGCATGCGCATCGGCGCGGTGGCGCAGGAGGCCCCCGCCGGCCCCGAAACCCTGCACAGCGTGGTGCTCGCCGCCGATACCGAGCGCGCCCGCCTGATGGCGGAGGCCGAGCAGGCCGATGGCCTCCGGCGCGCCGAGATCGAAACCCGGCTGGTCGACATCGAGGCGCATTCGGCGCCGGCCCGCGCGGCGGCGATCCTGCACGGCCTCGGCTTCGACGCGGAGGCGCAGGGGCGGCCCTGCGCCGATTTCTCCGGCGGCTGGCGCATGCGCGTGGCGCTGGCCGCCGTGCTGTTCTCCGAGCCGGACCTGCTGCTGCTCGACGAGCCGACCAACTACCTCGACATCGAGGGCACGATCTGGCTCTACGACTACCTGGAGCGCTATCCGCGCACGGCCGTGATCATCTCCCACGACCGCGACCTCCTCGACGAGTGCGTCGACCACATCCTGCACCTCGATCGCGGCAAGCTCAGCATCTACAAGGGCGGCTACACGTCCTTCGCCCGGCAGGTGGCCGAGAAGCGCGTGCTCCAGGCCAAGGCGAAAGCCAAGCAGGATGCCGAGCGGGCCCATCTCCAGAGCTTCGTCGACCGCTTCAAGGCCAAGGCCACCAAGGCCCGGCAGGCCCAGTCGCGGGTCAAGCGGCTCGCCAAGATGGAGATCATCGCCTCGGTGATCGAGGACGACGTGCCGGCCTTCCGCCTGCCGAGCCCGGAGCGGCCGCTGTCGCCGCCCATCGTCGCCATGGAGCGGGTGCAGGCCGGCTACCCGGACCGGATCGTGCTCTCGGGCCTCAACCTGAGCCTGGCCCCCGACGACCGGGTCGCCCTGCTGGGCGCCAACGGCAACGGCAAGTCGACCTTCTGCAAGCTCATCGGCGGGCGGCTTCCGCCCCTGAGCGGCGAGATGCGGCGCTCCTCCAAGATGGAGGTCGCGTACTTCGCCCAGCACCAGCTCGACGAATTGCGCCCGGCCGAGAGCGCCTATGCCCATGTCCGAGACCTGATGCCGGACGTGCCGGAATCGAAGGCCCGCGCGGCGGCCGCCCGCCTCGGCTTCTCGGGCACCAAGTCCGAGACGCCGGTATCTCAGCTCTCTGGCGGCGAGAAGGCGCGCCTGCTGATGGGCCTTGCGGCCTTCCGCGGCCCGCACCTGCTCATCCTGGACGAGCCGACGAACCACCTCGACATCGAGAGCCGTCAGGCCCTGGTCGAGGCGATCAACGATTACGAGGGCGCCGTCATCCTGGTCAGCCACGACCGCTTCCTGGTGGAGGCCTGCGCCGACCGGCTCTGGCTCGTCTCGAACGGCAGCGTCAAGGCCTTCGACGGCGACATGGACGATTACCGCCGCTTCGTGCTGGCCGGCCCGGAGCGCGAGGCCGAGAAGGGCACGGCCGAGTCGACCGGCAGCGCCAAGGCGGTGGAGCGGCGCTCCAACGCCGACCGCCGCGTCGCCCTCGCGCCCCTGCGCAAGAAGCTCGAGGGCGTCGAGGCGCGAATGAAGAAGCTCACCGACGCCATGGCCAAGATCGACGCGGCCTTGGCCGACGGCACCGCCTTCCAGGCCAACCCGGCCAAAGCCGGCGAAATCGCCAAGATGCGCTCGGACGCCGCCGCCGCCCTGGAGGCGGCCGAGGAGGAGTGGCTGGAACTCAGCGGCGAGATCGAGGGCGCGACGGCCTGAGCGGGAATCGCGCCGCTCCCTGCGGGGTGGGATGTTTCCCATTCGAAAACCCGCTTGCTCCACTGCGTCATCCCGGGGCCGCGCAGCGGAGCCCGGGAGCCGGAAACACAGGGGGTAGGACTTTGCACCGTGGCCGGCTCGGGATTGCAGACCCTTGCCGCGCCCCTTTCGGGGCCGGTCTCGCCTCTGGAGCCCTGGAATGACGGCGCGGTGGCCTTCGCCTTTCTGGGGATGGCGCCGACGCACGCATCTCCGCCCGTGTCGCGCTCATGCGGGCCACCGATCCGCCCGCCGACGGATCGAGCAGCCCGTAAGGCGCAGAGGTCCGTCAATCGCCCGGGACCGTGCGAGCCGACCGCGCTCCCTCTCCTTCCAGGAGAGGGGAACCGCGTTCGAATCACCCTCGCCTGCGCCTGGGATCTCCTCGATCCGTCTCGGGTCACTGGCTGATCACCCGCGTCACCGTGCTCACGCCGCGTGACCGCACCCGACAGGATCGATGGCTCATACTTTGATGTGACGCGGCTCTCCGCCCCAGTGGATCTCCGGCCTGCCCAGAATCCGTCGAGCTTGCGGGGAGGCGTTGGAGGCGGGGGTGGTCGGGTGACCTTCGACCTGCTGAGGCCGGCGGAGCCACTCCCACTCCCAACCTCTCCCCACAAGGGGGAGAGGGACGCGTTCTGCTGCCGCAGACACCCGCGCGTTTTCCCCTCCATCCCGCCTCCGGCCCGGCAACATTCCCGGCCGCCGGGGCGTTTCCGACCGCGTGCAACCGGAGGGAACCCGACGATGCCCCATCGACCCCGCCGCCGGATCGGGCCTCTGCTGGCGCTGCTGCCGCTCGGTGCTGCCGGCGCCTGGATCGCCTATAGTCGCCTCGGCATCGATCATCGCCGCCGCATGCACCCGGCCCTCCCTGGCCGGCAGGAATGCCTGGCCAGCGCGGCCGGCGGCCTCAGCTTCTCTGCGGCCGGACCCGCCGAGGGCGTGCCGCTGCTGCTGATCCACTCGGTCAATGCGGCGGCCAACGCCTACGAGGTCCGGCCGCTCTACCGCCATTACGCCAAGGAACGTCCGGTCTACGCCCTCGACCTGCCCGGCTTCGGCTTCTCCGAGCGCAGCGACCGGATCTACACGCCGGAGCTGATGACGAAGGCGATCCACGCCATGGCGGCGGAGATCCGGCGGCGCCACCCCGGCACGGCCATCGATGCGGTGGCCTTGTCGCTGTCGGCGGAATTTCTCGCGCGCGCCGCCCTGGAGCGGCCGGACGATTACCGCAGCCTGGGCCTGATCAGCCCGACCGGGTTCGACAAGCGCTATGCGCGCCGCAACCCGTCCGGCAGCGACACGGCCCGCGCGGTGGCGGCCTGTCCCCTCTGGGGCCGGGCCCTGTTCGACCTCCTGGTCAGCCGCCCCAGCATGCGCTTCTTCCTCGAGAAGACCTGGGGCTCGCGCGACATCGACGAGGGCCTGCTCGCCTACGACCAGGTCTCGGCCCACCAGCCGGGCGCCGAATTCGCACCCTTCTCGTTCCTCGCCGGCCACCTCTTCGCCACCGAGACCGGCCAGGTCTATCCCCGGCTCGACCGGCCGGTCTGGATGGTCCACGGCACCCGCGGCGACTTCGTCGATTACCGTCATGCCGACCGCTTCCGGGATGATCCGCGCTGGACCGTCGAGGTGCTGGAGACCGGCGCCTTCCCGCATTTCGAGCGTCTGAACGCGGTCACCGCCCGCTACGACGCCTTCCTGGCCCGGCTCGGGCGCTGAGCCCCTGGTCGCTCGCGTCGCTCCGGGTTAGTCGAGGGGTACGCCCGTTTGAGAACAACCCGGAGCCCCGATGTCCGACCTCACCCTCGCCGCTGCCCAGACCATCGTCGCCACCGCCCTGGAGACCGCCCGCGCCCACGCGCTCAAGCCCTTGGCGGTGGTGGTCTACGATGCGCGCGGTGCCCTGAAGGCGCTGGGCGCGGAGGATGGCACCTCCCTGCGCCGGACCGAGGTGGCGATGGGCAAGGCCAATGGCTGCCTCGCTCTCGGCCTCGGCGGCCGCGCGATCCACAAGCGCGCCGAGGAGCAGGCCTACTTCGTCGCCGCGGTCAGCCATCTCGTCGGCCCCGCCGCCCTCGTGCCGGTGCCGGGCGGCGTCCTCATCCGCTCCGGCGACGCGGTGATCGGCGCGGTCGGCATCTCGGGCGACACCTCCGACAATGACGAGCTCTGCGCGGTGGCCGGCATCGAGGCGGCGGGCCTCATCGCGCAGACCGGCGCCTGATCCGCGCATGCGCCCGCATCGGCGCCAATGGCTGGTCGGTGGTGCGGCGCTCCTGGCCGCCGGAGGCGTCGGCCGGGCCGCCGCCGCACCGGCCGACGTGTATCGGCGCGGCAACGATGCGGACCCCGAGACCCTCGACCCGCACAAATCCTCGACCGTCGCCGAGGCGCATATCCTGCGTGACCTCTCCGAGGGCCTGCTGACCTACGACAATCACGGCGCCCTGATCCCGGGCGCCGCGATCCGCTGGTCCGTCTCCGACGACGGCCTCACCTACGACTTCGAACTCCGACCGGACGGGCGCTGGTCGAACGGCGATCCGGTTCTGGCTTCCGACTTCGTCTTCGCCCTGCGGCGCATCCTGTCCCCCGCCACGGCGGCGAAATACGCCGAGGTCCTGTTCCCCCTGAAGAACGCCCGGTCGGTGAACCGGGGCGCGCTGCCGCCCGAGGCTCTCGGGGCCGCCGCACCGGAGGCAAGGCGCCTCGTGCTGACCCTGGAGCAGCCGACGCCGTACCTGCTCGAATTGCTGACCCACCAGACCGCCCTGCCGGTGCACCCGCCCTCCCTGGAGCGCCACGGCGACGCCTTCGCGCGTCCCGGCAACAGCGTCACCAACGGCCCCTACCGGCTGCGGGACGTGGTGCCGAACGATCGCATCACCCTGGAGCGCAACCCGCATTTCCACGCGGCGGCCAGAGTGGCGATCCCGCAGGTCGCCTTCCTGCCGACCCCGGATCTGTCGAGCGCCGTCCGGCGCTACGCGGCGGGCGAGATCGACTCGCTGGCCGACCTGCCCGGCGACCAGATCGCCTCGCTGAAGGTCCGGTTCGCCGATCAGGTGGTGCTCGGCCCGGCGCTCGGCCTCTACGCGCTGGCGGTGAACACCCGCAAGGCCCCGTTCGACGACGTCCGGGTGCGGCGCGCCCTCTCGCTGGTCATCGACCGCGAGTTCCTGGCCCAGAAACTCTGGGGCGAGACCATGGACCCGGCCTACTCCCTCTGCCCGCCCGGCCTCGACCATTATCGCCAGCCGCCCGAGACCGCCGGGCGCGACGCCCTGCCGATCGACCGCGAGGATGAGGCGAGGGCGCTCCTGGCCGCCGCCGGCTTCGGTGAGGCCAAGCCCCTGCGCGTCGAGTATCGCTTCAACACCAGCGATAACAACCGCAACACCGCGCTCGCCATCGCCGACATGTGGCGCGGCATCGGGGTGGTCTCCCGCTTCGTCTACACCGACGCCAAGACTCACTTTGCCTACCTGCGCGACGGCGGCGACTTCGACGTGGCGCGCATGTCCTGGATCGCCGACTATTCCGATCCCCAGAACTTTCTGTTCTTGCTGGAGACCGGCAATGACGGCCTCAACCCCGGCCATTACGGCAACCCGGCCTATGATGCTCTGATGCGGCAGGCCGCCGCCGAGCGCGACATCGGCCGGCGGGCCGACCTCCTTTACGCGGCCGAGGCCATCGTGGTCACCGAGCTGCCCTGGATTCCGGTGATGCACACCCGCTCCAAGGCGCTGATCGCCCCGCGTCTTGCCGGGTATCACCCGAACCTGCGCAACGCGTCGCCGACGCGCTTCCTGAGGCTGACCGCGTGATCGGTTTCGTGCTGCGCCGTCTGGTTCAGACGGTCCCGACCCTGCTCGCCGTCGTCACCGTGAGCTTCTTCCTGATCCGGCTCGCCCCCGGCGGCCCCTTCGACCTCGAACGCCCCCTGCCCCCGGCCGCCATGGCCAACCTCGCCCGGGTCTACGGCCTCGACCAGCCGCTGATCGTCCAATACGGGCGCTACCTCGCCGCCCTGCTGACCGGCGATTTCGGGCCGTCATTCTCGTTTCGCGATCTCACCGTCGGCGACCTGTTCGCCCGTGGCCTGCCCGTCTCGATGACGTTGGGCGCCCTCGCCCTGGCGCTCGCCCTCGTGCTGGGCATCGGGCTCGGCGCCTTCGCGGCTTTCCGCCGGGGCAGCCTGGTCGACCGCTTGGTCGGCCTGCTGGCCGGTCTCACCCTGGCGGTGCCGACCTTCGTGGTGGCGCCCCTGCTGCAGATCGTCTTCGGCCTGTCTTTACGCTGGCTGCCGGTGGGCAGCTGGGAGAACGGCGCCCCGGCCAACCTCGTCCTGCCGGTGATCACCCTGGCGCTGCCCCAGATCGGGGCGCTCGCCCGGCTCACCCGCGCGTCGATGGCGGAGGTCCTGGCGGCCCAGCCGATCCGCACCCAGCGCGCCATGGGCCTGCCGCCCCGGCGCATCGCCCGCCACGCCCTGCGCGGCGCCCTGCTGCCGGTCGTGGCGATCCTCGGGCCGACGGCGGCCTCCCTGCTCACCGGGTCGGTGGTGGTGGAGACCATCTTCGGCCTGCCCGGCATCGGCCGCTACTTCGTCGATGGGGCCCTGAACCGCGACTACACCCTGGTGATGGGCACCGTCGTGCTGGTGGCGCTGTTCGTCATCGTTCTCAACCTCGTGGCCGACCTCCTCTCCGGCCTCCTCGACCCGCGCCACAGGGCCGCCCGGTGAGGCGCGCCCTCGGGCGCCTCGTCCGCGACCCGGGCGCCGTCGCGGCCCTCGCGGTCCTGGTGCTGATCGCCCTCGCGTGCCTCGTCGGCCCGTTGCTCACCGGGCACGATCCGGCGCGGATCTATCCCGACCTCGTGCGCACCCCGCCGTCGCTCTCGCCCCATCCGCGCCCTGAGACGATCGCCCCCGCGGTGGAGCGCCTCGCCTTCCGCATGCGGGTGACGGCCGAGGACATCCAGGTCGCGGACGGGGTCCTGCACGTCACCCTGTCGGCGGCGACCCCGATCAACGAGCGGGCGCTCAGCTACCTGCCCCGCTCGGACCTGTTCGGCCCCGCCACCGTCGTCTCGCGCGCGGCGGAGGGGCGCCGCCTCGTGGTCGAGGCGCCGGTGCGGCGGCTGGTGTTTCCCCTCGGCACCGACATGCTCGGGCGCGACCTCCTCAGCCGCAGCCTCGTCGCCGGCCGGGTCTCGCTCCTGATCGGCCTCGTCGCCACCGGCGTCGCCCTTCTCATCGGCGTCACCTACGGGGCGGTGGCGGGCTATGCCGGCGGCCGGGTCGACGCCGCGATGATGCGGCTCGTCGACGGGCTCTACGCCCTGCCATTCGTGTTCTTCGTCATCCTGCTGCTGGTGTTCTTCCGGGCCGGGCTCGGGCTGATCCTGGTCGCCATCGGGGCGGTGGAATGGCTCGACATGGCCCGCATCACCCGGGCGCAGACCCTGTCGCTGCGCCACCGCGACTTCGTGCGGGCGGCCGAGGCGCTCGGTCTCTCCACCGGGGCGATCCTGCGGCGGCACATCGTGCCGAACACCCTCGGACCCGTCACCGTGGCGGCGACCCTCCTGGTGCCCCGGGTGATCCTGCTGGAGAGCTTCCTGTCCTTTCTCGGCCTCGGCGTGCAGGAGCCGTCCACGAGCTGGGGCGCCCTCATCGCCGAGGGCTCGCGCGCCATCGAATCGGCGCCCTGGATGCTCGCCGCCCCGGCGGGGTTCCTGGTCGCCACGCTGGTGGCGCTCAACGTCCTCGGCGACGGCCTCGCCGATGCCCTCGACCCGCGTCTCAGCGCGGCTCGGTAAGGCCGGGATAGACCACCCGGACCACGCGCCGCGCCTCCGGGATCGCGGAGGCCGGCCGGGTTTTCCCGGCGCGCCCGTCGAGGGTCGCCACGGCCACGTCGCTCGTTCGCAGGCGCCACGGATCGGGATTGCCCGAAGTGGGACCGCGCCCCGCTTCCGACGCCGCGGCGGGCATGACCCCGAAGGCGGTGAGGGCGAGGATCAGGTGGAAGGGTCGGCGGAAGAAGCGGGAAGGCATCGGGGGCGTCCGGTCGAACATCCCGAATTCAGCCAAAAGTCTTTAACCGTTCGGGCGAAGCTTGGCGGAACTCCCGGGGCGCGGCGCGGATTGCCAACAACTGTCGTGATACAAGGTTAATGAGGGTTCGATGGTAACCAGAGCCGTGGCGGAACGGGGTGGCGCGCAAGGCGCGGCGCCGGAACGGGTCCCGATGGGCACCGTGATCGACACCGACATCTCCGCCCGGCTCGACCGCCTGCCCTGGGGGCGCTTCCACGTCCTCGTCATCGTGGCGCTCGGCATCACCTGGGTGCTCGACGGCCTCGAAGTGACACTGGCGGGCTCCCTCGTGGGGGCGCTGCGGGCCGAGCCCATGAGCTTCACCGAATTCGACATCGGGCTCGCGGCCAGTTCCTACCTCGTCGGCGCCGTCACGGGCGCGCTGGGCTTCGGCTGGCTCACCGACCGCATCGGCCGCAAGAAACTCTTCTTCATCACCCTGGCGCTGTACCTCGCGGCGACCGCCGCGACGGGGCTGTCGTGGGATATCTACAGCTTCTGCCTGTTCCGCTTCCTGACCGGGGCCGGCATCGGCGGCGAGTACACCGCCATCAACTCGACCATCCAGGAACTGGTCCCGGCCCGCGTGCGCGGCTGGACCGACCTCGTGATCAACGGCTCCTTCTGGATCGGCGCCGCGATGGGCTCGTTCCTGTCCATCGTGGTGCTGCGTCCGGGCATGATCGACCCGGCCTGGGGCTGGCGCATCGCCTTCTTCGTCGGCGGCGGCATCGGCCTGGTGATCCTCCTCCTGCGGACCTGGATTCCGGAAAGCCCGCGCTGGCTCGCCACTCACGGCTACGTCGCCGAGGCCGACCGCGTCGTCACCGGCATCGAGAAGCGCTTCACCGACGAGGGCCACACCCTGCCGCCCATCGACGAGGGCAAGCGCATGAAGCTGAGGACCCGAAGCCACACCCCCCTCAAGGAGGTGTTCGGCACCATGCTGGTCGGCCATCGCAAACAGACCCTGGTGGGTCTGGCCCTGATGGTGGCGCAGGCGTTCTTCTACAACGCTCTGTTCTTTACCTACGCGCTGGTGCTGCAACGGTTCTACGGCGTGCCGGGCGACCATGTCGGCTGGTACCTGCTGCCGTTCGCGCTGGGCTCCTTCCTCGGTCCGCTGCTCCTCGGACGTCTGTTCGACACGATCGGCCGACGCCCGATGATCGCCTTCACCTACGGCATCTCGGCGGTTCTGCTCACGATCACCGGCTACCTGTTCAAGATCGAGGTGTTCGGGCCGGTGGGCCAGACCGCGGCCTGGATGGTGGTGTTCTTCTTCGCTTCGGCAGCGGCGAGTGCGGCCTATCTCACCGTGGCCGAGACCTTCCCGCTGGAGATCCGGGCGCTCGCCATCGCGGTGTTCTATGCGCTCGGCACCGGCATCGGCGGTGTCTCCGGTCCGCTCCTGTTCGGCGCTCTGGTGGAGACCGGCTCACGCGACAACGTGCTGATCGGCTACCTGATCGGCGCGGCCCTGATGGCGGTGGCGGCTATTGTCGGCGGCCTGTTCGGCACGGCGGCGGAAGGCAAATCCCTGGAGGACGTCTCGAAACCTTTGGCAGCGGCCTGACGCCGGCGCATCCGACGCCGGCAAAGCTTGAAACCGCCGGGGATGGTCTGTGTTGGTCTGAGACTGATGGTGTCACACTCAGCTCGGAGGGACCTCATGCGGATCATCCCCACCACGCTCGCGCTGGTTCTGGCCAGCACGTCTTTCACCCTCGCCCAGGGCAATGCGCCGGCCGAGATCAAGCAGCCCGGGCCGCCACGCCTGACGGCGCCCGGGGTCGCGGGCGGCCCGGTGGTCAAGCCCGGCGGCATCGACAATGGCGGTCCGGGTTCGGTCGGGACCATCGCGCCCGGAGCCACCGGCGCGTCGAGCATCTCGAACAATTCGGCCGCCTCCGGCAATGCCGAGCAGAACCAGAAGCCGATCGCCAACACCGGCGGCGGCGGGGGCGCCGGCGGAAGTTGAGGGTTCAGCGCTCGCGGCGGTTTGCGAAGAAGCTGCGCAGCAGGTCGGCGGCTTCCGTCTCGCGGAAGCCGCCATAGATTTCGGGGCTGTGATGGCAGGTCGGCTGCGCGAAGAAGCGCGGTCCGTGCTCCACCGCACCGCCCTTGGCGTCGTAGGCCCCGAAATACAGGCGCCGGATACGGGCGAAGGAGATCGCCCCCGCGCACATCGCGCAGGGTTCGAGCGTCACGTAGAGGTCGCATCCGCTGAGGCGCTCGTCACCGAGGGCGAGACAGGCCGCGCGGATCGCCAGGATCTCCGCATGGGCCGTTGGATCGCGCAGGCCCAGCGGCCGATTGTGCGCCACCGCGATCACCGCCCCGTCCTTCACCACCACGGCCCCGACCGGGACCTCGCCCTCCGCCGCCGCCTTTCGCGCGGCATCGAAGGCGAGGCTTAAGGGGTCGTCGGCGTCGAGGTGGGTCGGGGGTACGACGGGGATCGGTTCGGACATCTGGAAAAGCGTAGCGCGTTCGGCAAACCACGGAAACCAACGTTAACCCATGCGAATGTTACGCCTTGGAACATCGCCGTGACGTGGCCGTTGGAAAGCCCGATGCGGCTGGATCGATGAATGGTTCGGCTGCCAACGACAGACGAGGAGCGCACGATGAGCAGCACCACCGACAAGATCAAGGGTCTCGCCAACGAGGCCGTCGGCAACGTCAAGCAGGGTATCGGCAACGTTACCGACAACGACAAGCTGAAGGCCGAGGGTAAGGCCCAGGAGCTGAAGGGCGAAGCCCAGAAGACGGTCGGCGATGCCAAGGACGGCGTGAAGAACGCTGCCGACACCGTGAAGAGCAAGCTCTAAGCACCTCCAGACCGCGCGCCCCCTCACGCGGGCGGCGCCGTCAGGCGGGACAGGAAAGGCGGCGCGAGCCGCCTTTTCGCGTGTGGGGCCCGGTCTTAGCGCGAACCCGCGGCTCAAGCGCGCGGGATCACTCGCAACAACGCGTCCGCTCTGTTATGGGGCAGGCATGACCGACAAGACTGATAAGACGATGGGCGGGTCCGAGGACGCGCCTGCCAAGATTTCCCGTTCGAAGGCCAAGGCCTCGACGAAGGCAGCACCCGAGACCGGCGCGACTCCGCCCGTTGCTGCGCCACCCGCGGCCTCCGCGAGCCAGCCCGTGAAGACGAAGTCTTCGAGCGCCAAGGCGTCTGACGCCAAAGGGGCCGGCGGCAAGGCGTCTGATGGCAAGGTTTTCGATGCCAAGGCTGGTTCCTCGAAGGCTGGTTCCTCGAAGGCTGGCCCCTCGATGACCGACGCATCCGAAGCGAAAGCCTCCAAGACCAAGGCTGCAGCCGGCAAGTCTGCCAAGGCCGGCAACGCAACAGCCGATACCTCGACGCCTGAGATCGTCGCCCCTGTACCGGCGAAGGCCAAATCCGACACGGCAGTGTCCGGCCAAGCAGTGTCCGAGAAGGCCAAGTCCGAAGTGGTCAAGTCCGACAAAGCCAAGTCGGCGAAGTCGGAGGCGGCGAAGGATGAACCCGGCGCGAACGAGTCCGCGACGACCAAGCCCCGGAAGCTGAAGGCGGCGCCGTCGAGCGAGGGGGCGACGCCCGAATCCGAGGCCCCCGCCTCCGAGGCGGCCAAACCGGAATCCCCCAAATCCAAAGCCGCCAAATCCAAGGCGCCGAAAGCTGCGCCGTCTCAGCCCGAAACGCAGACGGCTGAGCCGGTGGCGAGCGTGCCCGAGACTGCCAAATCCGAAACAGCCAAGCCCGAGACAGCCAAGCCCGAAACAGCCAAGCCCGAAACAGCCAAGCGCGCCAAGGCGAAGGCCGCTGACGCGGTGACCCCGCCGCAAGCCCCGGAACCGAAATCCACCGAGAAGGCCGAGGCCTGGGCGCCGGCGACCGATGCGGGCATTCCCGGGCCTTCGGCCGAGGAAAAGCCCAAGGTTCGGCACGCCGCCATGCCGCGCGGCGGCGACGCGCCCCTGCGCCGCAAGACCCCGCTGGTGAAGGCGCCGATCGCGAAGCCCGAGGCAGCCTCCGCCGATGGACCGTCCCGCGACGCCGGGACGCCCGAGGGCGACCGCATCGCCAAGGCCATTGCCCGTGCGGGCATCGCTTCGCGTCGCGATGCCGAGGCGATGATCGAGCAGGGCCGCGTCACCCTCAACGGCCGGGTGCTGACCTCGCCGGCGATGAACGTCACGCCCGACGACCGGATCACCGTCGATGGCGAGCCGCTGCCGGCCCGCGAGCGCACCCGCCTGTGGATCTACCACAAGCCCCGCGGTCTCGTGACCACGGCGCGCGATCCCGAGGGCCGCCAGACCGTCTTCGACAACCTGCCCGAGGACCTGCCCCGCGTGGTGGCGATCGGACGCCTCGACATCAACACCGAGGGGCTTCTGCTCCTGACCAACGATGGCGGTCTCGCCAAGGTCGTCGCCCACCCGGATACCGGCTGGCTGCGCCGCTACCGCGTGCGCGCCCACGGCGACACCACCCAGGCCGAGCTGGACAAGCTGCGCCGGGGCGTGACCATCGACGGCATGGATTACGGGCCGGTGGAGGCGACCCTCGACCGGTCGTCCGGCGACAACCTGTGGATCACCCTCGGCCTGCGCGAGGGCAAGAATCGCGAGGTCAAGCGCATCCTCGAGCATCTCGGACTGGCGGTGAACCGGCTGATCCGGCTCTCGTTCGGGCCGTTCCAGCTCGGCGACCTCGAAGCCGGCCTGGCGGAAGAAATTCGCACCAAGGTGCTGAAGGAACAGCTCGGTCCGGCCCTGTCGGAGCAGGCCGGCGTCGATTTCGAGAGCCCGGTGCGGGAGCCGATCGCGCCCTTCGGCTCGCCGAAGCAGCAGGCCAAGCAGCCCGCCCGCAGCGCCTCGGCCGCCCAGCGCCGCGACTCCTATGGCAGCGACGACGGGGCGCCGCGCGGCGCCCGCGGCGGCGATCGCCCGATGGCGCCGGCCAAGCCCGCCCGGGTGCCCACCGGCGGCAACAGCGCCGGTCCGCGCCGCTCGGTCTGGCGGGCCGAGGACGAGGCCCGTGCCGAGGACGCACCGCGCCGGGTGAAGATCCCGCGTCGGGGTGCCGATCCGAAGGCCGAGCGCGAAGCCGCAGCCGTCCGCGGCCGCGAGCGTGTCGGCGCCATCAGCACCGGCGAGCGCCGCGTCCTCGTGGAGCGGCTGAAGTCGAGCCCGCAGGAATCCGCTGCCGAGCCGCACCGCCGCGACAGCGCCGGACGACGCCGGGGTGACGAGGCCGCGCCCCGCGAGGGCCGCTTCCCCCGTGCCGAGGCGCAGGCCCGCCCGTTCCGGCAGACCGAAGACCGTTCGGACCGTTCCGCCGGCGACCGTCCCGCCCGCAGTTTCGGCGGTGAGGGCCGGCCGCCGCGCCGGGAGGACGACCGCCAACGGGGGAATTTCCGGCCTCAGGACGGCGCCGAGCGTCGCGGCCCGCCACGCGGCGGAGAGGACCGCCCGCGTGGCCCCTTCCGCACCCATCCGAACCGCTCCGAAGGCGACGACGCCCGCGGCGCCCGCCCGGCCTCCCGTGGCGCGCCGGCCCGCGACGACCGTCGGGACGATAAGCCGAGTGGTTTCCGGGGCGACAAGCCCAGCGGTTTCCGAGGCGACAAGCCCAGCGGCTTCCAGGGCGACAAGCCCCGCAGTTTCCAGAGCGACAAGCCCAGCGGTTTTCGGGGTAACGACCGCTCGGGCGCCGACCGCAGCGATCGCGGCGGCTTCAAGGGCGGTTCCGCGCGCCAGGATGGCGAGCGCAGCGGCTTCCAGGGAGCCGGCAAGCCGGGCGGTGGCTTCAAGGCCGGTGGCAAGCCCGGCGGGTTCGGCAAGCCAGGCGGGTTCGGCAAGCCCGGCGGGTTCGCTAAGCCCGGCGGTGGCAAGCCGGGTGGCTTTAGCCGGGGCGGCGCAGGCGGCAGCAAGTCGGGTGGGAGCAGGCCCGGCGGCGGCGGTCGTCCGCCCCGCGGTGGGAGCCGGTGAGGATCGTCGGCGGCGACCATCGCGGGCGCCGCCTCTCCACGCCGAAGACCGACGCGATTCGTCCGACCTCGGATCGTCTGCGCGAGGCGATCTTCAACGTCCTCGCCCACGCGTATGACGATGCCGTCGCCGGAGCCCGGGTCCTCGACCTGTTCGCCGGCACCGGCGCGCTGAGTTTCGAGGCCCTGTCGCGCGGCGCCGCCTACGCGCTCCTGGTCGACGAGGGTGCCGAGGCCCGGGCTCTGATTCGCGAGAACATCGAGGCCTTCGGGGCGGAGGGGTCGACCCGCCTGTTCCGGCGGGACGCCACCCGGCTCGGCCCGGTCGGCACCAGCGGCACCTTCACCCTCGTGTTCTGCGACCCCCCCTACCAGCGCGATCTCGCCCCGTCGGCCTTGGCCGGCGCAGCGGCCGGCGGCTGGCTCGCGCCCGGCGCCCTCGCGGTGGTCGAGGAGGCGGCCAGCGTGCACGTCGCTCTGCCACCCGGCTTCACCGAGCTGGAGCGCCGGGTCTACGGCGACACGGCCGTTGCCTATGCGCGCTATACCGGCTGAGACGCGACTACGACGTTTCGCGTTCTGCGTCGTATACCAGCGCGACCTCGACGTGACCCTCGGTGTATACCGGCGGCACTTTTGCGCAGTTCGGACCCCTGAGGCGGCCGATGCGTTCACCCCGCATGGTCCTCGCCGAACCCCGAGCCGACGCCGCGGAATGGGCTCCGTCCGCACCTCCTATCGCGCCGCGCCCGACCCGCCTCTGGCGGCCGCGCCGCGTCCTCGTGACCCCCGCCGCCCTTGAGCACGCCCATGGCCGTGCCATGGTGGAACGCGCCACCGCGTTCGGGCTGCCGGTCGAGCATCTGAGTGCCAACCGATTGACGGGCCTACGTAATCCGGATCCGCGCATCGCCTATCGCGAGGCCAAGGCGACCCTCGCGATCGTCGTCGCCCCGCCCACCAAGCTGAAACTTCAGCCGATTCCGCCGAGCGCAGATTGGCGCTTCGACCTCGCGGAAGGCTGCCCGGCGCATTGCCAGTATTGTTACCTCGCGGGTTCGCTCTCGGGTCCGCCGGTGACCCGGGCCTACGCCAATCTCGACGCGATCCTCGGCAACCTCCTGGCTTATCTCGGCCAAGGCGGGATAACGTCAGCCCAGGAAGAGCGCGCGCAGGAGGGAACGACTTTCGAGGCCTCGTGCTATACCGACCCTCTCGGCATTGAACACCTGACGGGATCACTCTCCGCCGCGATTGAGTACTTCGGTGCGTGGGACGCGCCGGTACAACTACGCTTCACCACCAAGTTCGCTTCCGTGGCGCCGTTGCTGGACCTGCCGCATCGCGGACGCACCCGTATCCGCTTCTCGGTCAATGCCCGCGCGGCAGCCCGCTACGAGGGCGGCACCGCCAGCCTCGATGAGCGTCTCGGCGCTCTCGCGACGGTGGCGCGCGCCGGCTACCCGGTCGGGCTCACGATCGCGCCGATCCTCCCCGTGCCGAACTGGCCGGACGCCTATGCCGCGCTTCTGCGAGACGTTGCCGATGCCCTCGCCGGATTGCCCGACGTCGATCTGACCGTCGAACTGATCACGCATCGGTTCACTCCCGGTTCGAAAGACGTTTTGCAGGGTTGGTATCCGGGCTCTGACCTTCCGATGCGAGAGGACGAACGCACCCGGAAGATGACCAAGTTCGGTTCACTGAAATACGTCTACCCGCGTGACCTGATGCGACAGATGCGCGAGACAATCACGGCTGCCGTTGCACGCGAATTGTCACGTGCGCGGGTGCTGTACTGGACCTGACGGAGTGGGGCGGTCACGAGATCTGCTCGCCGTCGAAGCGCGTCCGCGCATCCTGGATTGCCGGCAGATTGGCGAAGGCCCAGGCTCCCAGGGCCTGAACGGGGTCCTGCAACGAGCGACCCAACGCCGTCAGTTCGTAATCCACGCGCGGCGGGATCGTCGGATGTACGGTTCGCGATACCAGTCCGTCCCGCTCCAGGCCGCGCAGAGTAAAGGTCAGCATCCGCTGCGAGATACCGCCGATCGTTCGCTTCAACTCGTTGAAGCGCCGCGGTCCATCCGTCAGCGTCATCACCACGAGGATGCTCCACTTGTCACCAATGCGTGCCAGCACGGTCCCGACGATTCGACAGTCGGCGGGGCGGTGATCGCGCGCTGTCGCGGTATCCTCAATGTGCCCGGGTTTCACGAATGTGCCTCCTTGCGCTCGCGCGGGTCTGGTCCTCTATAGCGCCTCGGTACACTTCTGATGCCGGGGATTGAACATGAAGCTTCTGCACGTCGACGGCAGCATCCTGGGGGATCACTCCGTCAGCCGCGCCGTCTCGGCCGCGATCGTTTCGCACTTGAAGGCTGGGGCGCCGGATCTCGACGTCACCTATCGCGACGTGGCGGCGACCACGATCCCGCACCTGTCGGGTGCTTACCTGGCCGGCCAGCAGCCGAACGCGAGCAACACCCCCGACATTCAGAACGACGTCGCCCTGGGGCGCGAGGTGCTTGAGGAATTCCTCGCTGCCGACATCGTGGTGATCGGTGCGCCGCTCTATAACTTCACGATTTCCTCGCAGCTCAAGGCCTGGGTGGACCGCATCCTCGTGGCGGGCCGGACCTTCAAATACACGGAGACTGGCGCCGTCGGTCTCGTACCCGAAAAGCGGGTCATCGTCGCCGTGGCGCGGGGCGGCCTCTACGGGTCCGGCACCCCGAATGCGGCGGCGGAGCATGCCGAAACCTATCTTCGCGCCGTCCTTGGCTTCATCGGCGTTACCAAGCCGGAAATTATTGTGGCCGAGGGTATCGCGCTCGGTCCGGAGGCCCGCGAAAAGGCGGTCGCCGAAGCTCTGAAGGCCGCCGCCAACCTGCCGGCGGCCTGAGGGACACAGACCGCGCGACTAACGCCGGCCGAACAGCCGCTCGATGTCGTGGAGCTTCAGCTCCACAAGGGTCGGGCGGCCATGATTGCAGGTACCTGCCAGCGGCGTCGCCTCCATCTCGCGCAGCAGGGCGTTCATCTCCTCAGGGCGGAGGCGGCGCCCGGCTCGGATCGAGCCGTGACAGCTCATGCGCGACAGGATCGCGTCGAGGCGCCGCCCGAGGGGGCCACCGCTGCCATCGGTTCCGTCGGGACTGCTGTCTTCAAGCCCGCTCTCGGTCATCGCATCGAGGATATCGGTGACAAGACCGCGGATCGAGGCATTCGCCAGGGCCGCTGGCACCTCGCGCACCAAGACCGCACCGGTACCGAAAGCTTCCAGGGTGAGGCCGAGTCGGTCCAGGTCCGGTGCCGCCGCAACTAGACGCTCCGCATCGCCCGGCGCCATCTCCACCACATCAGGAATAAGCAAGCCCTGGCGGGCAATGCCGCCAAGCGCCCGCTCGCGCTTCAGACGCTCGTAGACGAGCCGCTCATGCGCCGCATGCTGATCCACCAGCACCAATCCGTCGGCGGTCTGGGCGACGATGTAAGTTTCGTGCAGTTGCGCCCGCGCCGCGCCGAGCGGATGCCCGACTGTCTCGGGCAACTCTGCCTCCCGGTGAAGATCGGCCGAGGGCGCCGCGAAATCTTCGGCGAACTGAGCCTGAGTTAGGCCGCTGAGTTGGGCCGCAGGCGCTTCGTCGATCAGCGTTTGGGGCGTTTCCCCGAACCCCGTGAAGGCGTCGGACTGGTACGAGCCCTGGCGGTAGCCGATCGGAGCCGCGAAGGATGGAAGTCCTCGGGCTTGGCTCGGGCTGGGTACCGGATATGGGCTCGCGCCGGTATGAACCTGGAGGCTCGCCGGGCGTAGCGCGTCAAGGGTTCGGGCGGCGCTTGTGGTCGAACCGCGTAGGCCTGCCTGCCGCAGCGTCTCATGAATCGCGCTGACGATCAGTCCTCGGATCAGGCCTGGGTCGCGAAAGCGTACCTCTGTCTTAGCCGGATGCACGTTGACGTCGACCAGGGCCGGATCGCACCGGATCGTAAGTGCCAGGACAGGATGCCGATCCGAACTCATGGTATCCGCGTAGGCACCCCGAACGGCACCAAGCAGGAGTCGGTCACGAACCGGGCGGCCGTTGACGGTGAAGTGGATCTGGTTGGCCGCCCCGCGATGGTAGCTCGGAAGGCCGATATGGCCCGACAGGGCAAAGCCTTCGCGCGCCATGTCGAGGACCAGCGAATTCGTGCCGAAATCAGTCCCAAACACCGCGGTCAGCCGCCGCAGAGTCGCGGCCGGATCGGTCTCGGCCTCCGCGGGGAAGACCGCCGGTGTTCCAGACTCCGAGCGCAACGCCAGACGGATCTGCGGCTGCGCCACAGCAAGCCGGCGTAGGATATCGCCGATCGCCGTCGTCTCGGCCCGGTCGGATTTGAGGAACTTCAGGCGCGCCGGGGTGGCGGAAAATAGGTCCACCACCTCGATGCGGGTTCCGCGCGCGCTCGGTGCCGGCCGAACCTCGCCCTTCACACCGGCATCCACCGTCAGGGTGGCGCCAGTTTCGGCCTCGACCGTGCGACTCGTCAGCGTCAGGCGGGCGACGGCGCCGATCGAGGGCAGCGCTTCGCCGCGGAATCCGAGCGTCTCGATACGGGTCAGATCGCCGCCCGGGAGTTTTGATGTGGCGTGGCGCTCCACCGCAAGAGCCAAGTCGTCGGCGCTCATCCCCGCGCCGTCATCGACGACGCGGATGAGCCGCCGTCCGCCGGCCTCAATCGTCACCTCGATGCTTCGCGCGCCAGCATCGATGGCATTCTCGACGAGTTCCTTGACGGCCGAGGCAGGGCGTTCGACCACTTCGCCCGCTGCGATGCGGTCGACGAGAATCGGATCGAGGCGGCGGACAGGACGAAGCGGCGTGGACATGTGGGAGAAACTATAGGTGTACAAGGACCTGCCCGAAAGGTCGTCTTTGAACCGAGCCCTCGTGCCACATAGCTGTTCGGTACCATGAAGCGTCTGTCGGACCGTGGCGAGGCTGCCGGACCGATGCCTTCAAGGTCTCAACCGGAAGGTCCGGTCCATCCATGAGTGTGACACTTCAGCGTTGCCGTAGGGTCTGGGGGCGGACGGAGCATCGTGACGCCCTTCCCAGCGTTCGGGTCGTCACCGATGCCGTGTATCAACCCGTGACCACAGACGGCCGCTGGGGCCTGCTCGATGCTGCCGGAAACACGATCGAGGCGAGTGGTGAACCGGTCGTATCGGAGGTCACCGATTGTGCGGAGGATCGACCAACTCTCTACGTCGGACCGCTGATCACCCATTATGGCCACTTCCTCTTTGGCACCTTTGCACGACTGTGGCCGCTCCTCACCTGGGACGGCCCGAAGCCGCGCCTACTGTGTCATCCGCTCGGGCCACCTGAAATACGGCGCGAGACCTGGGCGGCGCTGCCCTTCCTGATCGAGATTCTCTCCCGGTTCGACATGACGCTCGACGATCTCGCGACGTTCGAGCGGCCGACCCGCATTCCGCGCCTCATGGTGCCTGGGCCGAGCTTACGCGAGCAGGACTTCGTCCACGACGTGCACGGCACCCTGGCGCGCTTCGTCGGACAGCCTTTCTGGGACCCGGCCCTGGTCGATACAGAATCGCGACCCGTCTACCTGTCCAAAACGCGTCTGGGCACCGGAATCTCGCGCCTTCGCAACGAGCAGGTCCTATGCGAGGCGCTGGAGCGCGGAGGCGTCGACATCGTCTATCCGGAGAGTCTGCGCCTGTCCCAACTCGTGCGCCTGCTATCCGAGCGGCGCATGGTGCTCGGGACGGCAGGGTCGGCCTTCCACGCTGCTGTCTTTGCTGCGCCGGGCCGGCGCATTCTCGGCCTGAACTGGGCGGCGCATATCAACGCCAACTTCCTGCTCCTCGATGCCCTGAACGGAACCCAGGCGCGCTACTACTCCGCCATCGGCGCTGAAACAGGTGAAGAGGCTGGGTTCCACTTTGACTGGTCCCTGCCAGATCCGACCGCCGTCGCCGTCGAAATGCTGGCACGCGCGCGGGCCTTCGATACCCTTGATACCCGGGATGCGGAGGAGGACGCGGTCCGACGGCATGCCGGACGGGTATCGCCCCTCCAGCGGGTCGGGCGCTGGCTTCGGCGGCAGATCTGATCAGTCAGGCAACGCCCGAGCGCAGGAGGTCGTGGTAGTGCACGAGGCCGACCGGGCGCTCGTTCTCAACAACGATCAGCGCGGTGATCTTCATCGATTCCTGAATTTCGAGCGCCTTCGCCAGGAGTGTCTCGGGCGCGATGGTGCGGGGCCTGCCGCTCATCAGGGCCTCGACCGCAAGACTGTCGAGGTCACTGCGGAACACGTTGCGGCGCAGGTCGCCGTCGGTGACGATCCCGGCGAGCCGACCGTCGGCCTCGACCACAAGCACCGATCCAAAGCCCTTGGCGTCGATCTCGGCAATGGCGGCGCGCATGGATGTCCCGCGTGCGACCACCGGTAACTGCGAGCCACTGTGCATCACCTCCCGGACTTGTCGCAGGGAGGCGCCTAGGCGTCCGCCCGGATGATAGATGCCGAATTCCCGTGCCGAGAATCCGCGCGCCTCCAGAAGAGCGATCGCGAGCGCGTCGCCGAGCGCCAGTTGCATCGCCGTGGAGGTCGTTGGGGCAAGGCCGTTCGGGCAAGCCTCACGCGCCTTCGGCAGCGTCAGGCAAACGTCGGCTTCGCGGCCCAGGGTGGATCCCGCATTGGCCGTAATAGCGACGAGGCCGACCCGGTATCGCCGCGCGTAACCGATGATGTCGGCGAGTTCCGTGGTTTCACCCGACCACGACAAGGCCACGACGACATCCTCCGGCTGGATCATGCCGAGATCGCCGTGGCTCGCCTCGGCTGGATGCACGTAGAGCGCCGGGGTCCCCGTGGAGGCCAGCGTCGCGGCGATCTTGCGCCCAATATGGCCGGATTTGCCCATGCCCGTCAGGATGGCGCGACCCTGAGCCCGCGCGATCCGCGAGACGGCCGCCGTGAAGGCGTCGCCGAGCCCATTGCCGATCGAGTCCATCAGGCAGGCGAGACCGTCGCGTTCTGTCTCGATGGTGCGCAGGGCGGAGGCCACGGCGGCAGACGGGGAATTCCCGGCGGCGTCGATGGGATGGCGCGCGGCCAAGGCGGTGTCTGCTGGAGCCATCCCGGCCCGTATCCTTCTGGTCTGATCGCGCGCGTGAGCCGCGACGGTGTAGGCTGGCTATGAACAGCGATTGTGGTCGGAAGGCGACTCCGATGGGCCTATGCGGGTCTGGCTGCCTGCGTTGACGGGCCATTAACCGTGCTCGTTGTAGCCCTTTTAACCATGGTGCCAGGCCGCTCACGCCAAGCGTGGCCACGGACTGCCCGCCAGACGGTCCCGCTGGCGGTCCTCATCTCGAAGCGCCGTATCCGGCGCGAAGGTCAGCGGAAAGACGTCGATCCGTGACAGGTGCAGGGCCGATTTCAGAATGGCGCGTTCGAGGCTCGGGCTTCGCGCTGGCTGCCCTCCTGATACTACCCCCCTTGGCGGCTGCGGCGCAGACCCTGCCGTCGGGGGCCCCCGACAGCGCGTCCGGAACGGCCAATGTGGGCGACGTCCTGCCCCTCAATTCCGGCCTGCGCGGCAGCACGATTTCGGGTAGCGGCGTCCTGAACAGCAACGGCAGCGCCACCGACGACGGGGCCGGCAGTGGCGGGCTCGCCACGCGCGCCTTGGCCGGCAGCCGTTCGGGCAGCGCCATCGCGTCCGGCGGGACCAATGGGGCCAACAATCGCGGCCCGACCAACATCCTGAAACTTCGAGCGATTCCGCCACGCCGGTTCGGAAGCGCCACCGTCCGTCCGGTCCGGTCGATCACGCAGGTGCCGAGCTACGACCTGCGCCTGACGCCAGTGGTGCGCAGCGCCGTCAGCGGGGTGCCGCTGCCGACGCTGCTCCCCCTGGCCGGCGTGCAGACGCCGGGGTTCTTCCTGTCGACGGCTTTGCGCCGGCCGATCACCATCGACGAGGCCTACGCGCCGCTCGGTATCAAGTTCGGCACTTTCACGATCCTGCCCGCTCTGCAGCAGAGCATGGGTTACGACACCAACCCCGACCAGATCACCAACCGCCTGGCCAGGCCGTCTCTGGCGCTGCGGACGGACGGTGAGGTGAGCTTCCGAAGCGACTGGTCGTCGAGCGAACTCACCGGCGATTTGCGCGGGGGCTATGTCGATTTCCCCGATAATGAGGGGGCGAGCCGCCCCAACGGGTCGGGCGTGACCCGGCTGCGGATCGACGCGAACCGCGATACGCGGATCGATGTCGAGGGTCGTTTTCTCCTGGAAACACAACGCACTGGCACCCCCGACCTAACGGCCGCGACGGCAACCCGGCCGCTGATTGCGAGCTACGGCACCACGCTCGGCGTCACCGAGCGCTTCAACCGGGTGCAGGTGTCGGTGCGCGGCCTGCTCGACCGGTCCGAATTCGAGGATGCGCAACTGTCCGACGGCACCATCGTGCGTCAGAGCGACCGCAACTTGAACCAGTACGGCCTGCAACTCCGGGCCGGATACGAGATCTCGCCAGTCATCACGCCGTTCGTCGATGTCCTGGCCGATACCCGCGTCTACGATCTACGGGTGGATTCCTCGGGAATTCGCCGCGACTCCGATGGCGTGACTTTTGCGGGCGGCGCGACCTTCGCGCTGACCCGTTTCGTGACCGGCGAAATCTCGGGCGGATTGCAGCACCGGACCTATGTCGACCCGTCCCTGCGCGACCTGACGGCGCCGGTCGTGAACGCGGCGCTGATCTGGAGCGCAAGCCCGCTCACCACGGTGCGGCTCAATGCAGCCACGGGCGTCATCGAGACGTCGGTACCGGGTTCGAGCGGAGTTCTTACACAAACCGCGACCCTGGAAGTCCAACACGACCTCCTGCGCAATCTCTCGCTCATCGGCGGGGTCACGTATCTGTCGAACGACTACGACCGGGTAAATATCACCGAGCGCGGATTCTCGGCGACGGCGCGCCTCGACTATCGCTTCAATCGCTGGCTGGCGATGCGCGGCAGCTACATCTATCAGCGCCTGGACAGCTCCTCGGCGGGATCGAGCTTCCACGCCAACACGTTCCTGCTCGGCCTGCGGGTCAATCCCTAGCGGCGGTGCCGCGTCCGGAGTGACGGACGCGACGCGCGTTTCGGGCCTTGGTATACCGAAGCGACGCGTCGCGGTGACGGACCTGACGGGTGTTCCGGGCCTTGGAATACCCACAGGGTCGTGTCGCGGTCACGGCCGGTCAGCGCACCATCGCGAGGGAGGCGCCGGATTTCGAAAGTGCGCCGTCGAGGGCTGCGCCACCCTGGCGCAAACGGGCCGCGACGGTGCCGCCCGGCTGGTACAGGTAGACCTCGCCGTCGCGATAATCCCAGGCCGTGACCTTGGACAGGTCCTTGTTCGGGCAGCCCGAGGCGCTGGCCTTGTAGAGGTCGAGAGCGGGGGCGCTCGACAGCGAGACCTTGCAGCTCGCGCCGGTGGCGTCCTTGGCGTTCCAGGTTCCGACCACCGAGGATCTGCCGCTGGCGACCACCGGCGGCGGCAGTGGCGCGACGGGCGTCGGGTCGGGCGCGATCACCGGCGTCGAGGGGGCGACCGCGACGTTGGCGCCGACCGGCGGCGGAAAGTCGGCCGGGGAGGCGGAGGCGCCCGGCGGCGGGGCCAGCGGCTCGGAGGTGACGGGTCCGGACGGCATGGCCGGGGCGATCGGCTCGAGGGCGGCCTGGGGACCGGGCGCGGCCCGGCCGCGCACGGGGCCTTCGAGGCGCTGCGAGGCACAGGCGCCGAGGCCGGCGGCGAGCGCGAGGATGGCGGCTGTCGACAGGAGCGAACGCGGCATCGATGGCAAAATCCGAAGGGGAGTTGGGTCGGGGCCGAGGCCCCGCGTTATGGCCTGCGTCACCGTCAATTGCGCTGGCGGCAAGGCGCCGAAGGGGGCGAGCACGGGTTTTGCCGGGACGGCCCGACGTTTGCCGCCCGGTGTGGCGCTCGTGCCTCAGGACGAACCGCGGAATCCCGTGCGCTATTTACCACGCGGAGGGATGCGCCTTGTCTCCGCGGCCGCCACCTGCAAGCCTCGGATGGTCCTCAATCTCGGGGGCGCAACACTCGCGTCCGCCATGCGCCGCCTCCACAGCATCGATTCGATTCGCGGCCTGGCCGCGCTGGCTGTGATCTACGCGCACACCGTCGAGTTCGGGCTGAAGACCCGGCTCGGGCCGTTTCCCGCCGAGCAGGCCGTCGTGGCCGGGCTGACGGAGTGGCTCGACCTCGGCAAGATCGCCGTGACGATGTTCTTCGCGGTCTCGGGCTTCGTGGTGCCGTTCTCGCTGTTCAAGCCGAGCCGCCGGCCGATCCTGGCCTTCGCGATCTCGCGGTTCTTCCGCCTCTATCCCGCCTATTGGCTGTCGATTCCGTGCGGCCTGCTGGTGCTGTTCATCTGGGCCGGGCGGGACATTCCGGCTCTGCTGGTCCCGGCCAACATCACGATGCTGCAGCAATTCGTCGGGGTCGAGAACATCATCGGCCTGTATTGGACCCTGCAGATCGAGCTGATCTTCTACGGCCTGTGTGTCGCCCTGTTCGCCATGGGTCACCTCGACCGGCGCGGCAGCGTCGTCGCCACCACCCTTCTGATGATCGCCGCCGCCGTGGTGCTGGCTGGCTTGCGCTATCACTTCCAGCGCAAGGTCCCGGTGGCGGTTCCCCTCGCCCTGTCGGTGATGCTGTGGGGTTTGTGCCTGCGCTACCATGTCTTCGAGCGGCGCCCGGGCTGGGGCCGGGCCTTGGCCCTGGTCACGGGGGCGCTGGTCTGCGCGGTGCCCCTGGTGTCGGTGCTCGCCTACGGGCGGGACATGGGCTTCCAGGAGAACTGGATGAAGTACACGATCACCTATTGGCTCGCGATGGCGCTGTTCTGGCTTCTGAGCGTCGGGCTGCGGATCGAGGGCCGGGTCTTCGTCTATCTCGGCGCCATCAGCTATTCGATCTACCTGTTCGGGCCGGTGGTGCAGGTCGTGCTGGAGCACGCGCTCGCCGGATATGAGGCGGTGATCCCGATCCACCTGTTCGCGGGCGCGACCGCTCTGGCCACCGTCGCGGTGGCGGCCCTGGTCTATCGCTGGATCGAAGCGCCCGCCATCGACCTCGGCCGCACCATCACCCGCCGCATCATCGAGCAGCCCGCGCCCGTCGCCGCACCGGCACCCGCCCTCGGTCGTTCGGAACCCTGAGCGGGACCGGATCGGAGCGGGATCGAAGCCCAGGTCCATTGACAGCCCGGCGCCGTGGAAGGGGTCGACGCCCGGTCTGCCGCCTTCCTCGGGTCGGGGTGGCTCACACGTCCCGCATCCCGACCTGATGCGGCTCCCCTGCCCCGCACCAGCTTCCCTGCCCCGCAACCAACATCCAAACCCGAGCGAAACCGTCCGGCCGTTCGCGCGACCGGGTTCGTTCCCCGTCCGGCGATACGGCGGACAACGCATATCAGTTGGGACGAAGGGGCGGAGCCGATTGCCCGACCGCCCGTCCCAGGGATTGACGGTCCGTAACGTTCAATGTCCTGCTCGCCGTCAGAGGAGATCTGCCGTCGTCTCCAAGACAGGTTCGTCCGGCTTCAGCACGATCCTGCGAGATGTCGGCGGATGGCGCATGAACGACGCCGGCTGCGGTGAAGAACGGGTCGGACCGGTCCGAACTCCCGCGAGGACAGGCAACGCGATGCGGGGGGCGGCATCGATCGCGCGCATCTCCGTTCGTCCGGCCATCGGGTTCCCGTTCGGACTAGGATCGGTACGGCCGAACGGCCCCGGCGTGCCGCCACCTCGGCGGTTCGGCTGGGGCGAAGGGTGGGTTCCTCGGCATGCCGCCGCAGGGCTTCCGGGCCGCCGCAGCGTTTTCGCGCCGCGGCGTGCGATGGAGACGTGTCCCGGTCAGGCCGCCCGAATGGCCTGGAGGAACGTCGCGACCTCGCGCTGGACGTTCACCGACTGCGTCGAGAGTTCCCCGGCCGCCATCAGAACCTGCTGGGCGGCGGAGCCGGTATCGCCGGCCGAGGCCAGTACCCCGGCCACGTTCATCGAGACGTCCTGAGTGCCACGGGCGGCTTCGATGGCGTTGCGGGAGATCTCCCCCGTGGCGGCGGTCTGCTCGACCACGGTCGTCGCGATGGAGCCCGTGATGGTGTTGACCGACACGATGGTCTGGCTGATCTGCCGGATCGCCGCGACGGCCTCGCCAGTCGCCTGCTGGATCGCCGTGATGTGTCCGCCGATCTCGCTGGTGGCTCGGGCGGTCTGGCCGGCGAGTTCCTTGACCTCCGCGGCGACCACGGCGAAACCGCGTCCCGCCTCACCGGCGCGGGCCGCCTCGATGGTGGCGTTCAGCGCCAGCAGGTTGGTCTGGCCAGCGATGCCCGAGATCATCGTCACGGCCTCGCCGATCCGGTCTGCGGCCTCGGTCAGCCGGGCCATCGTCACATCCGTCGCCTGCGCGTCCCGGGTCGCTGCGGCGGCCACCACGTTCGATTGCTTCACCTGGCGATCGATCTCCTGCAGCGAGGCCACCATCTCCTCGGCCGCGGAGGCGACGGTCTGCACGTTGGCGGAGGTTTGCTCGGCCGCCGCGCTGGAGGCGATCGCCCGGGTGCTGGTCGCATCGGCCACGGTGGTCATGGACCGGGCGGTGGCGTCGAGTTCGGTGGAGGCGGCGGTGACGATGCCGATGGAATCGCCGATCGTCCGCTCGAAGCCCTGCACCAGTTCGTCGACGCGGTCGGCCCGGCGCTGGCGGGCGGATTGCTCGGTGACCTGCTGCGCTTCCAGGTCGCGGCGGGCGATCGCGTTCCGCCGGAACACGTCGACGGCCTTGGCCATCTCGCCCATCTCGTCGGTGGCGTCCTGCGACGGCACGATGATCTCGGTCTCGCCGGCGGCGAGGCGGCTCATGGCGTGCGTCATTCCGGTAATCGGCCGGATCAGGCTCCGGGTGATCAGGAAAGCCATTCCGCCGCCCAGAACCAGCGCCAGGGCGATCAGGGCCTGCTGCACCCGCTCGGACAGGGCCACGGTCGAGTCGGTCATCGCTGCGATCTCCTTCATCCGCGTCTCGGTGATGGCGCGGGCCCGGATACCGGCGGCCTCAATGGCGGCGATCTTGGGCTTGATCTTCTGCTCGAACTCGACCCGGCTCTCCTCCATGGCCGTGGCGGCCTCCTGGAAGGCGTCGACATAGGTGTTGAGCGCGGCCTCGCTGCGGGTGATCGCCACGGTGAACGCCTGATCGGGATCGAGGCCCCGCAACGCCTTGCCGGCGGCCACGGCCTTCCGGGCGTTCTCCGCGAAGGTGGCCGGACCCTTGGGGTCGAGCGTCGCCAGGAAGCGCCAGTTCGACATCCGCGTCAGCAGGACCGCGCTCTCGAACGCCTGGGCCTGGCTGATCTGGGCCACGCTGCCGTTGGCCCGGATGTCCTTCAGCAGGTCCTGATTCAGGCGGCTCAGCACGTTGCCCCCCTCGAACAGGCGGGTGCGGGCCTCGACCAGGGTGGCACCACTCGTCCCCAGCCGGACGACGTCCTGCTCCAGGCTCCGGCCGCCGTTGGGCAGCTGGGCATAGAGCTTTCGACGCTCCTCCGAGATCGTGTTCCCCATCACCAGGTCGCCGGTCTCGATGATGCTCCGGCGGGTCTGTTCGAGGGCGACCAGGATGTCCGGCTTGGCCGTGGCCTTATATTCGAGCGACTGGGCGATGAACCGGTCAGTCAGGCCCGTGACAGTGTAGATGTTGCGCGTATTCGTTTCGACCCGATTGCGGCGCGCGTACTGGTCGGTAAGCTCGGCGAGCTGATGACGCGAGGCAATGCCCAGGGCGGCGATGATGACCATCAGCGTGCCGAAGCCGGCATACAGGCGGGTGCGAATACCAAACTTCATTGCAGGGTCTCGCTGGGTAAGATTTTTCCGTGAGACCTTTCGTACAATATAGCTCGTAAAATTCGGTTAAAATATCAGTCTATTGCCTCATAAATGTCGCGGACCATTGCCTATAGTTCCCGCCTGATCTTCGCGATGGCTTCGTCCCGGTGTCGCCTAGGGGGCGATACCGTCGATGGCGAGGCGCAGGTGCTTCGGGCCGCGCAGGGCCGAGCCCGACCGGTAGGGCGGCGGGTCGGCGGTCAGGCGCGGGTTCTTCAGGCGCCGGGCGAGCGCCACCAGGGCGGCCTCGACCTCGAAGCGGGCCAGCGGGGCGCCGACGCAGTAATGCAGGCTGCCGCCGAAGCCGAGATGGCGGTTGTCGGTGCGGTCCGGGTCGAAGCGCTCCGGCTCGGCATAGACCGCCGGGTCGCGGTTGCCGGAGGCGAGCAGCAGCACCAGGGGCGCGCCTTCCGGGATGGTGACCCCGTCCTGCGTGATCGGGCACAGGGTCGTGCGGGTCCGGAACTGGACCGGGGGCTCGAAGCGCAGCAACTCCTCGACCACGCGGGGCGCGCGGGCGGGGTCCTCGCGCAGGCGGCGCAGCTCGTCCGGGTGGCGCAGCAGGGTCAGCATGCCGTTGGTGATGAGGTTCACCGTGGTCTCGTGGCCGGCGACCAGCATCAGGATGGCGGTGGCGATGAGGTCGAAATCACTCATGCGCGGGCGGCCGTCGACGCCTTCCGTCGCCAAACCCGACAGCATGTCGTCCTGCGGGTCCTTGCGCTTCTCGGCGATCAGGCCCTGCATGTATTCGGAAATGGCATCGAAGGTCCGGCTGTTCTCGGCCCGCAATGCGTCGTCCTGGAGGGTGTCGGGCTCCAGAGCGGTGGCGAGCTGCGTCGCCCAGCCGTGGAAGCGCTCCTCGTCCGAGGGCGGGATGCCGAGAAGTTCGCAGATCACCGTGACGGGCAGCGGATAGGCGAGGTCGTCGACGATATCGATGCTGGTGGCGTCGCCGAGCTTGTCGAGGATCTCGTCCACCAGCACATGCGAGCGTGCCCGCATCGCCTGGACCCGCTCCGGGGTGAATTGCTGCATCACCGCCGCCCGCAGGCAGTCGTGGTCCGGCGGATCGCGGAAGATGAAGGGCCGGTGGGTGTCGGTGATGTGGTCGCGCACCGGCTTGACCAGCCAGTCCTTGAGGGGGTTGCCGGTCCTGGGCCGGTCGGCCGGCGGCAGCGTCTCCGAACTCACCCGCGGATCGTGCAACAGGCGCGTGATCGCCGCGTGGGTGGCGGCCACGTAGGTGCCGTCCTCCTGGCGCGAGACCGGGCAGGTGCGCAACTGCGCGAACAGCGGATAGGGGTCGGGCCGGTTGGCCTCATCCTTGATCCGCGCGAACAGGGTGTCGTCGGTCATGACCGATCCTTGCGGGCGGGTTCCGGGAAGTCGGGCGGCAGCACGGTGAAGGGGCCGGCATCGACGCCGGTGGGCTCCGGCGGGAACGGCGCGCCCTCGGCGATCAGGTCCGCATAGGCCGGGAGCCAGCGGGCGCAGTCGAACGCCACGGCGGCGATGCAGCGGCCTTCGCGGCCGTAGACCGCCAGGAAGCGGCCCTCCTTCAGGCTGCCGCGGGCGATGCAGAACCCGTCGGCGCCCTCGGTGAGTCCCACCGACTTGAGCGTGATCCCGCCCTGGCTCGACCAGAAGGCGGGGACGTCGCGATAGGGCTCGGGCGCAAGCCCGGCGAGCAGGCGCCCGGCATGGCGCCCTTGCGCGACGGCATGGCCCCAATGCTCGAGGGCGATGCGGCGGCCGGGATAGAGCGGGTGGGGGAAGCGGGCGACGTCGCCCGCCGCCGCGATGCGGGTATCGGGCGCGTCTGCCGCGTCGAGGACGTAGCCCTGCGCGTCGCAATCGATCCCGCCCGCGTCGAAGGCGAGGCCCGAGCCTTCGAGCCAGGCGGTGTTTCGCACCGCCCCGAGGGCCACCACCACCACGTCCGCCGCGATGACGCTGCCGTCCTCAAGGCGGGCGCGCACGACGCGGCCGGTGCCGTCATCCTCCAGGGCCTCGACCTTCACCCCGCTGCGCAGGGTGGTGCCGAGGCGCTCGTGCAGGGCTCCCACCACCGCGCCGAGATGCCGGCCGAGCACCCGGGCGAGTAGGGTCGGCCCGGTCTCCGCCAGGGTGACCGGCAGGCCGAGGGTCCGGCACGCGGCCGCGACCTCGCAGCCGATGAAGCCGCCGCCGATGATCAGGACGTGGCCGGGGCCGGCGGCGAGATCGCGCCGCAGGGCCTCTGCCTCGTCGCGGCCCCGCAGGGTGTGGACGCCCCGAAACGCCGCCTGCGCGGAATCGCGCCAGGGCCGGGCCGAGGCCCCGGTGGCGATCAGGAGACGGTCGTAGGGCAGGGTCTCGCCGCTCGCCAGGGTGAGGAGCCGGCGGGTCCGGTCGAGATGCGTGGCGGGAGTCCCGAGGCGCCAGTCGGCCTCCAGCGCGACGAGGTTCGGCAGGGTCGTGGCGTCGGCGGCGACCTCGCCGGTGAGGACGGCCTTCGACAGGGGCGGCCGGTCATAGGGGCGATGGGGTTCGGCCCCCACGATGGTCAGGGGGCCGGCGAAGCCCGCCTCCCGCAGGGCCTCGGCGCCGCGAAGGCCGGCGAGCGAGGCGCCCACCACCACGACCCGCGTCTCGGCATCGCTCATCGACGGGCAGCCCCGGCATCCTCGACGCGGATGGCCTGGACCGGACAGGCGATGCGGGCGCGCTCGATGTCGTCGCGGGCGCCGGCGGACGGGGCGGGATCGTAGTGCAGGGCCTCGCGGCCCTTCAGCACGAAATGGTCCGGCGCCGCATAGCAGCACTGGGCATAAGCCTGGCAGAGGTTGAGGTCGACCGTGACCCGGAGTCCGCCGGCGGAATGGCGGGCATCGGGCGGGGAGGCTGCGGGTTCGGGAACGTCGGTCATGCTTGCGCAATGGACCCGACCCGGCCGGGGTTCCGCCCCCGGGGCGTGGTTACAGGACGCGGTGCATCACCAGGGCATCGACCAGGCCGAGATCCGGGTGCCGGAACACCCCCGGCAGGCGACCGACCTGGGCAAAGCCGAGGCTCGTCCACAGGGCGACCGCGCGGGTGTTGGTGGCCACCACGAAGTTGAACTGCATCGCGGTAAAGCCGGCGGCCCGGGCGGTGCCGAGGGCGTGGGCGCCCATGGTCCGGGCAACGCCGCGCCCGGTGGCGTCGGGCCGGGTCATGAAGCTCGCATTGGCCACGTGGTCTCCCCCGCCCGCCTGATTCGCTCGCAGGGTGTAGGTGCCGAGGACATCGCCCTCCGCTTCGGCGACCAGAACCCGGTGGGCGGGTGCGAACCAGTAGGCCAGCATCGCCGCCCGGCTGCCGTCGCGGGGCAGCGCGTAGGTCTCGCCGGCGCGGATCGTCGGTTCGAGGATCGCCCAGACGGCGTCGGCATCGGCGGGGCCGGCCGGTCGGATCGTGATCGTCATCGCGCGGGCTCCCGGTGGGTGGTCAGGAATGCAGTGGGCAGATCGGCCGCGCTCGCGGACGGCCCTCGATCGCCACGATGCGGCAGGAAACCGGCTGCGACCGGGCCGATACCGGTTCCGCGTGAACGCCTCGGATGCGGGTGCAGGCGAAAAGGGCTGGGATGTCTGCGGGGTCTCCTCCCCGGTGGATTGGGGGCAAGCCTGAGATCCGTCGAGCTTATGGGGAGGCGGTGGATGGGTGTCTCACAGCCGGCGAGGCCAGCGGAGCGACCCCCACTCCTAACCTCCCCCACAGGGGGGAGAGGGACGCGTCGAGCTCTTGAAGACGCGGAGTTGCCAATCCGGTAGCCTTCAAAGAATAGCCTTCCCATAGAAGGGGAGCCGGTGCACCGCGAAATCACCTGGAAATGACCACCATCCCACTGTCCTGATCGACGGTCGCCTCGTCAGAACCGTGTCGATCGGGTCATCCGAACGGGAAACGGGCACGGCACACCAAACCGTCCGCGGCGATCGGTCGGACGACGTCCGTGATCCGAGAGACCGATGCGTCACGATGATGCGTCCGTGCCACACCGAGCGATCAAGCGCGGCGGGCTGCGACATCGCGATTGTAATACTATTACACTTCGGCCACGAAACATTATAACGTTTGTGTGTGAGGCGAGATGCGCGTTCAGCGATCAAGGACAGTTCTGGCCGGCGCGATGCTGGCGGGAGCCGGGATGACGGTTCAGCCGGCCGGCGCGCAGCAGGCGCAGGCGACCCTGGAAGAACTCAGCGTCACCTCGCCGAGCCCGATCGTGACCCGTCCCGTGACGGGTCCCATCTCCGGGCCGCCCATCGGCGTGCTGCCCGTCGTCACCAACACCTTCTCGCCGGTCACGGTCGTGACGGCCGAGCAGATCGCCCGCGACCAGCCGCGCACCCTGGGCGACGCGCTGTTCGACCGGCCCGGCATCTCGGGCACGAGCTACGCGCCCGGCGCGGCCAACCGCCCGATCATCCGCGGCCTCGACAACAACCGGGTCCGTATCCAGGAGAACGGCGTCGGCATCCAGGACGTCTCCGAACTCGGCGAGGATCACGGCGTCCCGATCAACCCGCTGGTGGCCAACCGCATCGAGGTGATCCGCGGGCCGGCCTCCCTGCGCTTCGGCTCGCAGGCGATCGGCGGCGTGGTCAGCGCCGAGAACAACCGGGTGCCGACCTACATTCCGGCCAACGGCGTGTCGGGCTCGGCCACCACCGGCTACTCCTCGGTGGACAATGGCCGCCTCGCCGCCGTGACGGTGGATGGCGGGTCGGGCAATGTCGCGGTCCATGCCGACGGCTTCCGCACCGCCGCCGACAGCTACGCCATTCCGGGCGGCATCCAGCGCAACTCGGCCAACGAGAGCCAGGGCGGCGCGGTCGGCATGTCGTTCATCGGCGAGCGCGGCTTCGTCGGCCTGTCCTACAGCCATTACGACGCGGTCTATCAGATCCCCGGCGGCGACGCCGTCGAGAGCCGCACCCGCCTCGATCCGCGTCAGGACCGCCTGCTGGCCCGGGGCGAGTACCGCCCCGTCGAGGGACCGATCGCGGCCGTGCGCTTCTGGCTCGGCGGGTCGGTCTATCGCCATGACGAGATCGGTATCGGCGAGAACGGGGTCGACGGCATCCAGGCCACCTTCAAGAACCGCGAGGCGGAGGGGCGCGTCGAGCTCCAGCACGTGCCCGTCGCCCTGCCGTTCGGCACACTCACGGGCGCCCTCGGTCTTCAGGCCGGCCGGCGCACCCTCGGGACGGCCGGCGAGGCCGGCGGGTTGCTGGCCCCGACCGATTCCCGCAGCAATGCCGTCTACCTGTTCGAGGAACTGGCGGTGGGCGGCGGCCTGCGCTTCCAGGCGGCCGGGCGCATCGAGGGCGACCGCGCCACCGGCACCGCCACGGCGTTCCCCGGCGACTACCTGCCGGTGGAGGGCGAAGAGCCCCTGGCCTTCGGGCGCCGCCGCAAGTTCGCCCCGAAGAGCGCCAGCTTCGGCGTCCTGCAGGACCTGCCTTACGGCTTCGTGGCGAGCGTCAACGGCTCGTTCGTCGAGCGGGCGCCGACCGCTTACGAACTCTATTCGCGCGGCGCGCACGACGCGACCGAGACCTTCGAGATCGGCAGCTCGACTCTGAAGAAGGAGCTGGCCCGCACGGTGGAAGCCAGCATCCGCCGGGCCGAGGGGCCGCTGCGCCTCGACGCGACCGGCTACTTCACCCGATACACCGGGTTCATCTACAAGCGCGATACCGGCACTCGCTGCGGCGACGATTTCGCCTCATGCGGCAGCGACGACGAATTGCAGCAGATCGTCTACTCTCAGCGCAACGCCACCTTCTACGGCGCCGAGATCGGCGCGCAGCTCGACCTGATCCGGGTGGGCAACGGCTTTGCCGGCCTCGACGCGCAGTATGATTTCGTGCGTGCCCAGTTCGACGACGGCACCTTCGTGCCGCGCATCCCGCCCCACCGCCTCGGCGGCGGTCTGTTCGTGCGGGCCGACGGCTGGTTCGCCCGGGTGAACCTGCTCCATGCCTTCGCCCATACCGAGATCGCCCCGATCGAGACCGTCACGCCGGGCTACGACGACCTGCGGGCGGAGGTCAGCTACACCAAGCCCCTCGATCCGCGCCTCTACGGCATGAGCGAGGTGACCCTCGGCCTCCAGGGCCGCAACCTGCTCGACGATCGCATCCGCAACTCGGCCTCGTTCAAGAAGGACGAGATCCTGCTGCCGGGCCGCAACGTCAGGCTGTTCCTGACCGCCCGGTTCTGACGGCCCTCTTGTGATGGCCTTCTTCCGCCGGTCTTGGTCTCAACCTGGACACACGAAGATAAAGGCCGACGTGTCGACGCGGGCGTGCTAGAAGAACCCAACCCCGCACGACCCCGTGTCCTGGGCAACTCCATGAGGCCCAAGTGGCTAACGCGTTCAAGAGCGGTGCGTCGCAATCGCGCTCGACCAATGACTTCAACGAGCGCGCCAAGCAGCTGTCCGAGCGGCTGGGTGCGATCGAGAAGCCGATCCAGATGAAGCGCGGAAACGCGCCGCGCCGGACCTTCAAGGCCGGTCCGCGCCCCGAGGAAGAGACCAGCGAGCAGGCCGAGCCGCAGACCGAGGGCAACGAGGGCCAGGAGGTCGAAGAGTCGGAGGTTGCGGATTCGGAGACCGAAGACCGCGAGACCGAAGATCACAAGGACGCCTGATCGCGACCGGTTCGCATCGCCCGCTGCCGGGCGGTGCAGAAACGACAGAAGGGCCGGCGAGGGATCGCCGGCCCTTCTGTCGTTTCGGGGTGATGTCGGCCCGGAGCGGCGCGCCGGCCCGGAACCAAATGTCGGCCGGTTGCCGGATGTCAGCGGCGGGCTTTGGCCTTGCGGGCCGCATAGCGGGCATCGCGGGCCGCTTTCTTCTCGGCCAGTTCCGCCGCCTTGCGCTCGGCGGCGGCCAGAGCCTCGGCCTCTTCGCGGGCGATCTGGGCGGCGAGTTCCGCCTCCTCGCGCGCGCGCTTGGCCTCGGCTGCGGCCTTCTCGGCAGCGATCCGGGCGGCTTCCCGCTCTCGGGCGCGCTCCTCGCGGGCGCGAGCCACCTCGGCGCGGGCCTGGGCCTTGGCGATCATCTCCGGATCGTCGGCCGGGGGGCGGGCCTTGAATTTTTCCAGCAGCATCTGCTTGGCGCTGAGGGAGTTCTTACGGCGGTCGTCGAAATTCCGATAGTCGAAAGCGCCCATCTGACCTTTCTCATGTGGTGAGTCGCCCGCATCCGGCGTGGTGCACGCGCGGCATGGGGCCGTGGGGGAATGATCGTTTCGGGTGGTTCAAATCGCAGCAGCCCCATGCCTGAGGGACTGGCGGGAATCAACAGAAGCCGCCCGTGGGCGAGCGGCTTCTGACAGCTTGTTGAAACGATGCCTCAGTAGTTCGGCATCGCTGCGCCGAAATTCAACCGATGCGGCTCACGCCGCAAGTTGAACGATGCGGCTCACGCCGCAAGTCGGTCGATGCGGCTCACGCCGCCTGGAGGTTGCCGGCCGACTGCTTGCCGGTGCGGCGGTCGCTCTCGATCTCGTAGGACACCTTCTGTCCCTCGATGAGGTTGCGCATGCCGGCGCGCTCCACGGCCGAGATGTGGACGAACACGTCCTTGCCGCCATCATCCGGCTGGATGAAGCCGTAGCCCTTGGTCTCGTTGAACCATTTCACGGTGCCCGTGCTCATGGGAATCCTCCTGAAGCGTTTTGGGGTGGAGCGTGATCTTGCCTGCCATCGGCTGCCCGGCACCCGCGCGATCTCGCACGGGCACCCGAGGCGCAGGGTCTTCGAATGGGATTGCGATCGCAGCGGCATCCGTGGACGGGCCTGGCGGGCAGGCTCGACGCAATGACGAATGTGCTACCCGGTGGGAGCCGGCCATGGAGCGATGGGGTCAAAATTCGGAAGCCTGCGACGGGAGGACAAGGCGCTGGCGTGAATCGGGTTCCCTCGCCGATCGACGAAAGCGCATCCCGCCACAGGGGCTTACGCGATCGCGCCTTGCTGAACGGGATTCGCCAGACCGGGTTTGCGAACCGGTGGAGGACGGGGACGGCGGCATCACGTCCGGGCGAGGTGGGGGGTGACGCGGTTGCTGCCACGCCGCCGCATCGATAGGTTGACGGCTTTCACGATCTGGCCCGAACGGGCTTTCGAAGGCCGCCATGGCCTTAACGGCTTGGAGAGGGCGGCGCCCGATCCTGGGTCCGTGCGGTCGGGGCGGAGGTGGAATGACGGGGTCCGTGAGTCAGCGACGATGCATCCGGGGACCGACGCGGGGCTCAACGCGGGGCCTGATGCCGGGCCCGGTCGGGAACAGCCATTCGTGACGCGGATTCGGGGGCGGGTTCGACACGTGACGCTGCTGAGGCTGGCGCGCGCCGCCTGGCCGCTGGCCGCCGGTCTCGCCGGTGCGGGCGGCGCTGCCGTGCCGGCGGCGGCCTTCGACCTGTTCGGGCTGTTCGGCTCCGAGGAGGAGCCGCCGGCGCCGAGCGCCGCGGCCCTGCCCTACACGGTGAAGATCTCCGGCATCGACGATGACGACGTCCTGCGGGCGCTGCAGGACACCTCAACCCTCTATCGCCTGCGCCAGGAAGCGCCGCCGGACGGCGAGGGCCTGGTCCGCCGGGCGGAGGCCGACCAGCGCCGCCTCGCCGACGTGCTGTCCGGCTACGGCTATTATCAGGGCACGGTGACGATCCGCATCGACGGCGTGGTGCTGGCCGGCGAGCCGAGCGTCGTCCCGGCCGCCCGCGCGGCGGAGGCGTCGCGCGCCCGCGCCCTGGTTCCGGTCAAGATCGTGGTCGATCCCGGCCCGCTCTACACCCTGCGCTCGATCGCGGCTCGCGACCTCCGGGGCAACCCGTTCCCCGAGGAGATCCTGCCGGAGCGCTTCACCCGTGTCGGCGCCGACGTGCCGGCCCGCTCGGCCACCGTGCTGGCCCGCGAGGCGAAGATCGTCGACCGCTTCCGGGCACTGGGCCATCCCTTCGCCAAGGCGGCCGCGCGCGATCCCGTCGTGGACGACGCCGCCCACGTCATGGACGTGACCTACACCATCGATCCGGGTCCGATCGCCGGCCTCGGCGAGGTCGCGGTGCGCGGCACCAAGGACATCGATCCGGCGGTGGTGCGCTCGTTCATCTACGCCGAGCCGGGCGATCCCTACTCGCCCAAGGCGGTTTCCGACATTCGCCGCTCGGTCGCCAAGGTCGAGGGCCTCGGCTCGATCCGGGTGCGCGAGGGCGAGACCCTCGACCCCTCCGGCAACCTGCCGATCTTCGTCGACGTCACGGAACGCGAGAAGAACCTGATCGGCGTCGCGGCCCGCTACTCCACCGTCGATGGACCGGGCATCCGGGCCTATTACGCCAACCGCAACCTGTTCGGCGGCGGCGAGACCTTCCGGGTCGATGCCGACATCTACTATCTTGGCAACGATCTCTACGCCAAGCAGCGCAAGGCCGCCGGTATCGATTCGAACGGCCTCGGCGGGCGGCTCTCGGCCACCTTCGTCAAGCCGGCCCTGTGGGGCACCCGCAACGATTTCATCGCCAACGTCTTCGCGGGCCGCGAGGCGCAGCAATCCTACGTCAGCGATGCGGCCGGCGGCACGGTGGCCCTGCGCCACCGCTTCTCCGACACCTTCTTCGCCCAGGTCGGCCTCGACGGACAGGCGGGGCGCTCGCAGGATGCCCTCGGCAAGGTCGATTACCGCCTCATCGGCGTGCCGGTCTCGGTGTCCTACGATTCCACCGACAACCTGCTCGATCCGACCGAGGGCGTGCGCCTGACCGCCTCGGCGACGCCCTATGCGGGCATCCTCGGCTCCGACCCGTCGATCTTCGTCGCCAAGGCGCAGGGCTCGACCTACTACGCCTTCGACGACGAGGCCCGCTACATCCTGGCCGGCCGCATCGGCTTCGGCTCGATCTCGGGGGCCAGCCTCGAGGATATCCCGGCCAATATCCGCTTCTTCGCCGGCGGCGGCGGCTCGGTGCGCGGCTTCCCCTACCGGACGCTCGGGCCGCGCGGACCCTTCAACCTGCCGATCGGCGGCCGCAGCCTGCTCGAAGCCTCGGTGGAGGCGCGCATCAAGGTCACCGACACGATCGGGGTGGTGCCGTTCATCGACGCCGGCACGGCCTTCGCCGGCAGCGTCCCCGACTTCGACGAGCGCATCCGCTACGCGGTCGGCCTGGGCCTGCGCTACTACACCGGCATCGGTCCGATCCGGGTCGACGTCGCCTTCCCGATGGACCGCATCAAGGGCAACCGCGAGCGCCCCGTGGCCCTGTACATCAGCCTGGGACAGTCCTTTTGATGGGATTTCGGAAGCCTTCCCATGCGGGGATCTCGATCGCGCGGATAGCGACCCTCTCCCCTCTGCAGGCGAGGATGCCTGCGGAGCAGGCGGGAGAGGGGGCGCCCTGTCCGGACACGTCGCTCCCCTCTCCCGACCCGCTACGCGCGTCACCCTCCCCCGCAAGGAGGGTCGGGAAAGCGCGCCTCCTCGCCGCCACCCTGTGCCTGTCCGTCTTCGCCGCGACGCCCGCCACCCTCACCCGTGCCGATGACGGCGAGAAGACCGTGCTGGGCGGCCTGCTGTCGAAGGCCCTGTCGACGCCGGGGTCGCGGGTCGCCATCGGGGCGGTGGACGGTGCCCTGTCGTCGGACGCCACCATCCGCGACGTGGCGATCAGCGACGCCAACGGCGTCTGGCTGAAGCTCGACCGGGCGCGCCTGGTCTGGCGCCGCCTGGCGCTGCTGTCGGGCCGCCTGGAGGTGGAGAGCCTGGAGGTCGGGCGCCTCGAAGTGCTGCGCCGCCCCCTTCCCGCTCCGGTCTCGGCGACGCCCGAGCCCGACGGGTCGCTGCTGCCCGACCTGCCGGTCAAGGTCGAGGTCAAGACGTTCAAGCTCGCCGAACTGATCCTCGGCGAGGCTCTGGCCGGGCAGCCGGCCCGCCTCACCGCCGAGGGCCGAGCCAAGCTCGGTGCCCCGTCCGAGGGCCTCGACCTCGACGTCTCCGTGCGCCGCCTCGACGCCGAGGGCCGGTTCGGCGCCCGGTTGCTGTTCGTGCCGAAGGGCGAGATTCTGGAATTGAAAACCACCCTGGTGGAGCCCGCCGGTGGGCTCCTGTCCAAGGCCGCCAACCTGCCGGGGACGCCGGCGATCAATCTCGACCTCGACGGGCGTGGCAGCCTCGACGCCTGGAATGCCCGCCTCGACTTCGATGCCGGCCCCGATCTCGGCGCCCGGGGCACCGCCCGCATCTCCCGCATCGGTGCGGAGCGCCGGCTCGCCCTCGACCTCGCCTCGCGGATCGAGGGGCTGCTGCCCGGCCCGGCCGCGGCGATCTTCTCCGGCACGACCAAGCTCGACGGTGGCCTGCGCTTTTCCGACAGCGGCGCCTTCGGCATCGACCGCCTGGAACTCACCTCGCGCACGGCCCGCCTCGAGGCCCGGGGTACCCTGACCGCCGATCGGGTCGCCGACTTCCTCGTCTCCGCCCGCGCCGTGCCCACCGAGGGCGGCGTCACCAAGGCGGCGGATGCCGAACTCGACACCCTGGTGTTCGACGGCAGCCTGAAGGGACCGATCGCGCGTCCCATCGTCAACGGCACCCTCAAGGCCGCGGGCCTGCGCGCCGGCGGCTCGGCCCTGGAGCGGATCGACGCCGCTCTGTCGATGGTGCCGGCCGGCACCGACCCGGCGGCCGCGCGCTTCGCGCTTTCCGCCGACGCCAAGGTCGACGGCCTGCGCCTCGCCGATCCGGCCCTGCGCCGGGCCATCGGATCGCGGGCCGGATTGACCTTCCGCGGCACGCTGCAGCCCGACGGCGTCGTCGATGTCGCCGCGTTCACGCTCGACGGGCCGACGGCCCGCGCGACCTATGCCGGCAAGGTCGGGCAGAACACCCTCACGGGCACGCTCGACGCGGCCCTGTCCGATCTCGCGGCCTTCTCGGAGGTGGCCGGGCGGCCGCTCTCCGGCACCCTGACGGCGCGGGCGGCGCTGAGCGGCGATCCGGCCCGCAAGGCGGTCAATGCCGATGTGGATCTGCGCACCTCGGGCCTCGTCCTGTCGTTGCCGGCCCTCGACCGCACGCTCGGTCCCTCGCCGCGCTTCAGCGGCCGCCTGTCTCAGGTCTATGACGGCTATGCCTTCGACAATGCCCGCTTCGAAGGAGCCGAGATCGTCGGCCGCCTGGAGGGCCGCGCCACCGCGCGCCTGGCCGACGCCAAGCTGGTGGTCGACCTGAAGGACCTCTCGACCCTCGACCCGAAGCTCGCCGGCCGCGCGCTCCTCGACGGACGCCTCACCGGCACCCTGGAGAAGCCCGACCTCAAAGCCACGCTCACCACCGACGACGCCCGCGCCCTCGGGCGGCCCCTGCGCGACCTCCGGGTCGAGACGGCGCTGACGGACGTCACCGGCGCCCTCGACGGCACCCTGCGGGTGTCCGGCGAGGTGGGCGGCAAGGCCCTGCGCGGCGATGCCCACGTGGCCCGGCCGTCGCCCGATGCCTGGATCCTCGACCGCCTCGCCTTCGGCCTCGGCTCCGTCTCCCTAGACGGCCATGCCGCCCTCGATGCCCGCACCCTTCTCACCGAGGGGGCGCTGGCCCTCAAGGCCGGCAACCTCGACGATCTCGCGCCCCTGGCCCTGACGCCCATGGGCGGCAACGTCGAAGCGGCCATCACCCTGTCCCGCGCGGGCGGGCGCCAGGATGCCGCCATCCTGGCGAACGGGGCGTCGCTCCGGTTCGGCGAATTCGGCCTGTCGCGCCTCGACGCCGATCTGAAAGGGCGGGACCTGCTCGGCCGTCCGGTCGTCGACGGGCGGGTCAATGCCGACCGCATCCTCGCCTCCGGCCAGAGCCTCGACACCGTGCGGCTCGTCGCTGTGGGCTCGCCCAGCGCCAGCGACATCACCCTCACGGCCAAAGCCCGGGGCTTCGACCTCGACGGCGCCGCCCGGCTCGTGCCCGGCGAGCGCACGCGCATCGAGCTGGCCCGCTTCTCCGCCGCGCGCGGCGGCGACCGTTTCGCCCTGGCCGGCCCCGCCAGCGTGACCCTCGACGCGGGCTCGGCCGTCATCGACAATCTCGTGGTCGCCGCCGGCAGCGGCCGCCTCAGCCTGTCGGGCCGGGTCGGACAGGCCCTCGACCTCAAGCTCGGTATCCGCAGTCTGCCCCTGGCCCTGGCGCGGATCGCTTCGCCCAACCTCGCCCTGACCGGGACCCTGGACGGCGAGGCCGACCTGCGCGGCTCGGCGAGCCGGCCCGAGGGTCGCTACGCCCTGACGGTCGCCCGCCTCGTCACGCCCGAGACCCGCAAGGCCGGCCTCCCGCCCATCGACGCGCGGGCGAGCGGCACGGTGAGCGACGGACGGGCCGGCATCGACGGACGGGTGTCCGCCGGACGCGGGGCCGAGATGACGGTGACGGGCTCGCTGCCGGTGGCGCCGGGCGAGGCCCTGGCGGTGAAGCTGCGCGGGACCCTCGACGCGGCGCTCGCCAACAGCTTCCTCAGCGTCGGCGGCCAGCGCGTCGCCGGCCGCATCGCCCTCGATGCCGGCGTGGCCGGCACCCTCGCGGCCCCCCGGGCCGAGGGCAGCGCCACCCTGACGGGTGGTTCCTTCACCGACCCGCTCCAGGGCATCCGCCTCACCAACATCGAGGGCCGGGTGACCGGGCGCGGGGACACCCTGGTGGTGGAGCGCCTGACCGCCCTGACCCGCAACGGCGGCAGCCTGCGCGGCGACGGCAAGGTGGCGCTCGATCCCGCCGCCGGCTTCCCCGGCTCCATCCGGGTGATGGCCGAGCGCGCCGAACTGGTCTCCAGCCCGCTGATGACGGCGGTGGCGAGCCTCAATCTCGCGCTGACGGGGCCGCTGGCCCGGACGCCGAAGGTGGCTGGCCGCATCGACCTCGTCTCGGTCGACGTCTCGGTGCCGGACCGCCTGCCCGCCACGGTGCAGCCCCTGCCCGAGATCCGCCGGGTCAATACGCCGCCGGACGTCCGCGCCCGCCTCGCCGCGCGCGCCGACCGCCGCGCCAAGATCGCGGCCTTGGGCCGCAAGGGCAAGGCCGCCGCGCCCTTCGACGCCACCCTCGACGTGGCGGTGAACGCGCCCAACCGCATCTTCGTGCGCGGCCGCGGCATCGATGCCGAACTCGGCGGATCGCTCCGGCTGACCGGCTCCTCGCGCGACCCCGTCGCCACTGGCGATTTCGAGATGCGGCGCGGCCGCCTCAGCGTGGTCGGCCAGCGCCTCGACTTCACCCGCGGGCGCCTGGTTTTCGGCGGCGAGATCGCTACCCCCGACCTCGACTTCGTCGCCGAGACCAAGGCCGCCGAGGTCACGGCGCGCATCGCCGTCACCGGGCCGGCCAACCAGCCGAGCTTCCTGCTCACTTCGGACCCGAGCCTGCCGCAGGACGAGGTGCTGTCGCGCCTGCTCTTCAAGAAGGCCTCGGGCGGCCTGTCGCCGTTCCAGGCGCTGCAGCTGGCGCAGGCGGTGGCGCAGTTCTCCGGCGGGGCCGGCGGCGTGGACGTGTTCGAGCAGGCCCGCAAAGGCCTGGGGCTCGACAGCCTCGACGTTTCCACGGGCGCCAGCGGCGGACCGGCGCTCGGCGCCTCGCGCTATCTCAGCGACCGCCTCAGCGTCGGCGTGAAGGCCGGCGCCAAGCCGGCCGATACGGCGGCGACGGTGGATTACGACGTGACCCGGCGCATCAAGATCCAGGGCGAGGCCGGCAGCGACGGCCGCACGGCGGTGGGTGTCGGCGCCGAGTGGGAATACTGAGCTTCAGCGCATCAGCCCGAACGCATCAGCCTCAGCGCATCACCCAGAGTGCCTGGCCGAACCGGCTCATCGGCTCGTGGAAATGGGTGACGAGAACGATCGCCCACAGCGTGCCGAGAAGCGTGGTGAGGCCGAGCAGGATCACCTCGCCGGACTCGTGCAGCCGCAGGAAGCGACGGGCGACGGAGGAGGACATGGAGGGAGAAACGGGATCGTGCGCGCGGTTGGCCATTGCGTCTCCGGAGCGGGTTTGATCTGACGTGTCCCGCCGCAAGGCATGGGCCAGCCTGTGTTCGAGACCCGGCTTTCGCCGGCCTCTCGCGCAACCGTGAAGGCTGCGGCTCGCCCGTCCCCCCACTCTGTCAGGACACGCCCAATCCCGTGACCGCCGCATCCCTGCTGATCTACCCGGATCCCGGCCTGCGCCGTGTCGCGGAGCCTGTCCTGCACGTCGACGCGGCCTTACGGGCCGCCGCCCGCGACCTCGAGGCGGTGATGCTGGCGGTTTCGGCCCTTGGGCTGACCCTGCCGCATATCGGTCGCCCGCAGCGCCTCGTGCTGCTGCGGATGGAGCCGGGCGAGCCGGTGACCGCCTACGTCAACCCCGAGATCGTCTGGGCCTCGCCGGAGCGCGGCCCGCAAACGGAGGGGAGCGTGTCGATGCCGGGGGTGATGGAGGTGGTCGATCGCGCCGTGCGGGTCCGGGTCCGCTACCGCGACCTCGACGGGACGGAGCGGGAAGAGGAGGCGGAGGGGTTCCGGGCGGCCTGCCTGCAGCACGAGATCGATCAGCTCGACGGCGTCTTCTGGATCGAGCGCCTGTCCCGCTTGCGCCGCGAGCGCGCGATCAAGCGCTTCGCCAAGCTGCGCCGGGCCGGTGCCTGAGGCCGATCATGGCTCGGATTCGGCCGCCATGCGTTATCGCTCGGCAGCGGAGCGCCCCCTTCCCCCTGTTGAGCGCGGCTCGCGCGCAGATCGGCCCGATAGACCCGATGCGATTTCTCCTGCTCGTCCTCGCCCTCGGCGCCGTCGTGCCGGCCGGTGCCTCGGCCGCACCGGCCGCGGCGGTGGCGCCGCCCCCGGCCATCGGCTGCCCGTCGCTGGCCAATCTACGCCTGCTCCTGCGGCAGGCGAAGAACGATGCCGGCGGGGCCGCCGCGATGCTGGCCGACGACAAGGCCGATCACCTCGGCTGCGCCGTCGTCGCGCGTGAGACGGTTTCGGGGATCTCGGAGCACCTCTCGCTCAACGGCAACGCCTACGATTGCCTGACCCTGAGGACCACCGCCATCTGCCAATGGGTGGTCGCCGGCACGGTTGCGCCGTCCGGCGCCACGCCGGGCAAATCCCGATCCGGCGACAAGGGGCGTGCCCCGGAGAAAGCCGCACCGCCGGAGAAAGCCGCGCCATTGGAGAAAGCCCGCCGATGATTCGTCCCTGTCTGTTCGCAAGCTTCCTTTTTCTGGGAGCCACCGGGGTGGCGGCACCGGCCCGGGCCGCCGAATCAACCGATGTCATCGGCTGCGACACCCTGGTCGAGCTTCGGGTTCTGATGGCGCGGGGTGATCACGCGGCGATCGAAGCCGCCCTTCCCGGCCATCCAGGCTGTCGCCGGATCGCACGGGCTCGGATCGGGGCGGCGGAGCATCGCGCCATGGTCGGCGGTGCCCCGTTCGAATGCCTCGCCGTCAAGCAGGCGAGTGCGTGCGCGTGGATTCTGCCATAAGTTGAAACCGGCCGCGCGTCCGGACGGGACGACGCGAGACCAGACCATGAGGGGATTTATGTCGGGACCGATACGAGCGCGCGGTGTGGGGATCTTGGGCTGCGTGAGCCTTGCCATGGCGGTGGCTGTGGCGGCGACGGGGGCGCTGGCCCAGGGCGCCTCGACGCCGATCCAGAGCCCGCAGGACGCAGCCTGCCGCGACGAGGCCCGCGACAAGGTGTTCTCCACCCCCGATCCGAAGGGCCTCGGCCTCTACGCGATCGGTCGTCAGCTCTACTTCGCCTGCATGAAGCGGAATCCGGCCGCCCCGCGCCGGCGGGAACGGCCCCGGACCTAGCGCCGAGGCCTCATGGCGCCCCGGCGGGTCGGAATCACACGCTGAGCGGGGCGCCGATGCGGGCGCGCAGGACGTGCCGAAGGTTCTCGTTGGCGGTGGTGTCGGCATCCAGGGCCGACATCAGGCGGAGCAGGCGGCTGATCGGCGTGGTCCGGTCCTGGACCGCCGCGTCGATCAGGGAGTGAAGGGGCGCCTGCTCGCAGGGCATCTGAGAGGTCGGGTTCGTCTGGGCCGGCTGGGGCATGGTCCGCGGATCCGTGGCGTGATCAGACGCGATCACGGCCGGCTCGCTACGCCATCATTTGACGGGGCGCCAGAGTTTTTTGCCATCTATCCATAGCCGGCACGCAATCCTGTCCTGCGCACCGGAACAAACACGGATCAAGTGGGAAATGTGTGGATCGCTGCAGATCCCGCACCGCCTGTGACCCGGATGCCGGCTCAGGCGATGCGAATCGACCTCACCGTGCCAGGGGAGAATCCCGGTAGCCGTCGAGGAGATCCTGCGGGTCCCGGTAGAGGGCGATGCAGCCCGCCGCGCTCAGACCCGCCTCGGGAAATCCCCCGCACAGCACGCCGACGGTGCGCAACCCGGCCTTATTCGCGGCCTCGGCATCGTAGGGCGTGTCGCCGATGACGATCGCCGCCTCGGCCGAGAGCGGCGCGAGCTTTGTCAGGGCGGCCTGAAAGATGTCGGGGAAGGGCTTCGAGCGCTCGACGTCGTCGGAGCTGACGACGACGTCGGTCAGATCCTCGATCTCGAGGAGCGACTGATAATGCGCGACCTCGCTGCCCTTGCCGGACGAGGCCAGGGCCAGGGTGATCCCTTCCCCCTTGAGGTGCTGGAAGAGGGCGCGAACGCCCGGAAACGGCTTCACCTTCGGCAGATAATCGCGCTTGAACAGGTCCGAGCGATAGGCCTCGATCGCCTCGCCTTCACGCTCCACCCGCTCCGCGTCGAGGAACACCGGCAGGAGCTGGTCGCCGCCCTTGCCGATCTGGCTCCGGGCTTGGTCGTGCGAGACGGTCACGCCGAAATGCGCGAAGGCGTCGACCCAGGCCTGGGCGTGGAGATCGACGCTGTCGAGCAAGGTCCCGTCGATATCGAAGATCACCGCCCGCACGGTCTTGGTCATCACGTCGTCCCGGTCCCGAAGCCGGCCTCCGGCCGACCAGCCGAGGCACCGGGGGCGAACGGGTGATGATCCCGACTGTTCCGCCGTCGCCTCGGTTTTCCGGGGCGTGCCGGGCGGGTCTAGCGCGGAAAGATGTGCAGGCCGTCGTCGGGCAGGAGATTGCGGGCCGGACCGCCGGTCTGCTGGCCGCGGCCCTGCTGGTAATAGGGCAACTCCGGGCGCCGGTCGTTGTCGCCGCCCGAATCGTACTCGTAGGGCCGGCTCCAGGGGGCACGGCCGCCGACGCCGCCGGTGCTGTCGACATCGAGGATCACCGGGCCGTCCCGCAGGGGGCCGGGACCCGCCACGGCGCCGATCGGAAGGCCCGCGATGCTGAGGGCCAGGAGGGTCGAGAGGGTGGTCTTCATGATGCCTCGTGGAGACAGGAGGGTGCGCGCAACCGGCCGGCGCATCGCCGTCTTGACGCGGTCAACGGTCAAGGTTCCGCTTCGTTCCGCCGCAGGGGCGGGGCCGCGACGGATACGAAAAAACCCGCTCCCCCAGGGGAAGCGGGCTTTTGCTCTCATCGCAGTCCGAGAAGCCTCGGGCGAAGCTCAGTGCACCGTGGCGACGCTCTCGGCACCGAGGTGACGGGCGGATGCACGGGGCGCCCGGGTTGCGACACTCTTGGTGGAAGCGCTCTTCGTCGTGCCGGCCTTGTCGGCCGCCTGGGTCTTGGATGCAGCAGCCTTTGACGAAGCAGTCTTGGTCGCAGCAGTTTTGGCCGACGCAGTCTTGGACTCCGCCTTCTTCGACGCGGACTTTCCGGCGCCGGCATCCTTCGCCGAGGCCTTGTCCGAGGCTTTGGCGGCCGCCTTGGCCTTGCCCTCGACGGCGGCGCCGGCGCTGCGGCTCCGGCTCGCCTTGGCCTTCAGGGTCCCTGACAGAACTTCGGCCGGGCTGGCCGAAAGGGTCAGATCCGGGGCGACGCTGTGGACCACGGCGATCTCGGAACGCAAGCCGGCCTGCAGCTCGCGCTCGGCGCGCAGCCAGTGGGCCTCGGCCTGGCCGAAGGTCCGGCCCTCGTCCTCCCAGATGAAATAGGCGCGCTCGCGCACCTGATGGTCGAAGGGGTTCATCGCGGTTTCCTCATCCGTGCGGTCCCGTGTGCCGCCGAAGATGAAACCGGATGGTTAAGCCAGCGTTAACCGCGTCCCTTGGCCGAGGGCTCGGACAGGCGGCGGGCATTGGCCTGCACCGTGCGCCGGTAGCCCGCGACCACCCGGGCGGGAGAGCCGCCGGTCGCCATGAGCAGGACCGCCTCGTTGGCGGCCATGATCTTTTCCGTGACCATGCGCTCGGCCTCGATCTGAGCCGCCGCCCCGCCCGCAGTCATCATCGCCAGGCGCAGACCGATCACCTGCTGCGATTCCATCGCCAGCAGGGTCGCATCCATGCCGAGCTTCCACCACGAACCGAACATGCAGCCTCACTCCCAAAGCCAGCGTCAAGCTTCCGTCGGGCCAATCCGTTCCCGCCGCGCTGACGGTCGACTGGGGATCAATCGAACAGGCGGTTCTTGGCGCCCGATCCGCCGAGGCTGATCTTCTTGGCGCCCGATCCGCCGAGGCTGATCTTCTTGGGCGGCGCGGCGGCCGGGCTCGGGACGGCGGGGCGGGCCGGCTTCAGACGGGACTGGCCGTAGACCACGGAGCCGATCTCGTCGGCGACCCGCACCAGATCCTCGCGCTCGCAGGCCCGCGCCACCCGCAGGCCGAGCTGGTGCATGTGGCTCTTGCCGTAGAGGTAGACCGCGAGGCGCGCCCGCGTGGTGGTCGACATGGCGTCGAGAATTTCGGGCAGGTCGTCCTCGTCGGCCCGGTAGACCTGTCCGAGGAGTTCGAGGGAGACCGGGCAATCCGGGTCCGGAACGGCGCCGCTGGTCGGATGGGACTGCGTCATGGAACGTCTGCCTGTGCGAGGGGTGGTGGGGTCGCGGCCGCGAAACCGGCCGCGATGGGAGTCGGTGCGTCCGCCTCCGGGCGCACCGGAATCGGCGGCGTGGCCGGGCCCAGGGGTGCGAGGCATCCCGTGCAGACGGAGGCGATGGCGATGCGGGACCGTGCCTCGGCCCGCTGCCAGACCGCCTCGCTCCGGGCCCGCGCGGCCCGGGCGATCGCGTCGTCCGAGGTCGCCGCGCCGCCGAGGCCGGTAAGCGACTCGCCGGCGGGACGGATGCGCAGGAACAGCGGTTCCTGGGCCTGCGCCATGCCCGCCGTCGCCACCCCGATAGCAGGCGCGAGGGTCGCGAGGCTACCGGTGATTGCCAGGGCGGTGCGAAAGCTCAGCTGCATCGACTCCTCGATTGGACCTGCATGGATCGGACCTGCACGGATCGGACCCGCGCGCGATGGAGACCGTCGGGGCCCGACCCATGGTTCCGCCGAAGAGGGTTAACAGGTGCTGAAGGGAACCGGATGCCGCAGCGGCAGCGCGTCGGCTCGACCCCCGCCGGAGCCACGGCCTAACAGGACGCCATGGAACCCAACGTCTATCTCCTGATGGCCGCCGCCCTGGCGTATTCCGGCTACATGCTCATCGCCATGCGGTCGTAGATCGGAGCGGGAAACCCCCGGTCGCCGGCCGCTCAGGTGCGATCACCCTTCTGGATCACCGCGCAGGCCGTGACCGGGCGACCGCCCATCTCCGAGACCGAGCAGGTCACGAGGGCCGCCCCGAGGTCGATCTTGCTGTGGCGCGTCGTCGTGGCCGCCTCGTGGGCCTTGGTGGCCGCTGCTGCGATCGAATCAGCGCCCAGCCCCGTCACGGCATGTCCCGCCCGTCCGACCAGCGCGAAATAGCCGGCCGGCAGCGGCGTGCCCTTGTACTGCACGCCGGTGGCCGAGAGGTCGCCGCACGCCAGGGTCATGCCGATGCCGTCGGCGGCGCCGAGTTCGGCGAAATCCGTCGTCCGGTTCACCAGGCGCGCCTGGGTCTCGGCCACGACCCGGTCGATGAGGTCGCCGCAGGAATCAGCCGCGGCGGGGTCGGCCAGGAACAGGGCGGGCACGAGGACGAGGAGGAAGGCGGAGATGGGGGCGCGCATGTCCGTCCATCTAAGGGCCAGCGGCGGCTTGTCGAGCGCGCACGCGCCGATGCCTCCGGCCGCGAATGTCACAGGCGCTTGCGCGGCGGACGCGGACGCCGGAACACCCCCACCACCTCGAGATGGCCGGAATAGGCGAACTGATCGACGGGGGTGACCCGCTCCAGGGTGTAGCCGCCCGCCACCAGGGTGGCGGCGTCGCGTGCGAAGGTGCCGACGTCGCAGGCCACGCCGATGACCAGCGGCACCTTCGATTCGGCGAGGCGGGCCGCCTGGGCACCGGCTCCGGCGCGGGGCGGATCGAACACCGCCGCGTCGTAGGCGTCGAGTTCGAGGGGCAGCAGCGGACGGCGGAAGAGGTCGCGGCGCTCGGTGGTCACCTGGCGCAGGCCCGGCACCGCCCGGACCGCCCGGTCGAGGCTCGCCAGCGCGGCGGCATCGCCCTCGACCGCGTGGACGTCGCGGGTCCGGGCCATGGCGAGGCTGAAGGGGCCGCTGCCGGAGAACAGGTCGACCACCCGCTTGGTCTTCTTGTCGAGGGCGGCGATCACCGCTTCGGTCAGGACCGCCTCGCCCGCCTGCGTGGCCTGGAGAAAGCCGCCCGCCGGCGGCACCAGCCGCAGGCCCGCGCTGGCGACCGCCGGCGCGCGGCGTTCCACCAGCACCTCCCCGTGCAGGGACAGGCGCGCGAGATCGAGGTCGTCGGCGAGGCGCACCAGGGCCGCGCGCACCCCCTCGGCGGCCGGGCCGTGGCCCCGGATATCCACGTCGAGGCCGGCTTCGGTGGCGGTGAAGGCGACGTCGAGGGGCTTGCGGCCGTGGCCGAGCGGCGCGCTGAGGGCGATGGCGACCGCCGGGGCCCGGTGCAGGGCCGGGACGGTGATCGGGCAGTGATCGATGGCGACGAGGTCGTGGCTGCGGGCGGCCATGAGGCCGGCCTGGGCGGCCCCCTCGACGGCGCGGACATGCAGGGTCAGGCGGCGCCGGCCCTCGCCCCGCGCGTCGACCACCGGCTCCGGCGCGACAGCCAGCCCCGCCTGCGACAGGGCCTGGAGAAGATGCCCCCGCTTCCAGGCGTGATAGGGCTCGGGTGCCAGGTGCTGGACGGCGCAGCCGCCGCAGGCACCGAAATACGGGCAGAACGGCGCGATCCGGTCGGGCGAGGCCTGCTCCACCGCCACCAGGACGCCGCGCGTGCCGGCGCGTCGGATCGTGACCCGCTCGCCCGGCAGGGCCAGGGCAACGGCGGTGCCGTCCTCGGCCAGGCCGTCGCCGCGCGCGCCGAGGCGGCGGATCTCGAGGGTTTCCACGGGGGACTCGGTCATGCAGTTGGGTCCAAGGGTCTCAAGGTCGGAGGGTCCGAGGCCGGGTTTTCCGAATCCGGGTTTTCCGAAGTCAGGCGCTTCGAAGTGCGCGGTTCCGGACCCAGTCTCGCCCCGATCAGGAACTCGCGGTTGCCGTCGCCGCCGGTGACGGGGGACGGGATCAGCCCCAGCACACGCATCCCGGCGGCGGCGAGTACGGCCTGGATCTCGGCGCAGACGGCGTCGTGGATGGCCGGATCGCGTACGATCCCGCCGCGCCCGACCCGCGCCCGACCGGCCTCGAATTGCGGCTTGATCAGCGCTGCGAGCGCCGCGCCGGGGGCGAGCAGCGGCAGGATCGCCGGCAGCACGAGGCGCAGGGAAATGAAGCTGACATCGATCGTACAGAATTCGGGCGCGCGCGGGATCGACGTCCGGTCGAGGGCGCGGATATCGACGCCCTCCAGGCTGGTGACGCGCGGGTCGGTCCGCAGCGACGCGTGCAACTGGTCGCGCCCGACATCGACGGCGTAGACGTGCGAGGCCCCGGCGCGCAGCAGCGCGTCGGTAAAGCCCCCCGTGGAGGCGCCGACATCGAGGCAGACCCGGCCGGCCGGATCGAGCCCGAAGGCGTCGAGGGCGGCGACGAGCTTCACGCCACCGCGGGAAACGAAGGGGTGCGGGGCGGTCGCCTCGAGCCGCGCGTCGCGGTCGAGCAGGTCCGAAGCCCGCGCCACCGGCTGGTCGTCCGCCCGCACCAGTCCGGCTGCGATGGCGGCCTGGGCCCGGGCCCGGCTCTCGAACACACCCCGCTCGACCAGCAGGCGGTCGGCCCTCAGCCGGTCCCGATTCATCACCCCATCCAACGCACTGACATCCCGCCGGCCTCCGGGCCGTTGCTTCCCGCTACACCACAACATCCCGGGGGCGAACGAAATTCGTGACGATTTCGGTCGCCCTTCCGGGGCGCTCTGCGCCATAGACGTGGAGGGGATGCGACTCAGGTCGCGCGCGGAACGGTTGCGCTGGACCGGGTTTGTGCCCGGACGCAGGAGCCGAGCGGTCCGTCGCGGGCGACGGATTCGATCCGCGCCGGATCTCGGTCGAGACATAGGACGAGTCATGGGTGTGCCGCAGGAATCGGATGTGCCGCAGGAAATCGAGCTGAAGCTGCAGTGCGAGGCGGGCGACCTCGCCGAACTGAGCCGGCACCCGTTCCTCCAGGATTCGCCTCAGGATGCCGCGTCGGACCAGGATGCGCCGCGCTCGGCGACCGCTCTCCTCACCTCGACCTATTTCGACACGGCCGAGGGCGACCTACGTGCCGCCGGCCTGACCCTGCGCGTGCGCCGCGACGGCGACCGATTCGTCCAGACCGTGAAGGCCGCCTCGGCGGGAGCGGGGCTGTTCGACCGGGCCGAGTGGGAGATGCCCGTCGCGGACGAAGCTCCGGATCTCGCGGTTCTCGGCGACACGCCGGTGCCCGCCGTGCTGGAGGCCGCCTCCGACGCCCACCTCGCGCCCGCCTTCGTCACCCGCGTCGAGCGGCGCACCCGCATCGTGCGCTACGGGGCTTCGCGCATCGAGGCCGCATTCGACGAGGGCCGGATCGAGACCCGGAACGGCGACGCTCCCCTGTGGGAGCTGGAACTCGAACTGATCGAGGGACGCCCCGACGACCTGTTCACCCTGGCCCAAGCCCTGGCCGAGACGGTGCCGCTGCGCCTCGGCGCCCTCAGCAAGTCGGCCCGCGGCTTCAGCCTCCTCGACGGCACCCTGCGGCGGCCGAGCAAGGCGCGGCCGGTGCGGCTGTCCCCGGAGGCCACCACGGGTGAGGCCTTCCAGGCCATCGCGCAGGCCTGCCTCGCGCATCTGCGCCGCAACGAGGACGTCTTCCTCCACAACCGGCACGTGGAGGCCCTGCACCAGCTGCGCGTCGCCCTGCGCCGCCTGCGCTCCGCCTTCACCCTGTTCAAGCCGATGCTGGCGAACGACCCGGTGGCCGCGACCCTGCGCGAGGAGATCAAGCGCATCTCCGAGCCGTTCGGACATGCCCGCAACCTCGACGTCTTCCTGGCCGAGACCCTGCCGGCCGAGATGGCCCGGCGCCCGGACGAGGCTGGCCTGGACGACCTGCGCCGGCGCCTCGAGGCGGAGCGCGACCGCGCCCATGACGGCGTGATCGCGACCCTCGAGGCGCAGGAATGGCGCAGCCTCATCCTGGATATCGCCGCCTGGCTCGAGACGGGGGCCTGGCGCACCCGGCGCGAGGCCGAGGCGGCAGAGGATGCGGCGGCGGAGGGAGCCGGCCGGGAGGGAGCCGTCCCGGAGGGCGTCGACCCGCAGGCGCCCGCCCGCGACTTCGCCGCCACGGTCCTCGACAAGGTTCTGCGGCGCATCCGCAAGCGCGGCCGCCATCTCGCCCGCCTGGAGGCCGAGGAGCGGCACCGGGTACGGATCGAGGCCAAGAAGCTGCGCTACGGGGCCGAGTTCTTCGGCAGCCTCTATGCCGGCAAGAAGGCCCACAAGCGGCACAAGGCCTTCGTCTCGACGCTCTCGGACCTGCAGGACCACCTCGGCACCCTGAACGACCAGGCCACCGCCCACATGGTGCTGTCCAGCCTGGTCACCGGCCCCGATCCGTCGGAGATCCCCGGCGAGACCGTGTTCGCGGCCGGCCTCGCCGCCGGCGACAACGAGGCCGGCGCCAAGGCCCTGTTGAAGGCCGCCGCCGCGGCCCATGCCGAGCTGCTCGACGTCAAGCCGTTCTGGCGCTGAGGCCGGGCGCCCCGGGTGGGCGTCAGGCCTCGCGCGGGCTCAGGGCGTAGAGCGTGATGGCGGCCGCGTTCGACACGTTGATGCTGCGGATTTCGCCGCTGAACGGAATGCGCGCGAGCACGTCGCAATTGTCGCGGGTGCGCTGGCGCAGGCCCTTGCCCTCGGCCCCCAGCACGATCACCGCCGGCCGCTTGGGGCCGATGCTGTCGAGGGCGGTCTCGGCGTCGGAATCGAGGCCGATCCGGGTGAAGCCGCGCTTGCCGAGGTCGACCAGCGCGTCCGACAGGTTGCGCACCACGATGAGCGGCACGTGCTCCAGCCCGCCCGAGGCGGATTTGGCCAGGACGCCGGTGGCGTTGGGCGAGTGCCGGGCCGTGGTGATGATGCCGGCCACGCCGAAGGCGGCGGCGGTGCGGACGATGGCGCCGACATTGTGCGGATCGGTGATCTGGTCGAGGGCGAGCAGCAGCACATCGTCGCCGAGTTCGTCGAGGTCCGGCCCCGGCAGCGGGTCGGCCTCCAGGTACAGGCCCTGGTGTACCGCGTCCGGCCCGAGCAGGGCGTTGATGGCGCTCGGCCGCACCATCTCGGGATCGATCCGCAGGGGACCGATCTCCTCGGCGAGCCGCGTCATGGCGTTCTCGGTGGCGAGCAGACGGTGGAGCTTGCGCCCCTCATTGGCCAGCGCCTGCGCCACCGGATGCCAGCCGTAGAGCACCACGTGGTCGCCCGACGCCGCCGCCACGCTGGCGGCGCCGCGCTGGTTCTGCGGGGGACCACGCCGGAAGGGGCCTCGCGAGAAGCCGGGCTTGTTCGTCCTCGGGCCCGGCGGGCCGTCGCGTCGCGTCGTCATGGGGTGTCGATCCGCTTTCCGGCCGCCCCTGAAACAGGCGCGCCGCGTCTGGGGTTCGACAAACCGGCCGGGGCCGTTTTCGTCAAGCGGCAAACTAGCGTCGCCTCCCCCGTTGCCCCCGCGGCCGAAGCCGCCTATAGAACCGCTCACCGCAGCAGCGCCCTTCGTCTAGCGGTCCAGGACGTCGCCCTTTCACGGCGAAAACACGGGTTCGATTCCCGTAGGGCGCGCCAGCGATATCAAGCACTTACATCATTCCCACATGTCCTGTGTCCTGTTCGTGTCCCGTTGACGAGCCTGCATGAGGCTGGACGGAGATGAACGACTCCAGCAAATTTTTTATGATACGAAGCAATTCCTTGTGAGTTCGATCTCCAAAAACGGGGATGCGATTCGGACCCTTCGGACCACGAAAACGAGGTTAGATGAAAAGAACCTCATCCCGGAGTCGAGAACTCGCAGGCACCTGGCGCACGATGGTGGCGGGTCTTGAAGCTCGCTCTTCACTCAAGGAGGAGACGCCGAGGCTCTCCGATTATGCGTTCGGCCACTTCAATCCAAAGATGGTGATAGAGCGCCTGCTCGAGCCTGACCCGACCTACTTTGCTTTGAAGGACATCCTGTTCGCCGGATTGTGCGTCTGGACGGTGTGTCCATACGCTGTTCATCTCATTGAAGATGCCATGGTCCTGGCGGGCATTTCACGAATGGCTGAACTTGAGGAAGATCGGAAGGCGCAACTCCCACAGGACGCATTACTTGCAGATATAGTCGCGCGACTCAGTGGCCCTGGTATCGATTTCTACCGCGACTTCTATTATCCCATGGGCGGGTTGAACCGTATCTTACATGTGCGGTCACCAGACTTACTTCAGCAGGCCGTTAGCTTTGCCTCCAAAAATATTGGCTTCGAAGTAGAAATGGTACGCGTCTGTCATTATCATGCGCTGTACTTGCAAAATACAGCTGGTTTCAGAGTAGCAGGCGTCACCAGATCGGGCGTAGCAGTATCGAGATTATTGAAAAAAATTGAAAGTAGAACTAGTATCAACCCAATTTTACGGGATAACAGGCCACGAAAAACCGTTGATCCAGTAAACTGCAGAAAAAAAGCTGCACCATATATTCGGAGTGCTGCTCTGATTTACGCAGCAAGTTCTATAGCGATTGGAAATGAAAGTTTTCTACAGATGATTTGTAAAGGAAACATAAGCTTCAAGGAGCATGGAGCAGTTTTGTTGGCGTGGTTAGGTCGAGCAGTGTATGCAGCCAATACAATAATTGAACCTATGTACTATCGTGAAAGCAGTGCCGACCAAATCCAATTTTTGCCTAATATAGATCCGATCCTTATAGATCCGCCAGAATTCGGAGAAGAGACACAGATTGTCAGAGATGCTTTCGATGTTCGATTGCGCGATATTTAACTAATTTATTTAATTTAAATAATAGAAAGTCTCTTCTCCGGCGTGCAGTTTGTCCGGCCTCCGACGCGGGCGACCGCGGCGGCCTATCCGTAGGCCCGGCACCGCGTCGAGGTTTGCAGCCTGTGGGCGGCTATCGTGGCAGTTGGCCCCCTTCATAGTTAGGCCAAGTGATATCCCATGGGCGTCCAGGATGAGGTGACGGTTGGTGCCGGGCTTGCCGCGGTCGGTTGGGTTTGGGCTGTTCGCTGCACCCCTTTTTTGGCTGGCACGCTGGCGATGTCGAGAGCGGCCCGTGACCAGTTCAAGGCGTTCGCGTCCTGAAGCTGTTCCGGCAGCACGCGATGCAGGTTCGCCCATACGCCCGCCGCCTGCCACTCCCCAAGCCGCCGCGAGCTCGTCTTGCCGGTGCAGCCAAGGGGTTTCCCGGGCACGTGCTTCCACTGCATGCCTGTGCGTAGAAACAGGATGATGCCGGCCAACGCGGAGCGATCCGAGGAGCACGGATGACCGCCCTTCAGCTTCTCCGGTTCGGGCGGCAGAAGCGGTGAGATCACCGGCCAGAGGTCGTCGGGCACGAGAGCATCCATGCCTGCTCAACCTTTCAAACTCCGGCTTTGTCCCCTGCTCCTAAACACATGTTGCGCGTACGAACATATGTCCGACGTGGAAACATATGTTGTTTACAGCAACATCCTCGACCGGCCGAGCGTGTCCGCTTAAATGCGATGTCATTCCACTAGAACCGGAAGGACATCATGAGCACAGGTATTGAGGGCGATGTAGCGCTCCGACTTCGCCAAATAATCCATCCCGACGGACCGATCCCGGTGAGCGCGAGCAGCTGGTGGGCAGGAGTAAAAAAAGGAATATACCCTCAGCCGATCAAACTCGGTCCACGTATGACTGCCTGGAGGCAAAGCGAGATTCAAAATCTGGTAAAGCAGGGAGTGAAGTAGCCATGCTTCCTCATCTTACCCCGACTGCCCATTTCTCGCTGGCTGATGACTTAGTCGCCCTCATGCGGGACGTACTCCGCAAGGTTTACAAAGGGGGCTCTTACCTCACCTATACCGATGGCGTATTTCGCTATTTCACCGGAACGCAATGGACCCTGCTGTCAGATGCCCAACTCGGCGGAGTGATCCTTCACCATCTGCCCGCTGCAGCGAAGTGGGGAGGCCAACGCACACGCTCATCAATCCGCGAGGTCATCGACCTCTTGAAGATGCACCGAGCAACTAGTCCCGACCTCTCTCGTCTCAACGAGCCGCTACCGATAATCAACGTCGCGAATGGGGAGCTGTGGATTGGGGAGAACGGCTCGGTGGAGCTTCGGGCGCACAGCCCAACCTCAGGACTCCGCTACTGCCTCGACGTAGTCTACGATCCAGCGGCGACCTGCCCACTCTATGATCGCGCGCTGATCGAGATCTTCTCAGCCTCTGAAAACCCGACATCCCTTGCCGCGTTCTGGGACGAGTTCACCGGTTACGTTCTTCAACCGGCGCGTCTCGATGCTCGCATTTTCGTTGGTTGGGGTGCGGGTAATGATGGAAAGAGCGCTCTTGCAGGTATGCTTATCCGCCTTCTTGGCCGTGATCGCGTAGCAGCCATGCCGGTTGGAAAGCTGGCTGGTAATCCGTTCATGATGAGCCATCTCGCTGACAAGGTTCTGTTTCTCGACGATGATGTGGCAGTTGGTACGACGCTTCCTGACGGTCTGCTGAAAACAATCAGTGAAGCCAAGATCGTGACAGGCGAGCCGAAGTACCGCGATGCCTTTGAGTTCGAGGTCCGGACCGTGCCTCTTTTATTATGCAATCGGATTCCGCACCTCCGCGACACTTCATATGGGTTTCGGCGTCGCCTAACTGTGATCCCGTTCGGTCGAAGCTTCACGAAGCATGAAGCTGACCCTACCCTGTTTGCCCGTATCTACGCATCCGAACGTTCCGGCGTCTTGAATCGGGCGCTGAGAGGCTTACGCCAAGTGGTGCAACGAGGGTGGAAGCTAGATCCGCCTGACGCAGTGATTGCAGCAACCGAAGCTTGGTGGGGTGTGGCAACCGGGGCGGCTCCTATGGATGATGAACCGGACCGCCAACCGGAACAAAGTTTACAGCGGTTACATCGGCCTCGAATCCCGCGGCCTCAAGCAGCTTCCACCATCACACACGATGTCATGCCCACCGGCAAATCGACAGGAATGGACGTCAGCGTGAGCATTGAGGTTCCTGAAACCGGTAAAAGTTGTTTGGTGCACGTTCAACTCGGGCAGGCATCGTTACGTGTGAACGGTGCCCCTACACATATTCACAACAATCAGTCATCTGTTCAGCATTCCGCGCCTACTCGTCGCTGATCGAAGTATTTCCGGAAATAGATCTGAGCATTTTGCAAAGATGCGGATGTACAGAGGCGGGAGCAATGCTGTTCCTTTCGGGTAAGCAGTAGGGTTTACCGCTGCTATAATCCGAACAATAGAAACTAGCCCAACCCGGTTCTAGAAGTCGGCGCAACGCGTCGGATAGTCGTCGTATATGTCCAATTGGGTACAACCTACTAAGTGGGATCTTGAGTCATGCCAATAAACGTTATAAATCCAATCAAACATCAAGCGCTTCTGTATGCCAACGCTGGCTTTGCTGTGCTTCCCCTTTACGAGCCGACTGACAGTGGATGCTCCTGCGGGAGCGTGACCTGCGATCGTTCGGGAAAGCATCCTAGACTCAAACGCGGTGTCCACGAGGCTACGAAAGATCTTCAAACAATTTCTTCCTGGTGGGAGATGTGGCCGAACGCCAATATAGGTGTTGCGACAGGCAAGATCTCAGATTTATTCGTATTAGATGTTGACGGCATCGAAGGGTTTAAGACCTTAAGAAAAATTACGAAAGACAAACAAGCTTTGCCGAAAAGCTCAGCCGCAAATACAGGAAATGGAAGGCATTATTACTTTCGACTGGGCACTAATGAGATTAGAAATTCTGTCAGAAAAATTGGGAACGGGATCGATATAAGAGGCGAGCGCGGATATGTAGTTGCCGCTGGTAGTTTGCACCATCTGGGCACTCGATATCGCGTACGCGGACTACAAGGGCGAAGACAACGCTTAATTGTCGCTGATGCTCCGGGGTACCTGCTGGAGCTGATAAACTGCCAACCGGATCGCTCCCGAGGCTGCGGAGCAGCAAGCGCAAAGTCGCCCGGCTCTTACGGTGAAGCTGCGCTCTGTGATGAGCTCTATAAACTTCGTCAGGCGCAACCAGGTACGCGTAACGATGCACTAAATCGCTCCGCTTTTCGGCTTGGGCAGCTGATTGCTTCCGACTGCTTAAGTGAGGACGGGGTGCGTACAGCGCTTACACACGTGAGCCTATCAATCGGGCTTGCTCGCGACGAAGCCACAGCAACGATATGGAGCGGAATCGAAGCTGGGAAAAGCAATCCTCGAGGTCCTGTTCAAGCTGACACGGCTTTGTCGTTCGACTCCTCCCCACCAAAAGATGAGGATCTGTATATCAAAGAACTTGCAGCGCTAGGTGAAACCGATGCCGACAATGCTCAGCGTCTTGCAAAGCGGTTCAAGCATCGCCTTGTGTACACGCCAGGTCGAGGATTTCTTGTGTTCGATGGCAAGCGCTGGAACCATGATACTCGGCTGGAGCGGGTGAGATTCTCTGAGGAGACTGCGAGGCGCATTGCAGCTGAAGCAAGTTATCTTGATCGAGATGAAGCGCGTGCGTTACGTACACGCTTTTCAAAGTTTTCTTTATCCAGAAACGCACTTGACCGAATGCTAGATCTAGCTAAGCCGCTCCTCATGCGCGAGGATAAGGAATTTGACTCCGATCCTCTGCAGTTAAACGTCGATAATGGCACCATTGACCTTCGCACTGGCTTATTAAAAGCTCACGACCCGTTCGATTTCGTCACGAAAATCGTTCCTATTAAATTCGATGCGGGCGAAAAATGCCCTCGCTTCGAAGAATTTCTCGATCAAGCGCTCGGTGCTGACGTAGAACTAATAACATACGTTCAAAAGGCGCTGGGTCTTACTTTAACTGGCGTCATCACAGAGCAGGTTTTCTTCTTCCCTTATGGAGCCGGTCGAACTGGCAAATCGACTCTGGTCAATCTCTTCCGCGACCTGCTGGGTGACTACGGCCTTCACACGCTCACGGAAACGCTCCTTGCAAAGCAGTATGACAACGGGATTCCAGCCGACTTAGCCCGAATGGCAGGCGCTCGGATGGTGACTGCGATAGAGGCGAACTGGAACCGCCCCCTCGACGAGGCACGACTCAAGGCAATGACAGGTGGTGAGCCAATCACTGCCCGCTACATGCGCCAAAATTTTTTCGAGTTTCAACCGGAGTTTAAGCTGTGGTTCGTTGCGAATGATTTGCCCGGGGTGCGGGGAACCGCCTCGGCATTCTGGGCGCGGGTCAGGGTGATTCCATTCAACGTGATCGTTTCTGAAAACGAGCGCGATCCCGATCTCACAGCTAAGCTCAAGCTCGAGTATTCTGGTATTCTAGCATGGGCCGTGAGGGGATGCTTAGCTTGGCAGCGTGAGGGCCTTGGAAAGCCGGAAGCAATCGTTGCGGCGAACAATGTCTGGATGGCGAAGGCCGATCATGTGCCAAAGTTCTTAGGCGACGAACTGATCCAAGACCATGCGAACTTTGTAGCCGCGAGTGACGTCTACGCTCGTTACAAACGCTGGTGCGAGAAACACGGCGAGACAATTCTCTCTGACAAGGGCTTCAAGGCCGCACTTCTGCGGCTGAATTTGAGACATTCTCGAAAGCGCACCGGCAGCGTCTGGGAGGGGATGAAGCTACGTCTCGATGGCTGATTGCCCAAGGTAGGCCGGCCATTGGTTGGTGGCAGCTGTTGCAGCAAATTATATTAAAACCCCAGGGTGATGAATGCCTTTGTGGCTTAATGAATTTTGCTGTCACAGCTGTCACGCACTGGCCTTTCAGCCATGCATGGCTGTGCAGATGGTGCCGTGCTGTCAACGCTCAATTAGACGCATGACTGTTGGGACTGATTTAGATGAGTTGACGCCGCTTATTAACCCTGAGCTACCACCTGCTTTTCAGCAGCCAGGTGTTCGATTTGAAAGACGAAACTGAAGGCCCTTGGCTGCATGCACTAAGCGTGGTTCGACCCGCTCTGGTGCTCGCTCCTACGACCTTCCTAGCCGGTCTGCGAGATGGATTCGCTCGTAATGGCGTCTCGAACGCCATTAGCCGCCACGATAATGGTCCGATTTATGATTGGGTCATGAGCCTTGTGGGTCTGCAGGGTATCTCGGATCGCGTGGCGTTCGCTTTCACTGCCCAGCATGGGTTAGCGACCTGGGAAGGTGTTCGCGAAGGTCTACGTACAAGACCTGCGTGCAGCCACCTGCAGGGGCACTGGCAGTTTAGGGGGTGCGGCTACCAGAAGAGTGCACGGACCTGCGCCGAGCCTCATCTTCTGCCTTCCTGTCCGCTGCCAGCTTTGCCGTTGAGGAAGGGCACCTTGAACCAGGCTGCATACTCGCTTGCCTTGTTCATTCGAGATGCCTGTCACGGCGACCTTGTTGGATGGATCGATAGGAGGCTCGCTGATGCTGATCCGGGTTTCGGGATGACCGACCGTGCCGCCGTTATGAAAGATGCCGTCCTGAGCCCGCTAAGCGAAGTTCACGGGGTGGGGCCGAAGGTTTGGTCGATGCTCCTGGCCGATCTGCTGCTTGGGGCCGACCCTAGTCGGGAACGCTGGGTTGCGACCGGGGCCGCTATGATAGCGATCGACTCGCTGGTTCATGCCTTCCTGCATCGAACCGGCATACTCAGGCGGCTCGAGTGCGAGCACCCCTACGGTCCGGCCTGTTATGGCCCTGCAGGGTGCGCCAGCGTCATTGGCGGCCTTGCCCGGCGCATCGATGCTCGCGAGTTCAACGCCGCCCACCCCGTCAATTTCTCGCGCTTCGTGCAGGCTGCGATTTGGGCCTTCTGTGCTGAGGGCGGCTACGGCATCTGCAACGGCAACAAAATTGACGATCGGCAGCGCTGTGATCAGATCTACTGCCCAGCCTACAGCACGTGCGACCGCATCGTGTTTAGGGTAAAATAAATGGCTTGGGTGCGGTGAGCGCCTCTCATTTCTGTAGATCAATTGCCGCCGCTGCTTGCGTTTATCGAGCTGTCAGCTAGTTGCGGAAGAGAGGCTTGAAGAAAGGCACTCTCATGTCCGAAAATGCAGAAACAATCTCGACCGCTTATCTCGAACTCGCAGCCGACATCGTGGCGGCTTATGTGTCTAACAATTCAATTCCCATCTCTGAGCTGCCGTCGCTAATCGCGGGCGTTCACACCGCGTTGGCCGGCCTCTCGAATGGTGCGGTTAAAACCGACGACGCCAAGGTCGAAAAGCAGACCCCAGCGCAGATTAAAAAATCGGTCACGCCGGACGCTCTCATCAGCTTCGAGGATGGCAAGCCCTATAAGACCCTTCGCCGTCACCTTACCCTTCGTGGTCTGACGCCCGAGGCTTATCGTGCAAAGCACGGGTTGCCTGCTGACTACCCGATGACCTCCGCAAGCTACTCAGCGCAGCGGTCCGAGTTGGCGCGCTCACTCGGCCTCGGTCAGCAGCGTCGCAAGGCTGCGGCGAAGGATGTCGCGGCTGACGAGACGGTGTCGAGCGCCTCCAAACCCAAGCCTGCTCGCAAAAAAGTAGCGGCCGACAAGTCAGCAGAAGCTCCCAAATCTGCCAAGCGTCGGAAGGGTGCTCAAGCCACCCCGGCCTGAGGATGTGTAGCTGGAGCGGATCTCATCGTTAGATCTGCCCCAGCGCCGTCATGTCTGAACGCTAACTTCGGATAGAAGCAATCCGGCACATCAGTACATAGATCTCTGGTAAGCTGACCCGCGCCGTGGGTGGTGTGTGTCGGACGACCCGGAGCCACGATATGAACCCCAGGCCGGGGCAAAAACAATTCGAGCGAGGCACGCCGTCAGAGACGCTTGCGGGCACGGTGGAGCGTGTCACCTTCCATAATAGCGAGACCGGCTTCTGTGTCCTGAAGGTTCAGGCCCGAGGCAAGCGCGACCTCGTGCCTGTGATTGGGCATGCCCCTGCCATCGGTGCAGGCGAATGGATCACCGCAACCGGCATCTGGTTTTCGGACCGACAACACGGACTGCAGTTCAAGGCCGACACCCTCAAGGCGACCCCACCGACTGGGGTTGATGGCATCGAGAAGTACCTCGCATCCGGCTACATGCGTGGCATCGGTCCAGCCATGGCCAAGCGCATCGTGGCGTTGTTTGGAGAGAATACCTTCGAGGTCATCGAGGCTGAGCCTGACCGCCTGAAGGAGGTCGGCGGCATTGGACCAAAGCGGGCCGAGCGGATCGTGAAAGGTTGGGCCGAGCAGAAGGCGGTGCGGGAGATAATGATCTTCCTGCACGCCCACGGTGTGGGCACCGCCAGGGCTGTGCGCATCTTCAAGACCTATGGTCAGGACTCCATCAAGGTCATGACTGAGGACCCCTATAGGCTCGCACGCGACATTCGCGGCATCGGGTTCCGAACGGCCGATGCTATTGCGATGAAGCTCGGCCTAGAGAAGGAAGCGCCGCAGCGGTTGCGAGCCGGTGTCTCGTTCGCGCTCCAGACTGCCATGGACGAGGGGCATTGCGGCTTGCCCACCGTGCGCCTCGCCGTGCTCGCCCAAAAGCTGCTGGAGGTCGCACCCGACTTGATCCGCATCGCCATCGCGCTGGAGCTACGCGGTGAGGACGTAGTCGCCGACACGGTGGATGGCGAGACCTGCATCTTCCTCATGGGGCTGCATTCCTCAGAGCGGATCATTGCCGAGCGCCTGATCGATCGTGCGTCGGGAAGGCCGCCGTGGCCTGAGATCGACCTCGACAAGGCTAGGCCCTGGGTGGAGGGGAAGACCGGTAAGGCTCTCTCACCCTCGCAGATCGAGGCCGTGCGGCTGATGCTGGGCTCCAAGCTCAGCGTGATCACAGGCGGCCCTGGCGTGGGCAAGACCAGCACGCTCGATTCGGTGCTACGCATCCTCAGGGCTAAGGGCACTCAGGTGCTGCTCGCTGCCCCTACAGGGCGTGCGGCCAAGCGCATGACCGAGCAGACCGGTCTGGAGGCGAAAACCATCCATCGCCTGCTGGAGATTGATCCAAAGCACGGCGGCTTCTCGCGCAACGAAGAGAACCCACTCGACTGCGATCTCCTCGTCATTGACGAGACCTCGATGGTGGACGTGCCGCTGATGAATGCCTTGCTGAAGGCGGTGCCGGACCACGCTGGGCTGCTGCTCGTTGGGGATGTGGATCAGCTACCCTCAGTCGGACCAGGGCAGGTCCTAGCAGACGTGATCGCCTCCGGGCGGATACCAGTGGCACGGCTGACCGAGGTCTTCCGGCAGGCGGCTGAGAGCCGGATCATCGTCAACGCGCACCGGATCAACTCCGGCCAGATGCCGGAGAGGCCCCGCCCAGGCGAGAAGGCGGACTTCTACCTCATCGAGATCGATGACCCGGAGGTCGGCGTCGCCAAGCTGATCGAGGTCGTTACCAACCGCATTCCTCGCTCCTTCGGCCTTGATCCCGTGCGCGATGTGCAGGTGCTGACGCCCATGCTGCGCGGCTTGCTGGGCTCACGCAACCTGAACCATGAACTCCAGCGCGTGCTGAACCCCAACCCGCCTGCACAGGTCGAGCGCTTCGGCTGGCGATTTGCGCCGGGTGACCGGGTAATGGAGACGCAGAACGACTACGACCGAGACGTCTTCAATGGCGACCTTGGCATGGTCACCGGCATCGACGAGGAGGAAGGGGCGGTACTCGTCACCTTTGAAGGAAGGGAGGTGATCTACCCTTTCGGTGAGCTCGACACGCTGGTGCCCGCCTTCGCGACGACGATCCATAAGAGCCAGGGCTCGGAGTACCCAGCCGTGGTGATCCCCATTGTGACGCAGCACTTCAACATGCTCGCCAGAAACCTCCTGTACACAGGCGTAACGCGGGGCAAGCAGCTCGTGGTGCTGATCGGGCAGCGCAAAGCCATCGGCATGGCCGTCAAAAGCGGTCAGACGAAGCGTCGCTGGACGAAGCTGCGGGAGTGGCTTGTTAACGAACTGACACATGCATCATCGATGAAATTGCCGGCGACGGATTGAATGCTTTGCTATTGACGTGATCAGCGCTCTTTCGGTGGTAGTACCGCACGAGCAGCCAGATGTATTATGAGTCCTGCGACAAGTGCTCCGATCCACACACCGATGACGCGAACAGCAGTTGCGCCCGAGTTGGTTCCGAAGACAAAGGCTAGAAAAGATCCACAGGTACCAGCAGTCACAACACCTGAAGCAATTGTGTTTAGCCAATTCGCAGATAGGCGACGCCGCTCTTCATCCCAATTCATGACCAGCCGCTGCCTCTCGAAGCCCATGACACAAAAAAATTTCTGTATTTATGAAGGGCTTTAGATGGCTTTCGGTTGAAGCTCTCCACAGAGATCAGTGGCGGGTCGGTAGCCGCTGGTACTCTGGACGCAAATGCTTATGGATCACGGCCGCGGCGTTACGGTCGCTTGAAAAGGCGAAGCGGCATTCGTTGACGTTAACCCCCTGGCGACTACGAGTTCCTCCTCAAGAACTAGGCGGTCCTCCAGGGCATTCCGCAAGGCCATGTCGAGGTCGCCGTCTGCGGCCTCGACGTACGCGATAGCGAGCAACTCGGTCTCGGTCATTCTTCCGATCTCGGCGATCTGCGAGGCTGTCATCGTGCTGCTCCTAATGAGAACATAACAAGAACACAGGATCTGGGTTCCTAGGTCAATGATCCTGTCGCAAGCCTGTGAGAAACGGGGATAAGGATGCCGAATCGCTTTGAGGTGAGCGTGACGCTTGAAGCGATATCGCCTTGGCTCGCGCTCATAGCTGGATCATCAGGCGGCATATTCTGAGACCTCGCAGCGCAGAAATCACACGCCGTTGACGAAGAGTATATTTTCCTATAAATATGATTTTGGGCGGTCAATGTTGCCTGCAGCATGGGGGCTATGACTGAAGTGCCGAACCATCATGTGCATCACTGGATGCCACGAACCCCGGTACAGTTTAGCGCCTACAACAACATCCGCCGATACCAGCAAGGGGGTCCCATCCGGGGCCCTTTTTCGCATTTTAGGGGCATGAAATGAGCGACACGTCATCACCGATGGAGAAGAAGCCCGAAACCGGTACAGCCGCAGTCAGCCTCGCGCTGATTGTCTTCGGTCGAGACAAGGACGGCAAGCCGCACGCTTCTGCCTTTGCCGAGGCCGACGCTACGCTCGCTACCAAGGCGGCTGACTTGATGGGCATGCGAACCCTCGCAGTCGAAACCGAGGAGCATCGTTCGATCGCCTCACAGCTGCCGCTGGGGCGCGTGTTCGCAAGCGGCAAGGGTTTCGTGCCGTTCGTCAAAAAGGGCTTGTACGAGCGCCTGAGCGCATTGGCTGGCCCCGCCATTACGGCGGCTGACGACACCGCGCCCATTAATGCCGATGCCGTGCCGGAAGGCGATGGTTGTGAAGCTTCGAAAAGCGCCGAGCAGCGACCCGTCAGTTGGTCCGAGATCACTGCAGGAAGTACCGTCCTGGTACATGGGGGTGGTGAGGATGGTTGGTTCGAGGCTGAGGTCGTCGAGGCCAAGGCCGACGACCTATTTACCTTGCGCTGGCGCGACTGGCCGGAGTTGCCGATCCTGGTTCGCACGCGGTCGCACATCGCCTTGCTGAACCCGTACGTACCGTCGGCAGCGGACTGAGGGCGGCTTCAGCGATAGTCCACCCTAACAGGCGCGATGCGATGGCTTTGGCGATAGCCGACCTTGCCACAATGATTTGCGCCCTGAACGACGCTTTCTAACGAAATTCCGTTGGCGGGCAGGTGATCGAAACTGCGGGCGTGGTCGAGCTTCGCGAGCCTCACGGATGGACACAAGGCACAGTCGCCGTCGATACTCTTCAAAGGGCGCGCCAGACGTCCACGGGAGGACGTCGATGCGGAGGTTAGCGCTACTTGGGGTTTGCGCCCTGTTCGGGCTCACAGTGACGGCCCAAACCGAGCCTGCTCCGGTTACCCCCAACGTACCGGCGACCTTCAAACCGACCCAACGTGAGGGCTACTTTTTCGTTGGCGGTCGGTACGAAACTGTCGGCGGGAAAGACCTCGCTACCGGACAGATGTTCGTCCAGTTCCATGCCCCAGTCGATGTCACGCAGCCTTTCCCGGTCGTGATGGTGCACGGTACTGCCCAGACTGGGGTGAACTTCCTTGCCACGCCCGATGGCCGGCGTGGATGGGTGGATTACTTCGTCGAGCGCGGCTTTGCCGTCTACGTCGTCGATCAGGTCGGCAGAGGTCGGTCAGGCGACAACCCGGAGGTCTACGGCCCCTACGCCCGACTCGCACCGGGTGACCTGGAAAGCATCTTCACGGGCCAGGAACGGTTCGCACTGTTCCCGCAGGCCATGCTTCACACCCAATGGCCGGGCGGCCCGGGTGTGAAAGGCAACGTCGCCTTCGATCAGTTCTATCTCTCGCAGGTGCCCTACATCGCGAGTGCGCTGAAGAGCGAGGAACTGGTTAACCCGGCGCTGATCGCACTGCTGGAGAAAATCGGCCCCTCGGTCCTACTCACACATTCACAGGCTGGGGTGTTCGGCTGGGCTGTTTCCGACCAGCGGCCTGACCTCGTGAAGGCGCACGTCGCCGTCGAGCCGAACGGCCCAACCTTTTTCGATATCAAGTTCAAGGGCGGCGACGAATGGTACGAGCGCGTTGGTGAGGCCCGAGCCCGGCCCTATGGCATTACGCGCCTGCCGCTGCGCTTCGAGCCCACTGTGGGCTCGCCAGCCGACTTAACTGTGGTACAGGCCGAGCAGCCGACCCGAGTGGGGCAGATCCGCTGCTGGTTGCAGGCTGAGCCGGCCCGGCAGCTCCCGAACCTTGCGAAGGTGCCAGCCGTCATCGTCACCGGTGAAGCCTCGTTCCGCGCAACGATGGACGATTGCACGAGCGCATTTCTCGCCCAGGCCGGTGCGAAGCCAGATCGTCTTGCACTTGCTGAGCACGGCATTCACGGCAACGGGCACATGATGATGCTGGAGCTGAACAACGGCGCGGTGGCCGACGCGATCATTGACTGGATCGTGACCAAGGCCCGGTGAGGGCGCGACGCGCACTCGGGTGATCGCATGTTGCTCATCGCTCACGGTCCCTCGACGACAGAGCGCGACGATCACCCCCAGGACAAAGCAGAGGATCGGGCCCAATATCTTGGGGCTAGGAACCCGGTTGTTCCGCACCGTCGAACGATCTGTCTGTCGGTCGGACAGAGTGACGGGTGAACAGGAATGGCGATGACCACACTCCCCGAATTACCCCCCGGTGCATTTGCCAAGCAGGATCAATCACCCGACGCCTTGTTCTACGCACAGCCGCGCTTCGTGACGCATATCGACGATCCGGCCATCGAAGCTGTCACCGACCTTTATCGAACGCTTCTGCCGCCCGGCGGACGCGTCCTCGATCTGATGTCGAGTTGGGTCAGCCATCTGCCTGCGGAAGTCGCCTATAGCGCGGTGATCGGGCATGGCCTGAACAACTCAGAGCTTGTCGCTAACCCGCGCCTGACGCAGCATTTCGTCCAAGATCTCAACACCGATCCAATCCTGCCGCTTGAGACGGACAGCATCGACGCCGCCCTCATCTGCGTCGGGGTGCAGTACCTGCAGAACCCTGTAGCTGTGATGCGTGAGGTTGCGCGTGTGCTGGTACCCGGCGCGCCTCTGATCATAACCTTTTCGAATCGTTGTTTTCCAACCAAAGCGGTCGCCATTTGGCGCGCCGTGAGCGGGGCTGATCACGCTCGACTCATCGACCTCTATCTGCGACATGCCGGGTTCTCCGCGATCGAGGCCCAAGCCGTACTGCTGGAGGGTGGCCCGAGTGACCCGCTGCGGCTCGTGGTCGGCCGTACATCACCATGAGAGAAGGGGCATAAGTCTGCTTGACATCATGAGCGGAAATCATCCTACCGCCCGGCAGCGGATAATTCAGTTTCAGCAAGGCGACCTTCCGGTATCGACCCAACCCAGCCGTCCAGACCGCTATCGGCGCTTCTCCAAAGCAGCCGTTCGTCAGCCGTCCGGCAACTTCGGCTCGGGGTGCTAAGCCGAATCTGACTGTGCGCTCAGAAAAGTACATCCACATCGCGCTCATTCATTGGCCTTAGGCGGGTCCAGCCGCTACTAGAGCGCCGACCTGGATGCCCTCAGCTGTTGGACGGCCAATATCGAAAATACTGCTGCACCATCTGTTCCCACTGGGATACTTTCTCGTTGGTTATACCATGCATAATCAACGTCGAGCGCAACCATTTAAAGTGTGATAGAATATCAGAGCACAAAACATCTTTCAAAACGGATAGCGGCGGCGCTCCAGATGGCTGCTTGAGATCTGCATGTGCTATCCACCAGAGCCAGTGTGACATGAGGAAAGGAGAACTGTTTGGAGGAGCAAAGGCACGTGCGGACTCATGTATTGCAATTCCATAAGGAGGTGCATTACTTTCACTACGAAACGCCTGAATGATGGCTGGACCGAAAGCGACCCGACTGAGCGTCTGTTGATGTTTCACCCGTTTAGCGGGCGAGAGGCCTGCGGCGATCGCGTCCCCTCGGTAAACTGGACCGTAAGCAATCGCACCACGGAGCAGAAACTTGTTTTGAGGGTCTGGAGTTGAAATGAATATCGCCGCAAGATCAATCATGATTGATTGCACAACAGTCTGAATTTCAAATGTACTTGGACATATTATGAATACACCGTCGTTAATAGGCAGTGTATAGGCGGACGTATGTTGATGGGTCGCTTGTTCAACGGCCATATGTAGTCGGACCAGCGCATTTGCAGGTTTTTCAAGCGAAACCGACATCAAATTCCCAGCACCCATCAGGTCGATCCACGCGACGTAGACATTCTCAGCGCGTTCGATTTTGCTGGAATCGAATCGGAATCGTTCACGCTGTCTTTTCGCGTAGATCCGGACTTGTTCTATCGGGCTGGGCCCGTCGACCTTGGTTCTCTCACTTACCATCGGGGTTCCGATCTCCGGCCGCTCAATGAAGGTTTTGTTTAACTGGGTTCGGCCTACCCTCAGGATCCAATAAGGGCATCTAGGACGCTCCGTGCACCGGAAGCCACAACCGTACTCTGATCAAAAATCGTCTTGTTTATTTTTGTGACCCCCGCATTATTCAGCTTCACGAGACTCTCCGTACCTGACTCGCCATACAGCGTGATAGCCACGTCGCTGGCGACGGGAAGCCACAACTCCACATCCGGATGCCCTAGATCCTTGCGGCCATCAGGGGCCGCGTACCTTGCCGTGGGGTGGCTTCCGAGGATGAAGCTTCCTTCATTCGGGCTGATGTGTGCGACGGTGAGACCCTTCGCGGCGAAGGCGGACAGAATGCGATCAGATTGACGTCCGACTCCATACACCCGAGCGTTCTGTACAGCCCTCTTCACAAACGCCGGGTCCCTCAGAGAAGCCTTCTCGGACTCTGAAATTTTCCCGCCGTCAGCCTCGAACTTGGCGATGTACGTCTCGATCTGGCCCTCAGCGTCGACTGCCACCTGCTTGAAGAAGTCGGGCACCCGCTTCATCTGGAACATAAGGAACTCGTTCGCGAGCGCTCGCTCCTCTTCGGAAAGATCAGCCGTATGGTTGCGACGTGCGTTTTCCACGATTTTGTCTAACAAATGGTCCGCTCGTCCTTCTAGTCTTGAGAAAATAAGCTCCTGATCGGCATTACGGGATCCGTCTTCTTCGATAGTAGAATAGGCGTGCGTCTCGACAAAAAGATTATCTCGGACTGTCCGCTGTATGCCCTCATGAGGGCGCCTCTCATCATAAAACCATATGCGTTTGTCGGAATCTAGGAAGCGCTTCTGGAGCATTTCCGGGATCGTATGGTGCCTCTTGGGCTGCGGGCTGCGAAGGGCTTTAGGCATGGTACAGTGAGCCGAGGCGTTGAGGTCGGTGATGTCACTCTATACTCGGATAACGAACACGGGCACTATCTCGGAGCCAAAAGGGAATCCTGATTCCCTGTTTGCTCTACCGTCGACCATAAATTGGATGCGCGGCTTAGCTCTTCTGACCACCTATCATGGGCTGAGTGCGTCGAGCGCTCGCACATTTTACTCCGGGGTCCAGAGAATCAAGCTCACCGAACATCAGCAGAACACTGTTCTGGAGCAGCTTCTCTTCGCACTACACCAGTGCTCTGCCTTGCGGGCGATGCTAGATGTGCAGAACAAGGCCGACATCGCACGAGTGGGTATTGTGGCCTGGTACTACGGCATCTATGCAGCCGCCTCGGCAATGGTGACCGCGCAGGACGGATCGTTCCAAGATGACCATACGGGTACGGCCGTCCAGTGGAGCGGGCAGATTGCTCAGCGAGATCTCGTCATGCCACCGTTTGAGATGCGCGTGTCTACGCTGGTCCGGAAGGACGCCGACCTGGAACTCATGAAGATGCTGACCGTCGAGAAGCGTTCCTTGTCATCGGCCGCGCCGGTCAATCGCGACGAAGCTGAAGCAGCCGTCCACGCCTATCTCTCGGGTTGCGTGAAGTGGTGGCGGTGGAAGACGGAAGAGTCCATTCGCGACAGTAGGGACTTTCGAGACCTCAAGGTTGCAGATTTCCGCACAGCCGCCGCCCGCGAGTTGCGGGACCGGCGGCTCGCCGTACGTAACGTGAGCTTTCTGCACGAAGCCATTCGCTACAGGGGTAAGGCCAATTACAGGGATGCCGTGTTTCTGGGTTACGGCACGACGGTACCCAGTCAATTGGACGGCTACATCGCCGATCTATCATCGGTGCTGACCGGGTTTGTAACGATGGCTGGCTCGTTCTGTGCGCGTCGGCTCGGGCCTACTGTATGGGATGAATTCGTCGCAGACCTCGAAGCGAAACGATCCTTTACCACCGCTCCGAGTCAGATCTGGTCCTAAGCCTTGACCACTCTCGCATATGACGGCCTTTCGGTAAGCGGTGTCTGGATCCGCCCTTTTTGATGAACTGACGATGGTGGAGGCTGACGGTCCCTGGTTCGGATCGTTTTGTGTCTATGCTTAAGGATATGGNGTAAGCGGTGTCTGGATCCGCCCTTTTTGATGAACTGACGATGGTGGAGGCTGACGGTCCCTGGTTCGGATCGTTTTGTGTCTATGCTTAAGGATATGGTTGAGTTGCCGCGGTCGGTCCGCCGGCTTGAGGTTGTCACGTGCGTGGGCAGTCGTCGGCGCTGGTCCGAGGCCGAGCGTGACCGCATCCTGGCTGAGGCGACCGCCCCCGGTGCGGTGGTCTCGGTGATCGCGCGCCGGCATGGGATGAGCCCGCAGCACCTGTTCACGTGGCTTCGCGCGGCCCGGCGTTCGGCAGCCTCGCTTCCTGTCGCCCTGCCACTGACGTTCGTGCCGGCGCTGGTCGAGGATAATGTCCCGGTTCCGGCGGCACGACGGTCGCGGCCTCGGGCCTTGCATCGAGACGCTCCTGCTGCCGAGATCGAGCTGGACTTGGCTGGCGTGACCGTTCGGATCGGTGCGGGCGCGCGGGAAGCGACGATCACGGCGGTGATCCGGGCGCTGAAGGCCACGGTATGATCGGACCGTCCGGTGCGGTGCGCGTGATGATGGCGACGCGGCCAGTGGACTTCCGCAAGGGCATGGACGGGTTGGCTGCCCTGGTGCGGGATGCGATGGGCGCGGATCCGTTCTCTGGCACGGTCTACGTGTTCCGATCGAAGCGAGCGGACAGGGCCAAGCTTCTGTTCTGGGACGGGAGTGGGGTGGTTCTGGCGACCAAGCGCCTGGAGGCCGGTCAGTTCTGCTGGCCGAAGATCGAGGATGGCGTCGTACGCCTCACGGCAGCGCAGCTCGCGGCCCTGCTCGAAGGGCTCGACTGGAAGCGTGTTCACGCGGCTCGCACGGTCATCGCTCCGGCGGTCGCAGGGTGAGCAAAAAGGTCGAGGGCGCGGGCCCCATTACGATGGTAAGCTTCTGGCGGATATGCTTTAATCCGCTTCGTGGCTAAGCCTGCTTCACGCCTGTCCGACGATCCCGAGACGCTCAAGGCGCAGCTCGTCGAGGCGCAGGCCGAGAACGAGCGGCTGCGCCAGATCATCTTGGCGATGCAGCGCCACCGCTTCGGACGCCGGGCCGAGAGCCTGCCCGAGGACCAGCTCCTGCTCGGGTTGGAAGAGGCCGAGCAGGTCGAGGCCGCGGGTTTTGCCGCCGAGGAGGCCGAGCCGGCCATGAAGGCGGTCCGGGTCGGCAAACGTCGCACCAACCGCGGGGCGCTCCCAGCTCATCTGCCGCGGGTCGAGACCCTCGTCGACATCGACGGCACCGCCTGCCCGTGCTGCTCGGGCACCCTGCACAAGATTGGCGAGGACGTGTCCGAGCGGCTCGACGTGGTGCCGGCGCAGTTCCGAGTGTTGGTGATCCGCCGGCCGCGCTACGCCTGCCGGGCCTGCGAGGACGCGTTCGTGCAGGCCCCGGCACCGCTCCGGCTGATCGAGGGCGGCCTGCCCACCGACGCGCTGGTCGCGCAGGTGCTCGTCTCCAAATACGCCGACAATCTGCCGCTCTATCGCCAGGCGCAGATCTTCGCCCGTCAGGGTGTCGTCCTTGACCGTTCGACGCTCGCCGACTGGGTCGGACGCGCCGCCTTCCTGCTCCGGCCGGTGCACGAGCGGTTGCTGGAGACGCTGAAGCGCTCGGGCAAGCTGTTTGCCGACGAGACCACGGCCCCCGTGCTCGATCCCGGGCGCGGGCGCACCAAGACCGGTCAGCTCTGGGCCTATGCCCGTAACGACCGGCCCTGGGGTGGATCCGATCCACCCGGTGTCGCCTACGTCTACGCCCCCGACCGCACCGCAAGCCGGCCGATCGCGCATCTGGCTGGGTTTGAAGGCGTGCTGCAGGTCGATGGCTATGCGGCCTACGAGGTGCTGGCCAAGGGCGGCGCGATCCGGCTGGCCTATTGCTGGAGCCACGCACGGCGGCTCTTCTACGAACTTGGCCCCGCCTCGCCGATCGCCACGGAAGCGCTGGCGCGCATCGCCGCACTCTATCGGATCGAAGCCGAAATCCGTGGTCGCCCGGCCGACGAGCGGCGTGCCGTGCGTCAGGAGCGAAGCCGGCCCGTGATCGAGGCGCTGGAGCCGTGGCTGCGCGAGAAGCTCGGCCTGGTCAGCCGCAAGAGCAAACTCGCCGATGCAATCCGCTACGCTCTGTCGCGCTGGGCCGGCTTGAGCCTGTTCCTCAACGACGGCCGGGTCGAGATCGACTCCAACATCGTCGAACGCGCGATCCGACCCCTGGCCTTGAACCGCAAGAATGCGCTTTTTGCCGGCTCGGACGGCGGCGGCCAGCATTGGGCGGTGATCGCCTCGTTGATCGAGACCTGCAAGCTCGCAGGCGTCGAGCCACACGCCTACCTCGCCGACGTCATCACCCGCATCGTCGAGGGCCACCCCCAGCGCCGTCTCGACGACCTGCTGCCATGGGCCTACCCAGCCATGCCAGCCCTCAAAGCCGTGGCCTGAAAACAGCGCTTACG
>NZ_LMNJ01000003.1:0-153624 GCF_001423325.1 Methylobacterium sp. Leaf113
TCGGGTCCGTCGCTTGGCCGCCGACAAGGGCTACGACGCCGACTGGCTCCGGGCCGACCTGCGGGAAAAAGGCATCACGCCGATCATCCCCGGCAAGCGCGGCCGCAAGCGGAAGATCCGCCACGACAARCGCCGCTACYGCGAGCGCTGGCGSATYGARGCRACCTTCAATCGCCTGAARGACTTCCGTCGCATCGCCACCCGCTACGACAAGCTGGCCCGAAACTACGCCTCGGCCGTCGCACTCGCTGCCGTCATCGCCTTCTGGTGCTGATCGAGTCCAGNATCCGCCACGACAAACGCCGCTACCGCGAACGCTGGCGCATCGAGGCGACCTTCAATCGCCTGAAGGACTTCCGTCGCATCGCCACCCGCTACGACAAGCTGGCCCGAAACTACGCCTCGGCCGTCGCGCTCGCTGCCGTCATCGCCTTCTGGTGCTGATTGAGTCCAGACCCTAGCCAGCCCTCTGCTGAGGAAACCAGTTTCCGTGAAAGCCAGGCGGGATCCGGTGCCCGAGGTGGACCGCGGCGATAGGCGCCGCCTCGAACGCATGAGCGTCGAGGATGATGAAGTCGGTCGAGTCGCTCACCGTGTCGATGACGAGCCCGACGAGCCAGCCCTCGTCTTCGCTAGCCTCCGGCCTCGCGGGGACAAACACGAACTCTCCCGGGACGCGGTCGGGACCGAACTCGTGCACGCGCCGCTCCCCCGTCGTCAGGTCGTGCTTGTAGAGTTGCGTCGCACCAATGAGTTGGGTGTTGCCGTCTGCCGGGACTGAGCCCGTGTAGACGTAGCGGTGTAATTGCCCGAAGCGTCGCTCGTCGATCCGGGGAAACTCCTGTGCCGCGGGATCGATCACCTGCCGCTCGACCCGTTCCGTCGCCGGGTCGGCGATCCAGCGCTCCAATTGGCCCGGCGTGTCGAGACCGCCAGCGGCCGAGGCGAACACACTCTCGTAGGCTACGACGTCGAGGACCACGCGCCCATCAGCGTCGTCGTAGGCGTTGGCAACGTGGAAGGCGAAGCACGGATCGACGGCGCACCAGACTATGTCGGCGGCCGTGCCGTACCGCGGCAGCAGGCCGACGCGGGCACGGTGGGCGGGATTCCAGCGGAACGGGAAGCGGTGACCAGCCAGCACTGCCCGCATCGAAAAGGTGACGGGCAGGTCCAGCACCACGACGAAGCGCATCGTGATCGCGCAATCGTGGATGCAGGGGCCGTGCTCGACCGGAATCGCTACATCACGCACGACCCGGCCCGTGGGCGAGATGACGACGTGGCGCACGCTGTCCCAGACGCGGCCGTCATAGGCGATGGCATGTGTCTCACCGGTCGCCGGGTCGCGATGCGGATGTCCAGTGAAGGAGCCAGCGAGGGTGTCATCGAACGTGTCGTAGCGCTGCGTCTCCAAATCCTCGGACAGCGCGACGGGGAAACTGCCGGCCTCGACCACGGCCAAGGTGCGGCCGCCGATCGCGACGACGTTGGTGTTAACAGTGTCGTCGCCGCGGCGCGGCCCAGGGGCAGCGGGCCGGCCGAGCGCTGAGGACGCCGCACGCGAACCGATCCAGCGGTTGCGGTACCACAAGGCTTTTCCGTCCTCGATGCAGAGACCGTGCACCATGCCGTCGCCCAGGAACCAGTCGTGGCCGCGCGTTGTCGGGCAGGCAGGGTTGGCGCCCATCTTGAGGTAGCGGCCGTCGAGCCCCACCGGGATCGTTCCAGTCACGCGCAGATCCCGCAGGGTCAGCTCCTCGCGCATTGGCGCATGGACGCCAACCACAAAGGGGTGCTGCGTTCCTGGCAGGCGCAGCCGATTACAGGCCGCCACCAGCGCGACAATGCCCTCGGCGGTGGCATGCAGGCTGGACGCGATCAAGTTCGGCATCGGGCGCTGGCTCGGGGCGATCGGAGGGAGAGCGAGGGCCCTCGTAATCGAGGCGCCCCGATTCACCGGGAAAGGGAGACATTTCTGTTCGCCTGAGAAGACTGGGCGATCTTATCGATAATGTATCCAATCGCGTCTGGCCACGTGACGAAATCGAATCGTTACGTCGACGGCTCGGTCAGCCAAACGCTTGGACGCCTCCTACAACCGGCTCAATGGCCGCTTTTGAGTTTGCCATCGACGAGCTTCTACGGCTTGGTTGGGTCGGGACCCGTCCGTCCGCTCTACGACTGGGTTGGGTGGAATGCGGTCCGGCTGCTTTCGATCGGAAGACGTCCTTAAGCGCCCTATCGTAGAGGCCATCGGGCATCGGCCAGTTGCACCACTGGGCGCAGGCTGCCTAACCTCCCACCGCAGATGGACCAAAGCCTCCGCTCCTGAACACCGCAGACAGTCCCAAATCATCTGAAGACGCACAACCATCCAGAACCATATCGATGCAATGTTACAATGTTGCGGAAAATGGCGTTCCCTCGATTGACTATGCGGCAGCGCCCGGCGAATGTCTGACCGTCAAGGTTCCTGCGGGTCGTCGGCTCGCGGGCTAAGAGGGAATTCGGGGTGCTCGCAGGAGTGCTTCCGAAGCTGCCCCCGCAACTGTCAGCGGCGAGCCCTTTCCGTTCATGGTCACTGGTGCGTCGCACCGGGAAGGCCGAGGCGAGGGCAATGACCCGCGAGCCAGGAGACCTGCCTTGCACCACGATACGTCTCTCGGGCGGGGTGTCCCGGCGGAGCGCATGAGCGGACTCGGCTGCTGACGCGGCCGATCCCGTGAGGGCACCCGCTCGGCCGTCGCTCGACAACCTTGAGCGCACTGGTGCCTTTTTGTCCCAACCTGCCGACCTCGAAGGCCCCGATCCTGAACCTGCCCGTTCCGGCGAAGCGTCGTCGGACGTCGGGGCATCGAGGATCGCACTACGCGCTTGCCGCAATCCTCTCGGCAGCTGCGCCTTCCTTGGAGGCCCGGGCGCAGGAGGCCGTCACGCTGGAGGAGCTCTCCGTGGAAGGGGCTGGCGGAGGTGCCCCGGCCGTCGCTGGTGCTGGTCCCAACTCAGGTATCGGCCTGATCGGTCCGACCCCGGGTTACCGGGACGACCGGGCTGTGAGCAGCACGAAGACCGACACGCCCCAGCGCGACGTGCCCCAGGTCGTCACCGTCGCACCGCGGGAGGTCATCACGGATCTGGCCGCCACCCGGGTCGACCGGGTCTTCAACTATACGCCCGGTGTCGCCCAGCAGAACAATTTCGGCGGCCTGACGGTGTTCAGCTACGCCATCCGCGGCACGACGACCTCGGAACTCTACCGTAACGGCTTCCCGATCAACCGGGGCTCGCCGCCGCCGCCTGACACCCAGAACGTCGAGCGGATCGAGGTCCTGAAGGGTCCCGGCGGCGGCCTGTTCGGGCGCAGCGACCCGGGCGGCCTCGTCAATTTCGTCACCAAGCAGCCGACCGCCGAGCGCTTCGTCGAGATGGGCGGCCTGTGGGGCTCGTTCGAGCAGTTCCGCGGCACGGTGGATGCCGGCGGCGCCCTGAACGAGGACGGCACGCTCCTCTACCGCTTCAACTTCGCGGGCGGACGCCAGAACAGCTTTCGCGATTTCGTCGATGGCGACCGGCTCCTCGTCGCGCCCGTCGTAAGTTGGCAGATCACGCCGGACACGAAAATCACCGTCGAAACCGAGTTCCTGCGCAACCGCGTCGTCTTCGACCGGGGCGTGATCGCGATCAACAAGCAACTGGGATTCCTGCCAATCTCCCGCTTCCTCGGTGAGCCGGGGCAGAGCACCGATCAGAGTTCGGACACGATGCAGGTGCGCGTCGAGCATCGCTTCAACGCCGATTGGCAGATGCGGCTGGCCACCCACTTCAACACCGGCTCGCTGGTCGGGGAATCGGCGGAGGTCCGTGGCCTCGCCGCTGACAACCGCACGGTTCTGCGCGACCGGAACTTTCGCGATTACCGCTGGGATACCGCCATCGGCCAGGCCGAGGTGGTGGGGCGCTTCACCACCGGTGATCTGGGCCATACCGTGCTTCTCGGCTTCGAGCGGGAGAGCACCGACAGCCGCGTGGTCTACGACCGCTCGAACTTCCGCCAGAGCCCCTACAGCCTCGACATCTACGATCCGCGCTACGGCCAGGCCCTGCCGCCGCTGACCATCCGGCGCAACAACCTGGAGCGGGTCACCAATACCGCCCTCTACGCCCAGGACCAGATCGCGCTCAGTCCGGAGTGGAAAGCCCTGCTCGGGGTCCGGTTCGACTTCTTCGAGCAATCCTTCCGCGAGCGCACAACGGCGACGCAGACGGAACAATCCCGGGTGGCGACGACACCGCGCGCCGGCCTCGTCTACCAGCCCCTGCCGGAGCTCTCGCTCTACACCAATGTCGGCACCAGCTTCCGGCCCAATATCGGCCCCGACGCCTTCGCGGTAGCTCGCTCCGTGCCGTTCGAGCCCGAGACCGGCATCGGCTACGAAGTCGGTGCCAAGCTCGATGTGTTCGGCGGCGCGCTCGGCCTGACGGCAGCGGCCTTCCGCATCGAGCGGCAGAACGTGCTCACGGCCGACCCCAACAACAGCGGCTTCTCGTTGGCAGCGGGCCGCGTGCGCAGCCAGGGCTTAGAACTGACCGCCGCCGGCCAGATCACCCCCGAGATCAAGGTTCTGGCGGGTTACGTCTATGCCGACGCGGTGGTGACCAAGGACAACGTGCTTCCCGTGGGCGCACCGCTCATCAACATCCCGCGCCACTCGGGCAGCCTGCTTGCCGTGCACGAGGTGCAGGCGGGCCCCTGGAAGGGGCTAGGCCTCGGCGGCGGCGTGCGCGGCGTCGGCGAACGCGCCGGGGACGCGGCAGGCTCCGGCTTCGTGCTCCCGGCCTACATCGCGGTCGATGCCCTGGCCTATTACCGCTACGAGAACATGCGCTTCGGCCTTAACGTCGAGAACATCTTCGACGCGACCTACTACGAGAGTTCGAACAACGTCTTCCGGGTCTATCCCGGCGCGCCCCGGCGCTTCACAGGCACAATCTCGGTGCGCTTCTGATGGCCGAGGTCACGACCCATGCGGGCGACGCCGTGCTCGCCATCCGGGGGGTGAGCAAGCGTTTCGGCGAACGCCAGGCCCTCGACGGCCTCGACCTGTCGCTCCGCCCCGGCGAGGTCTTCGCCTTGCTCGGGCCGAACGGTGCCGGCAAGACGACCACGGTCAACCTAATCCTCGGCTTCCTGAAGGCGGATGCCGGCACGGTCGAGGTCTGTAGTGTGGACGCCGGCGCCGACCCGATCGGCGCCCGACGGCACGTAGCTTACATCCCCGAACAGGTAGCGCTCTACCCAGGCCTCTCGGGGGTGGCGAACCTGCGCTACTTCACGACGCTGGCCGGCCTCAACTTGAGCAAGGGGACCGCCCGCACGCTCCTCGCGGAGGCAGGCCTCGCCGAGGATGTCCACCACCGTCCCGCCGGCTCCTATTCCAAGGGCATGCGCCAGAAGGTCGGCATCGCGGTGGCACTCGCGCGCCGTGCCCGGCTCCTGCTCCTCGACGAACCAACCTCGGGCCTCGATCCGAGCGCGGCCGCGGACTTCTCGACCACGGTCCGGGCGGCCGCTGAGCGCGGCACCGCCATCCTGATGGCGACCCACGACCTCTACCGCGTGCGCGAGATGGCCGGGCGCGTCGGCGTGCTGAGCCGTGGTCGGATCGTCGAGGAGATCGACCCCAGAACCCTCGACCATGTCGGCTTGGAGCGGCTCTACATCGAGCGGCTGGCGGGGAGCGCGGCGTGAGGCAGCTCGCGGCCGAACTCGCGCGCACCGCCCAAGATGCGCGCCTTCGCTGGATCAGTGCCGTCCTCGTCCTGCTCCTCACGGTCGCAGGCCTCGTGGCTTGGCGGGATTCCACGCGCTACGCCGGCGAGGTCGCTCAGGTGGCCGCTGCCGAGCGCGCGCGCTGGCTCGGCCAGGATGCCAAGAACCCGCATTCGGCCGACCATTTCGGGCTGTGGGTGTTCCGTCCCTCCGCACCGCTTGCCGTGCTCGATCCCGGTACCGAGCCCTATACGGGCCGGATGGTACGGGTCGAGGCGCATGTCTTCAACGACGCGGTCTACCGCGCCATCCAGGATGCCGGACCGCTCGCGAGGTCCGGCCTAGGCAGCGTCGCCGACATCGTCCAGCTCGTGGTGCCGCTCGCCGCCATCCTGCTGGGCTTCTCCGCCTTCGCGGCTGACCGCGAGCGAGGCACGCTGCGTCTCGCGCTCGGCAACGGCGGCCCGCCGGGACGTCTCTTCGCGGCCCGGTTCGCGGCACTTTTTGCCGCCCTCGCCCTGGTGGCTGGCCTCCCGCTCCTTGGGATCGGCGCGCTCGCGGTGATGAGCCAGGACCATACGGGCTGGCAGCTCGTTCCACGCCTGTTGACCTGGATCGCCGCACAACTCGCCTACGGCGCGGTGTTCCTGCTGCTCGCAATGCTCGTCTCGTTGGTCGCACGCACGGCACGGGGTGCGCTCGCCGCTTCGCTCGCGGCCTGGGTCCTCCTCTGCGTCGCGGCCCCCCGCCTCGCGGTCGTCGGCGTCGACGCCGTCGTGCCCGCCCTGTCCTACCGGGAGGTCCGAGCCCGGATCGAGGCTGGATTCCGGGGCCATCGCACCGCCGAGGCGAACGATGTTCGTACGCGCGAGGTGCTGGCCCGCTACGGCGTCAGCGATCCCGACGAACTGCCCGTGGACCTTCGCGGCCTGATGATGTCCGAGAACGAGAGCCACAACTTCGCGGTCTACGACCGCGAGCTCGGTGCCTTCTTCGATAGCCTCGCGGCCCAGGACAGAGCCTTGGCCTGGGCCGGCCTCCTGTCGCCGCGGGTCGCCCTGCAGGCCCTCTCGCAGACGCTGGCGGGCACCGATTTCGCCCAGCACGCCCACTTCGTCTGGGCGGCAGAGGCCTACCGGCGCGGAATCTCCGAACGCATGAACGCCGAGATCCGCGACCATCCCCAGCGCGGCGGAACCACCCTCGTCGCCGGATCGGATCTCTGGGGGGAGATCCCGTCTTTCGTCCCCCGGCCATTGCCGTTCGCAACAACGCTGGCCAACGCACGCGTTCCGGCCCTCGTCCTTGCCCTCTGGCTCGGTCTAATGGCGGCCCTGTGCCGTCCCCTGGTCCGGAGGTTGAAGCCGTGAGAACCGTCCGGTTCCCTATCCTGCTCGGCGCCGAACTGCGCCTGATCCTGCGCGAGCGCCTGACCTGGGCGATCCTCGCCGCCCTCCTCGTGGCGCTCTGCCTGGCGGCGTGGACGGGCGCCGGGCGCGTCGCCACGGAGCGGGCCGCCCTCGCGCAGGCCGCCGCCGACACCGACCGGGTCGTGCGGGACGCTAGGGCCGCCCATGAGCGCTACGCCAAGCCCTCGCCGATCAAGGTGAACTACTGGCAGGACCCCACCGACGCCTTCGGCTACATGACCTACTTCATGGCCGCCTACGCGGTGAAGCCGCCGACGCCGCTCGCTGCGTTCGCGGCCGGTCAGTCCGACGTGCAACCGGCGATCATGCGGGCCAGCTTCGGCTTCAGCACGGTTTTCGACGATACCGCCTACGAGCCCGGCTCGACGGCCCGGCTCAGGCTCGGCCCGTTCGATCTCGCCTTCGTGCTGGTCTACCTTGTGCCGCTCGCGGTCATCGCGCTCGCCGGCACGCGGCTTTCCTCCGAGCACGACAGCGGCATCCTGCGCATGATCGCGTCGCAGCCCGTCGGGCCGCGTCGCGTGGCGAGCGCGAAGTTCGGGGCCGTGGCGCTGATCGCCATCACGGCTGTGCTCGGCGGAACGGCGCTGGCGCTCATCGTCTCAGGCGGTCTCGGAGAGCTCAACGGTTGGGCGGGCACGCTGGCCCTCCTCGCGGCGGCCTTGGCCGCCTACGTCGTCTTGTGGGTGTCGGCCTGCGCCCTGGTGGCCAGCCTGTGGCGTGGGGGCGTCGGCGCCCTCGCGATTCTCGTACTGGCATGGGCCTGCGTCACGGTGGCCCTCCCAAGCACGCTCGGCCTCGTGGTCGATGTCCTCGCACCGACGCCTTCTCGGATCGCGGCCATTGATGCGAGCCGGCAGGCTCAGGTCCGCTTCTACACCGGGGAGGAAGGCGCGCGGATCACCGCGGCCTGGCTGACCGGCAAGGTTCCGAAGGCCGTGAGCCGGCCGGGGCTGGCAGAAGCGCCCGAGATCAAGCGCCTCGCCCGCGATGCGTTCTACGACGAAGCGCTGGCGGGCTACCGTGATGCCGCACGGGACCATGCCCGGGCGGTGGCGGCCTGGAGCCGGCGCTTGGCGATCCTGTCACCCGCGACGGTCCTCGCACGCGCACTGGAGATGGCGGCGGGAACCGACGCAGAGCGCCATTCCGCCTTCCTGGCGTCGGGCGCCGCTTATCGCCGGGACCTGCGTGCGTTCTTCGAGCCTCGCATTCTCGCCCAAGCCCTCGATCCAGTCCCGGTGTGTGAGGGCTGCCCCGCGCGTCTCGACTTCACCGCCTACGACGCCGTGCCGGCTTTCGAGCCCTCCGTCCCGCGCGTAGCGGCCGAACATCAGGCGATGGTCGCTCTCGGCTGTCTCATGGCGGGTGCCTTGTTCCTGACCGCGCTGGCCTACCGTCGTCTTTCCAGATGGCCTGCATGATGCGCCCGAACCGGAACGAAGCCTCCGAGGATGCCAGCCCGGTGGCGACCCAGCCCCATGACGTTTCCGCCGCCCGCGTCCGGCGCGGGGATGCCGGACGCGGGGCCTCGTCCGCGCGCGCCCGCCGCTACGCTCTCGATCTCATGCCGATTATCGACGCGATGCGTGGGGTAGTCGGGCGGACGCCCCAGTGCCTCGCCCTGGAGCTCACGCGGCGAGGGATCTGCAAGCCGCGCGGCGGCGCAGTCTGGACACCAGTCGATGTCGGCCGGCTCTTGCATCGGATCGGAACGGAGCGCGCGCGATGAGACCTGCAACTTTCGAAGGAGCGCACGGTCCGCGGTCCCGCATCGTCTCCATCGACGCCCTACGCGGCCTCGTCATGCTGCTCATGCTCGTCGACCACGTGCGGGAGTTCATCTACCTGCACGCCCAGGTTCGCGACCCGATGGACCTCAGCCTCACGCCTCCCGACCTCGTCATGACCCGGCTGACCTCGCATCTCTGCGCGCCTGTCTTCATCCTGCTCACCGGCCTCTCCGCCAGCCTCTATGCGCAGAAGCATGGCGACCGGGGGGCGGCTAGTGCCTTTCTGCTCAAGCGCGGCCTCCTGCTGATCCTCATGGAGGTGACGCTGGTCAGCCTCGCCTGGACCCGCAGTCTCGCTCCACCGATCCTCTACCTGCAGGTGATCTGGGCCATCGGCCTCAGCATGGTGGCGCTGGCCGCCCTGCTCTGGATACCGCGCGCTGCCCTCATCGTCTTCGCCGCTGCGGTGATGCTCGGCCACAACCTGCTCGACGGATTCGTGCTCCAGCCCGGCGACACCGGCTACGTCCTCTGGTCGATCCTGCACCAGCGCGGCTTCATCGAACTGCCCTGGGGCGTGGCGCGGACCTCCTATCCCGTGCTGCCCTGGTTCGGCGTGATCGCGGCAGGCTACGCCCTAGGGCCGCTCTTCGCCGGAGCGGTCGCGCCGGCCCCTCGTCGCAAAGAGCTCCTGGCGATGAGCGGCGCGGCGCTCATCGCCTTCCTGATCCTCCGGGGCCTCAACGGCTACGGCGAGCCGGTGCCGTGGCAGACGGGAGCGACGACCCTAATGACTGCGCTCTCCTTCGTGAACCTGACCAAGTACCCGCCCTCGGCCGACTTCCTGCTGCTGACCCTCGGCCTCGGGCTCGGGCTCCTCGCCTTGTTCGAGGCGGTGCCGGCGCGAAGCCTCGGCTGGCTGCGCACCTTCGGCGGCGCGCCGCTATTCTTCTACCTTGCGCATCTCTGGCTGTTGCGGCTTCTCCATGACGGCGCCCAGGCGCTCGGCCTCGGCGGCCCCACCGGCCGGATTGAGGCGGGAGCACCGGTGCAGATCTGGCTGGTCGCGGCGGCCCTTGCCCCCCCGCTCTGGCTCGCCTGCCGTTGGATGGTAGGCCTGAAACGTCGGGCGGCGTTGCCGGGCTTGAGCTACTTGTAGGCCCGCCAGGAGATGCCCTCTTCCAGAGGCTCGATAGAAGCCTCGCAATGGGTCCCGTTAATGGACACCGACCGATGCGAATTCACGGCTGGGTTGGGTGGGGTGCAAACGTCCGCTTCTGGACTGCAATGCATCAAAGCGGACGTTGCCCTTGCGCCCGCTCACGACCCTTTGCGGATCCTGGGAGAGTCCGCTTCCAGGCATTGGATGAGGCAGAGCTTTACGACTGGGTTGGTGATGGCCTGCGCACAGGACGTAAATTCGTGACGTCGGACGTTCGCGAGGAGCAGCGACTATCAGCAACTCTGTTGTGTACCTCAATGAATGATCCGGGCCGTGCTGAAGCCTTCGACCTTCTCCGTGAGGCTATCCCGATCTTTGCATGAAGAAGGCGACCGCCGCGTTGAGTGCTTCGGGCAGGACGGTCATGTGGGTTCGACCTGGAATGAGGCTGAAGGTGCTTGTTACGCCCGAGATCCGGCTCAACCGCTCCGTCATTTCACGGGTCAGTTCAACGGTGCGGGTCGAGGCGAGGCGGGCACGGCGCGCCTCACGGTCTGGAGCGTCCTGTTGGAACGGGGCGAGTGCTTCCTCGTAGGCACCTGCCAGCAGAAGCACTTGCGGGCCGTTCGGGGGCCCCCTCTCCAAGCCCGCGATGCTTCCAAGCACCACAGCGTCTTCCCAGTAGATGGATGGGCTGGCGGCGATCCAGTGTGAGAAGGCGGCTGGCGCCTGAGTAAGCGCGTAGAGGACGAACAGGCCGCCGAAGGAATGTCCGAAGAGCGCCTGCCGGGATGGATCGACCAGGCACCGCTGCGCGACCGCGGACCGAAGCGTCGTCGTGACGAAGTGAAGGAAGGCGTCGGCGCCCCCCGTCCGCAATGTCAGCCCCCCGGGCTTGTGGGGCGGGTAGGAGCGACCGGGAGGCGGCGTGTAGTCCCATGAGCGGCGCGAGGCATCATGGGCCTCGTCGCCTGGGTAGCCGATGCCCACGACGGCGAAGCGAGACGCGATTCCCGTAGCGTCAGGGTACGGTGCCTGAACCCGCTCGATGTCGATGGCGGTGCCCGTCACCGCGTTGCCGTCGAGGAGGTAGAGGACGGGCCAACCGTCCACCGGCGCCGCCCCGGGCGGGACGTAGAGGGTGATCCGCCAGGGCGGACGGTCCGCGTCGCCTCCCAGGTCGAAGCTGACCGCGCCGGCGAGCCGTGCCGGCTCATCGGGACCAGCGGCGAGGACCGAATGCCCACCCAGCGTCATCCAGGTGGTCGCCAGGAGGCCAACCGCAGTGCGACGTGAAACGGGGGCGCTCACTGGGCTCTGTCCGCCCTGGCCGCGCCCATCATCCGCGGGTGTTGGTCTTCGACTATGACGTCCTTCACGATCACCACCGGTAGATCAGGCTGCCGATGACGGTGGCGGGGGCGCCCCGATAGCAGAAGCCCGCCTGACAGGTGAAGTAGTCGCGGTCGAAGATGTTGTTCGCGTTCACCTGAGCGCGGAAGCCCTTGTAGGTCGGGTCGATGGCGGCGAAATCGTAGGCGATCAGCGCGTCGAACAGCGTCACCGTCGGGTTCCGGACCGTGTTCTCGTCGTTGGCGAAGCTGTTGGCGTTGAAGCGGATGCCGCCACCGAGCGTCAGGCCGCGCAAGGCCGAACTCGACGGGAACAGGTAGCTCAGGAAGCCGGTGAACGTATCCCCCGGAATGCCCGAGAGAGCATTGCCGTCGAGGGACTGACCCGCGAACGAGGTCTGGCTGAGATAGCGCAAATTGAGGTGCGTGTAGGCGAGGGTGAGGTTGGTGCCCGGTGCGAAGTTGGCGATGGCCTCCATCTCGAAGCCGCGGGACTCGACCGCGCCGGTCGCCACCTGGAAGGCGACGTTGTTGGGATCCGTGCGCAGGACGCTACTCTGGACGATGTCGAAGCCGGCAAACCCCGCTTGGATGTTTGTGCCGGGGATCAGGTATTTGACGCCAGCCTCGATCTGGTCCCCCGTCGCCGGCCGGAAGGCACGCCCGGCGGCATCCACGCCAGGCTGCGGCGCGAAGGTGGTGGCGTAGCTGGCATAGGGGACCAGCCCGGGGGCCAGGAGATAGTTGAGACCGACTCTCCCCGTGAAGGCTTGGTCGTTCTGCTGGGTCGCGGCAGCGGGGGCGCTGGTCGTGGTCTGTGACACCCAGTCGTAGCGCCCGGTCAGGGTGAGCACGAAGCGGTCGAACTTGGCTTGCTCCTGCAGGTATAGGCCGACCTGATCCTGGCTCTGCGCGGTACGTGGGCCCAACAGCGGCGCGAGGATCGGCTGCTGGCCGTAATTGCGCGTAACGAGGTTGAGATCGGGGGCCGCGCCGAAGCCGAAGCGATAATTGAAATCCGAATGCGCGTAGTCGAGACCCGCCACCAGTGTATGCGCGACCGGCCCCGTGGTGATGTGCGCCTCGATCTGGTTGTCGAGGGTGATCTGACTGAGGAACTGCCGCGAATATCCGGTCGACCGGCTGGCGCTCGCGCCGTCGGGGCTGAGCGCGGCGATCGACGCGTAGCGATAGTCGTTGCTGATGTCGTAGAAACGGAAGTTCTGCCGGAAGACCAGATCCCCGTCGAAGCGGTGCTCGAACGCGTAGCCGACGCGCCCCTGCTGCTGCCGAAAGTCGTTAAAGGCCGGATCGCCCGAGTAGATCCGGGTCGGGCGCAGGTTCTGGTTGAAGAACGTCGTGCTGCCCGGAAGCTTGGTCTCCTGATACTCGCTCAGGAACGTGAAGCTGGTGTCGGCGGACGGCTTCCAGGTGAAGGACGGCGCGATGTAGCTCCGGTCGTCCGAGCCCCCGGGGATGAAGGTGTCTGACTGCCGCTTGATGCCGGTGACGCGGTACGCGAGCGTGCCGCCCGTGCCCTCAACTGGGCCGCCGATGTCGAAATTGCCCTGATAGCGGTCGAAGTTGCCGACCTGCAGCTGAACCTCGCCGAAGGGCGTGAAGACCGGGCGCTTCGTGGTGACGTCGAGGATACCGCCGGGCGAGCCGAGCCCGTAGAGGCCGGAGGCCGGTCCGCGCAGGATCGTGGCCGCCTCGATGCCGTAGGGTTCGATGCGCGGCACCGTCAGGCCCGACGCGATCTGGCGCAGGCCATCCCGGTAGATGCCGTCGTAGGTCAGGCTGAAGCCGCGGACGAAGAACGAGTCGAAACGCGGATCGAAGCCGAAAACGTTCGAGGACACGCCGGCCACATAGCCGATGGCCTCGTTGAGCGTCTGGACGTTGCGATCGTTGAGGGCCTCGCGGGTGAGCACCGTGACCGATTGCGGGGTTTCGAGCAGGGGCGTGTTGGTTTTGGTCGCCGTGGGGCTGATCCGAGCGGTATAGCCGGTGATCCCGGAAGGGCCGCCGCCGCCGCCGCTGGTCGCCGCCGTCCCCCCATCACCGCCGCTGAGATTTGCTCCGCTACCTGCCGCCGGCCCGGGTAAGGCCCCTTCGACAGAGAGCTGGTCGAGCCGAACGCTTTGTTCCTGCGCACTCGCGGCTCCGGGGAGAGCCGTTGTGGCGAGCAGCAGAGCAAGGAGGGACGAGCGATGGGACATGGCGCACGCTAGTAGGCGCCCTAAGCGGCGCAGTATCGTACTCATTGCGAGATACGACCCGCGTAGCAAGTAGGAATTGTGCTATTTATCACACACTTAGAGCACTTAAAATCTGAAGTAGTTCTAACCTAGCCCCGTATAGCGTCGATTATCAAGGTCTTACATCAACATATCATCACTGTCCTTTTTAAGCGGTTCAATCAATTTTGAGATGCTGCTTTATGATAGTGAACTGACTGATCGCAGCGCTGAAGTTGGGTCGATGGCGGAACGTCCGCTTCAGGGTGAAGGGGCAAGGTCCGCTCCCCACCCCGAACCGAAGTTGCTGGGCAGCTAACGGACGGCCGCTTTGGAGAAACGCCGACAACGGTCTGGATGACAGGTAGGGGTCGAGACCCGTCCGTCCGTTCTACGACCGGGTCGGGTGGATTTTTGCCTGTCTGCTTTTGGGAGGTAGATTGAGAAAGCGGACGCTTGCTCCGGAGACATCGGGAGCCGGCGCGCAGCATAGCGGAAGCGTCCTCGCTCCTCACGACGCGGCCGGGAAGGCCTCCGGTATCCCTCGCCGGAAGCCCGCGCCGGGATGGCTCGCCTTGAGGAGCGGCCCGCTGCCCGGGAACAGCTTCTCGCGCAACGTGCCCTCCGCGTAGCGGGTCTTGAAGGCGCCGCGTGTCTGGAGTTCCGGGACGACGAGGTCGACGAAGGCTTCCAGGGTCTCGGGCGCCACCGCGCGGGTCAGGTTGAAGCCGTCGGCGTCGGTGGCCTCGGCCCAGGCGACGAGTTCGTCGGCGACCTCGGAGGGCGCGCCGACGATGAAGGGCGCGCGGGCCCCGCGCGGGCCGAACTCGGCAAAGTCCGCCCGGGTAAAGGGCCGCTCGCCGGCCTGAGTCAGGTTCTCCACCAGGGACTGCATGGCGTTCGTCTTGACGTAGGCCAGGGCCTCGTCGGGACCCAGGGCCGACAGGTCGATGCCGGTCCAGCCCGAGACCAGCGCGAGCTGGCCCTCGACGTCGATGTAGCGTGCGTACTCGTCGCGCAGGCTCAGGGCCTCGGCGCGGGTCGGCGCCACGATCACCGTGGCGCCGAGGAACGTGCGGATGTCGTAAGGGTCGCGCCCGGCGGCGCGGGCCGCCTCGCGCAGGTCACGCACGGCCTTCGCAGCGAGCGGCTTCGTCTGGCCGTTGAGGAACACAGCCTCGGCGTGGCGCCCCGCGAAAAGCTTGCCCCGGCGGGAGGTGCCTGCTTGGTAGAGCACCGGCGTACGCTGGGGCGAGGGCTCGGCGAGATGGCGGCCGTCGACGCGGTAGTACGGCCCGTCGTGCCGGATGCGGTGGACCCGGGCCGGATCGGTGAAGACGCCGCCGGCCCTGTCGCGCCGCACCGCCCCGTCCTCCCAGCTGCCCTCCCAGAGCTTATAGGCTGCCTCCAGGAAGTCGTCCCCCGCCTCGTAGCGGGTGTCGTGCGCCCGGGCCGTGTCCTGGCCCATGCCGCGAGCGCCGCTCTCGAGGTAGCCGGTGACGATGTTCCAGCCGATCCGGCCGCCGGTGAGGTGATCCAGGGTCGTGATCCGGCGGGCGAAGGGATAGGGGTGCTCGTAGGTGAGATTGGCGGTGACCCCGAAGCCGAGGTGGCGGGTCGTCTGCGCCATGGCGGGCACCACCAGGAACGGGTCGATGTTGGGCGCCTGCGCCGCCCGCGCCAGGGCCGCGTCGGCGGTGCCACCGTACACGTCGTACTGCCCGAGCACGTCGGCGAGGAAGACCCCGTCGAAGAGGCCGCGCTCCGCGGTCCGTGCGAGGTCCACCCAATAGTCGAGGCTGTTATAGGCACTGCCCGTGTCGCGCGGATGCCGCCACAGGCCGGCCCAGGTATGGCCCGGCGAGGCCATCTGGAAGGCGTTCAGCCGGAGTTCTCGGCGCGTCGTCATCGAAGGATCCGTCCGGAGGGGCGTGGCCTCGCCATGTCGCGCCTGGGTAGGCGAGAAGTCGCGCCTGGGCAGGCGAGAGGCCGTTGCAGGCGAGAGGCCGGGAAGGTCAGGGTATTGGTCCCGGACGTCCGGTCAACCAGAACCTTCTTTTTTAGATCGCATCGTCCAGAGCACAGTTGTTCTTGTAAAGATGTTACTGGAGATTTGCGTTCCAAATGCATGTGAATGCACGTCATTTTAGAGATGAAGACTTGAGTTTCGAGCGATAATCCCGGATCTCAACGGCTGCTGCCTGCGGTGCTCAGCCGGATCAGGCGGGGCGCGGACGCAGCTCAGTACGGGATTGCAGGATCATGTCGCAAACGGATGCGGGCTGGGGTGCCGGCCCAAGCGGCCGCTACGAGGAGCTCGCCGCGCGTTTTCGTCCAACCTTTGCTGAGATCCGCGCCACCGCCGTGGCGCGGGAAGGCGAACGCCGGCTGCCGCATGCCGAGATCGGCTGGCTCAAGGAGGCGGGCTTCACCACCCTGCGCCTGGCCGAGGCGGCGGGCGGGCACGGGGCGAGCCTGCCCGAACTGTTCAACCTGCTGATCGAGCTGTCGCAGGGGGATTCCAACGTCACTAATGCGCTCCGCGCGCATTTCGGCTTCACCGAGGACGTGCTGTGCTCGGCTTCTCCCGAATGGCGGGCGCGCTGGACCGAGCGCATCGCCGCGCGCCAGACCATCGGCAGCGGCGTCTCCGAGACCGGGAACGCCAAGGTCGGCCAGTTCGACACCATCCTGCGCCGGCGCGGGGCCGAGCGGGTCGTCGACGGTCGGAAGTTCTACACCACCGGCTCGTTGTTCGCGGACTGGATCCACCTCTCGGCCCAGGACGAGGACGGCGCGCCCGTGGTTGCGGCGGTTTCCACCCAGGCCCCGGGCGTGGAGATCGTCGACGACTGGGACGGGTTCGGGCAGGCGCTGACGGCGAGCGGCACCGCGCATTTCACTGGCGTCGTGGTCGAGCCCGACTGGATCAAGCCGGACCCGGCGCGCTTCCCCTACGCCATGGCGTTCTTCCAGCTCGTGCACCTCGCGACTCTCGCCGGCATCGGCCGGGCGGCGGCCGAAGATGTCGCCCGGCTGGTGGCCGAGCGCCGGCGCGTCTACAGCCACGGCAATGCCGGACGCACCGGCGACGACCCGCAGATCCAGGCGGTGGTCGGCCGGGTGCGAGGCAACGCCTACGCGGCCGGCGCCATCGTGCTGAAGGCGGCCGAGGCAGTGCAGCGGGTGTTCGAGGCCCGCCGCGACGGGGCCGATACGACGAACCCGGCGGCGCTCGCCGATGTCGAGGTCAACCAGGCGGTCACGGTGGTGACGAATCTCGTGCTGGAGGCCACCACCGGCCTGTTCGACGCGCTGGGTGCCTCGGCGGTGAAGGAGGGCCTGGGCCTCGACCGCTACTGGCGCAACGCCCGCACCATCGCCTCGCACAATCCGCGGATCTACCGCGACCGCATCGTCGGGGCCTTCGCGGTCAACGGCACCGCGCCGCCGCGCGAGTACCGCGTCGGCGCGGCCTGAGGGAGCCTCGCGATGCCGGCCCGCTCCGACCGCATGCGCCTCGGCGCCTTCCTGTATCCCGGCGGGCACCACGTCGCGGCGTGGCGCCACCCGTCCGCCCAAGCCGATGCCGGGGTCAACGCCGCGCATTACCGGCGGATCGCCAGGACGGCGGAGGCGGCGAAGTTCGACCTGATCTTCCTCGCCGACGGCGTCGCGGTCCGGGGCGAGGACATCGACGCCCTCAGCCGGACGGCGATCCGCTACGTCGGGCAGTTCGAGCCCCTGACCCTGCTCTCCCACCTCGCGGCGGTCACCGAGCGGATCGGCCTCGTGGCCACCGCCTCCACCACCTACAACGAGCCGTTCCACGTCGCCCGCAAGTTCGCCTCCCTCGACCACCTCAGCGAGGGCCGGGCCGGCTGGAACCTCGTCACCTCGGCCGATCCGCGCGAGGCCTGGAACTTCAGCCGCGAGAGCCACCTCGCCCATGCCCACCGCTACGCCCGGGCGGAGGAGTTCGTCGACGTGGTCCGCGGCCTCTGGGATTCCTACGCGGACGACGCCTTCGTGCGCGACCGGGACTCGGGCCGGTTCTTCGACCCGGACCGGCTCCACCTCCTGGCCCACGAGGGCGCGCACTTCTCGGTGCGCGGGCCCCTCAACGTGCCGCGCCCGCCGCAGGGCCACCCGGTCGTGGTGCAGGCCGGCTCCTCCGAGGCCGGCAAGGCGCTGGCAGCCCGCACCGCCGAGATCATCTTCACGGCGCAGACGACCCTGGCGGACGCGACCGCCTTCTACGCCGACGTGAAGGGCCGCATGGCCGGCTTCGGGCGCGACCCGGATCATCTCAAGATCATGCCGGGCGCCTTCCCGGTCGTCGGACGCACGGAGGGCGAGGCCCAGGACCGCTACGGGGAATTGCAGGAGCTGATCCACCCCGTGGTCGGCCGCTCGCTGCTCGAACAACTCGCCGGCGCCGACCTGTCGGCCTATCCGGACGAGGCCCTGGTGCCCGACCTGCCCGAGACCGAGGGCGGCAAGAGCCGGCAGGCCCTGATGCTGACGCTGGCAAGGCGCGACGGGCTAACCATTCGCGAGCTCTACTTACGTATCGCCGGCGCCCGCGGGCACTGGACCCTGGTCGGCACGCCGGGCCAGATCGCCGACGCGCTGCATGAGCGTTTCGAGGCCCACGGGGCGGACGGCTTCAACATCATGCCGCCGACCCTGCCCGGCGGCCTCGACGACTTCGCCACACTGGTGATCCCGGAACTGCAGCGCCGCGGCCTGTTCCGCACGGACTACGAGGGCCGCACCCTGCGCGAAAACCTCGGCTTGCCGCGGCCGTCCCATCGCCACCCCGCCACCGCGATGCGTGTACCGGCCGCCCCGTGATTTCTTCCTCCTCCCAGCACCAGGACCCTGAGCCCATGACGATCCGCCAGCGGCGCAGCTACACCTCTTCAACCCGCCGCACCCTCCTCGCCCTCGCCTGCGCGGCCCTCCTGCCGCTGGGCGCGGTCCGGCGGAGCGAGGCCGCCGAGGTGACGGAAGTCCGCCTCGACTGGGCGACCTACAACCCGGTCAGCCTCGTCCTGAAGGACAAGGGCTATCTCGAAGCCGCCCTGAAGGACCGGGGCATCGCCGTGCGCTGGACCCAGTCGCTCGGCTCGAACAAGGCGCTGGAATTCCTGAACGGCGGAGCCATCGACTTCGGCTCCTCGGCCGGGGCGGCCGCCCTGCTGGCGCGCATCAACGGCAACCCGATCAAGGCGATCTACGCCTACTCGCAGCCGGAATGGACCGCCCTGGTGACCACGCGAGACAGCGGCATCCGGACGCCGGCCGACCTCAAGGGCAAGCGGATCGCGGTGACGCGGGGCACCGATCCGCACATCTTCCTCATCCGCGCCCTGCAGGGCGCCGGGCTGACCGAAAAGGACGCCAAGCTCGTCCTGCTCCAGCACGCCGACGGCCGCACCGCCCTGGAGCGCGGCGACGTCGATGCCTGGGCCGGCCTCGACCCGATGATGGCGGCCTCCGAGATCGAGAGCGACACCCGACTGTTCTTCCGGGACCCGGCGGCCAACACCTGGGGTGTCCTCGACGTGCGCGAGGATTTCGCCAAGGCCCATCCGGACCTCGTCCGCATCGTCATCGCCGCCTACGAGCAGGCGCGCACCACCGCGATCGCCAACCCGGAGGCCGTGACGCGCGCCCTCGTCGCCGCGACCAAGCTGCCCGAACCCGTGATCGCCCGCCAGCTCGCCCGCACCGACCTGAGCCGGCCCGAGATCGGCCGGGTCCAGGCCGAGAGCATCAGGGCGGCGGGCCTCGCATTGCAGCAGGCCGGCGTGATCCCGGCGGAGACCGACGTGGCCGCGGCCGTCGATGGGCTCATCGATCCCCGCTTTACCGCCGGGTCCGAGCGGTGAGCGCGGGAACCGCGTCCCCGCTCCTCGCGTCCGGCGCGGGCGGCGCCGCTCCGGCGACGACGGGGCTGAACCCTTCCTGGCGACGGGATGCCCGGCGCACGGGCGGGCGCCTCGTCCTCGGCGTGCTGATCCCTCTGGTCCTCGCCCTGGGCTGGGAACTCGCCATCCGGTCGGGCCTCGCCCAGGGGCGGCTGCTGCCGCCGCCGAGCCGGGTCCTCGGCACGCTGCTGGCGCTTGCCCAGTCCGGGGACCTCCGCCCGCACGTCCAGGCGACGCTGCTGCGCGTCGCCCTCGGCTTCGTGGCCGGCGCCGGAGCGGGCATCCTCGTGGGCGCCCTCACCGGCACGCTCCCGCTCGCCCGGCACCTCCTCGACCCCAGCCTGCAGGCCCTGCGGGCGGTGCCCTCGCTCGCCTGGGTGCCGCTCTTCATCCTCTGGCTCGGCATCCTGGAGACGCCGAAGGTGGTGCTGATCGCCGTCGGGGTATTCTTCCCGGTCTATGTCGGGGTCTCCGGCGCGATCGCGTCGGTGGACCGGAAGCTGGTGGAGGTCGGGCGCATCTTCCGCCTGTCGCGCCTCGCGCTCGCCCGCCGCATCCTCCTGCCGGCGGTGTTGCCCGGCACCCTGGTGGCGCTCCGCACGGGCCTCGGGCTCGGCTTCCTGTTCGTGGTCGCGGCCGAGCTGATGGGCGCCTCGGAAGGGCTCGGCTACCTCTTGGTGGACGGCCAGCAATTCGGGAAGCCCGACCAGATCCTGGCGGCCATCCTGGCCTTCGCCGTGCTGGGCAAGCTCGCCGACGGCCTCCTCGTCCTGGCGACCCGCCCCCTGCTGCGCTGGCAGGATGTCAGCCGCAGCGTGCTTTAGGACTGGCCTCCCACGGACATGGCTTCGGACACACGGCGATGCTGACGATCCAGGACCTCTCGAAGACCTACGCGGACGGGACGCAGGCGCTGGCCGGCCTGACCCTTTCCCTCGCGCCGGGCGAGATCGTCGCCCTGGTCGGCGGCTCGGGGTGCGGCAAGACCACCCTCCTGCGCCTCGTGGCCGGCCTCGACGCGGCGACGGCGGGCCTGATTCGGCTCGACGGCGCCACCCTCAAGGGTCCGCATCCCGGCCTCGGCCTGGTCTTCCAGGAGCCGCGCCTGCTGCCCTGGCTCAGCATCGCCGAGAATGTAGGCTTCGGCCTCGCGCACCGGCCGGCGGCCGAGCGCCGAACCCGCGTCGCCCAAGCCCTTGCCCGCGTCGGCCTCGCCGACCATGCGGGGCGCTGGCCGCGCGACCTCTCCGGCGGCCAGCAGCAGCGGGTCGCCATCGCCCGAGCCTTCGTGGCTGACCCCCGGGTCCTCCTGCTGGACGAGCCCTTCTCGGCCCTCGACGCCGTCACGCGCGAGGACCTGCACCGCCACCTGCTGGCGCTCTGGGCCGAGACCCGTCCGACCATCCTCCTCGTCACCCACGACGTCACCGAGGCCGCGGCCCTGGCGGACCGGGTCGTGGTCATGCGTCCCCATCCCGGCCGCATCCACCGGACGGTCGCGGTCGATGCGCCCCGCTCGGGGGATGCCGTGGCCCATCTCCAGACCTCGCGGGTCCTGCGAGACCTGCTGGACGAGTCCCTCGCCCCACCCGCGCGGCGGGCGGCCCTGGCCGTCTGACGGGTATGCCCGGACGCCGTGCGGCGCGCCCGGGCTAGCGCGTCCTACCAGCTCGTGAGCACCGCCCCGCCGAAGGTCGTCTCCACGAAGGCCTTGGTCTCCGGCGTGCGGTAGCTCTCCACCAGGGCCTTGACCCAGGGTTTGTCCTTGTCCGCCTCGCGCACCGCCAGCATGTTCACGTAGGGGCCCTTCGGCTCCTCCTTCAGGAGCGCGTCGGAGGGCTTGAGGCCGGCGGGCGCCGCGTAGTTGGTGTTGACCGCCGCCGCGTCCACGTCGTCGAGGACGCGCGGCGTCTGGGCCGCATCCACCTCGATGAAGCGGAGCTGGCGCGGATTCTCGACGATGTCGGCCACCGTCGGCTTGAATCCGGTGCCGGCGGCCAGCTTGATCACGCCCTTGTCCTGCAGGAGGAGCAGCGAGCGCCCGCCATTGGTCGGATCGTTCTGGATCGCGACGGTTCCGCCGTTCGGCACCGCGTCGAAGCTCTTGTGACGCTTGGAGTAGATACCGAGGGGGAAGTTCACCGTCAGGCCGACGCCGGTGATCCGGTAGCCCCGGTTGGCCTTCTGGTTGTCGAGGAAGGGCTGGTTCTGGAACGAGTTCGCCTCGATCTCGCCGGCCGAGAGGGCCTCGTTCGGCACGACGTAGTCGGAGAACTCGATGATCTGGAGGTCGAGCCCCCGCTTCGCCGCGATCGGCTTCACCGCCTCGAGGATCTGCGCGTGCGGCCCCGGCGTCGCCCCGATGCGGATCCGCGTCAGGGGCTCGGCCCGGGCCGGCCCCGGAAGGAGCAGGGCAGAGACGGCGAGGAGGGCGGCGAGGGTCAGGGCGCGCGGCATGGCGGATCGTCCGGTTCGGGAGCGGGAGGGTGGGACAGGAGAGCGGCGCGTCAGGCCGGCCGGATGCGCCGGTTCAGACGCCGGGCCAGGCCCTCGCCGACGGTCTGTACCGCCTGGACGAGGACCACGAGGACGACGACCACGGCCAGCATCATCTCGGGCCGGAAGCGCTGATAGCCGTAGCGGATGCCGAGATCGCCGAGCCCTCCGCCGCCGACGGCGCCCACCATGGCGGAGAAGCCGAGGAGGGAGACTACCGCCAGGGTCAGGCCCGATACGATGCCGGGCAGCGCCTCGGGGATCAGCACCTTGGCGACGATCTGCCCCGGGCTCGCCCCGAAGGCGCGGGCCGCCTCCACGAGGCCCGGATCGACCTCCCGGATCGCCGCCTCGATCAGGCGCGCCAGGAAGGGTGTCGCCGCCACCGTGAGCGGTACCGTGGCGGCGAAGGTCCCGATTGAGGTGCCGGCGATGAGCCGGGTGAAGGGAATGATCGCCACCACCAGGATGATGAAGGGCGTCGAGCGGGTCGCGTTGACGACGAAGCCCAGCACCGCGTTCGCGATCGGCGCGGCGAAGAGTTCGCCCCGCCGGCTCGTCGCCAGGAAGATCCCCAGCGGCAGGCCGAACAGGGTTCCGAGGGAGGCGGAGAGCGCCACCATCGTGAGGGTGTCGCCGGTGGCCTGGACGAGGAGGCGGATCAGTTCAGGCGACACGGGACGCCTCCTGGGCCGGCGGCAGGTATCCCAGGACCTGACTGTCGATGCCGTGCTGCCCGAGGTAGGCCCGCGCCCGTGCCGCCACGTCGGGTGCCGGCGGCAGCCCGATCGCCAGGGAGCCGTACGGACGCCCGCCGATCTCGTCCACGGTGCCGGCCAGGATCGCGGCCTCGATGCCGGTGTCGCGGGCGAGCCGCGCCAGGATCGCGGTGCCGTTCGGGGCGTCCTCGAAGGCGATGCGCAGCACGACCGTCGCGCCCGGGCGTGGGCCGGCTCCGATCCGCGCCGCCAGCGCTGGGGGCAGCCCATGGCCCATTTCTCCCGCGAGGAGAGAGCGCGTGATCTCGGCCCGTGGTCGGGTGAAGACGTCGAAGGCCAAGCCCTCCTCGACGATCGCGCCGTTCTCGATCACCGCGACCCGGTCGGCTACGGCGCGGATCACCGACATCTCGTGGGTGATGAGCACGATGGTGAGGCCGAGCTCCCGGTTGATGCGCGCGAGGAGCGCCAGGATCGACCGGGTGGTCTCGGGATCCAGGGCCGAGGTCGCCTCGTCGGAGAGCAGCACCTCCGGCCGGGTCGCCAGGGCCCGGGCGATGCCGACGCGCTGCTTCTGCCCGCCCGACAGCTCGGCGGGATAGCGCCCCGCCTGATCCGCGAGTCCCACGAGATCGAGCAACTCGGCGACCCGCGCCCGGATCGCCGCCGGCGCCCAGCCGGCGATCTCCAGAGGCAGCGCCACGTTGCCGGCGGCGTCCCGCGACGAGAGCAGGTTGAAGTGCTGGAAGATCATCCCGACCCGGGCCCGCAGGGCGCGCAACTCCCGCGCGCGCAGGGCCGACACCTCGGCATCCCCGACCCAGACGCGGCCCGCACTCGGCCGCTCGAGGCCGTTGATCAGGCGGATCAAGGTCGACTTGCCGGCGCCGGAGCGCCCGATGATGCCCAGGATCGATCCGGCCGGAACCGCGAGGTCGATGCCCTCCAGGGCAGCGACCGCCGTCCCGTTGCGCCGGGGCGCGTAGGTCTTCGAGACGGATTCGAAGCGGATCACCGCTTCGGCGGGGTGGCTGGTCGACGGCATGGACGGGGATGATCCTCGGCCCGGTCGCGCGCTTGCCGATCTCAGGATACGGAAGACGAGAGCAGATCTCTTGAAGCAGAGGTGGCTGCTATATTTATCTGCGCCCGATGTGCCCCCAGTCAATGAAAGCATAGACCAAACTGCGGCGTCGACGTGGATGAAGGCCGTCGTGACGGCCGGGCGCGCGAGAAGGTTCTCCCTCGATGCTGTAGATGGGCCCGCCGAGCGTGCGACGCCCGCGTGTTCATCCTCTCGAGGCTTGCTCTCGAGACTTGGTCACGATCTTTCGTGGGGTCATTCTGGCTATTTGGCCAGATACGAAAACAATCGTCCTAAAAACCATCGAAATTCGAAAACCCCTTTCCTTGCGAAATCTTGGGAGTTTTTCGTACATCAAGGGCGCGGGATCGTGATCGTGCGGCGACGACGCCGGCGATGTGCGATCCGGGCCGCACGGACCGTCGGGTGCACGGCGGGCGACACTTCTCCGGAGACGATCCATGATTGAAGACACGCCGCGCAGGACCGTCCTGTCGCGCCGGACGATGCTGCGCGCCGGCCTCGGGGCCGCCGCGCTGGCGCCCCTCGGGATGCCGGCGGTCCGGGCGGCCGAGCGGACCGTGCGCCTGAGCTATCAGCGCTCCTCGACCCTGCTCACCATCCTGAAGGCCAAGGCCACCCTGGACGAGCGCCTGAAGCCCCTGGGCTTCGCGCCCTCCTGGCACCTCTTCACAAGCGTGATCGAGCCGATGAACGCCGGGGCCGTCGACCTCCACGCGGACGTCGCGGACGCGGTGCCGATCTTCACCCAGGCGGCCAATGCGCCGCTCACCTTCTATGCCCGCGAGGTCGGTTCCCCCGCGGCCGAGGCCATCATCGTTCCCGAGGACTCGCCGATCCGCTCCATCGCCGACCTGAAGGGTCGCACCGTCGGCGTCTCGCGCGGCTCGGGCTGCCACTTCATCCTGGCCGCGGCCCTCAAGCGGGCGGGCCTCGCCTTTTCCGACATCAAGCCGGCCTATCTCCAGGCGCCGGAGGGGCTGGCGGCCTTCGGCCAGGGCAGCCTCGACGCCTGGGTGATCTGGGACCCGTTCCTCGCCATCGCCCAGGCCAAGCGGCCGGTGCGGGTGTTGGCCGACGCGACCGGCCTATCGAGCTATCACCGCTACTACCTCGCCAACGACCGCTTCGTGGCCGAGAACCCGCAGGTGGTCGGGATCGTCTACGACGCGCTCAGGCAGGCGGGCCGCTGGGTCAAGGCCGAGCCGGATGCGGCGGTAGCGCTCCTCGCGCCGATCTGGGGCGACCTCTCCCCCGAGGTGGTTGCCACGGTGAACCGGCGCCGGACCTACGCGGTCACGCCGGTGGTGCGGTCCGAACTCGGCGAGCAGCAGGCCATCGCCGACACTTTCCGCGAGGCCAGGCTGATTCCGCGCGACCTCGACGCGACCGCGGTGAATACCTGGCAGCCGCCGGCAGACCGGGGCTGAGCGCATGACCCATCCGCTCCGCTTCGGAATCTGGGCGGCCGTCCACGGCTCCCGCGCCTCCCACCACGATCCGGACGAGCCGGACGACGCCAGCTGGGACCGCAACCGCGCCCTGGTGCTGGAGGCCGAAGCTCTCGGCTTCGACGCCGTTCTGGTTGCCCAGCACACCGCCAATCCCTACGACGACGGGCGCGACCAGCTCGAAGCCTGGACGGCCTCGGCCGCCCTGGCGGCGCTGACTCGGCGCATCGAGATCATCGCGGCGATCAAGCCCGGGCTCTACCACCCCGTGGTGCTGGCCAAGATGGCCCTGCAAATCGAGCACATCGCGCAGGGGCGGTTCGCCCTGAACCTCGTGAATGCCTGGAACCGGGCCGAGTTCGAGCGGGCGGGCCTGCCCTTCCCGGCCCACGACGCACGCTACGCCTACGGCTCCGAGTGGATCGGCCTCGTCGACCGGCTCATGCGGGGCGAGCGCGTCACCCATGCGGGGCCGCACTTTCAGGTATCGGACTACCAGCTTCGCCCGGCCGGCAGCTTCCGGCCGCGCCCGACGATCTATCTCGGTGGCGAATCCGAACCGGCCCGGGCGCTGGCGGCAAGCCAAGCCGACGTTTGGTTCATCAACGGCCAGCCCCTCGCGGAGGTCGCGGCGCTGATCGCCGACGTCGCGCGTCGGCCCGTTGCCAACGCGCCGTTGCGCTATGGGCTCTCAGCCTTCGTCATCGCCCGCGAGACCGATGCGGAGGCTCAGGATGAGCACGCGCGCCTGCTGGCCCTGGCCGACCGCGACGCGGCGCTGCGGGCGGACACCCGGGCGCGCACGGACACGGCGAGCGTGATGTTCGCCAAGACCGACGCAGCGGCCTCCCGCCATGTCGGGACCAACGGCGGCACCGCCGCCGGCCTCGTCGGCAGCTACGACACCGTCGCTTCCCGCATCCGCGCCTTCCATGCCGCCGGAATCGAGCTGTTCATGCTGCAATTCCAACCGTTCGAGACCGAGATGCGGCGCTTCGCCGTAGAGGTCCTGCCCCGGGTGCGCTGAGGCTGGGGCGCGGGCGACGAAGCGCTGGTGGGCCGTCATGCCCACGAGCATGGCGGCGACAAAGACCGCTACGGGCAGAGCCCCCGTCGACAGGGCCGCCACGGCGGGGCCGGGACAGAGGCCCGATAGGCCCCAGCCGATCCCGAACAGGGCCGCGCCGCCGATCAGCGACGAGTCGATCCGATGGTTCGTCGGCAGGTCGAAGGCGATAGCCAGTGCCGGGCGCGGCAGGCGCCGGGCCAGGGCGTATCCGAGGCCGGCGACGCTCACCAAGCCGCCGAGCACGAAGGCCAGGGTCGGGTCCCAGGCCTGACGCCCGTCGAAGGCGCCGGTCACGTCGAGGAAGTCCTGGACACGGGCCGGGTCGAGCATCCCCGAGAGCGACAGGCCGAGCCCGAAGATCAGTCCGGCGGTGAGGGCCGCGAGGAGGCTGAGCGCCGCGCTCACACCAGTGCTCGCAACAGGGCGACGGTGAGCATGCCGGTCCCCAAGAAAGTCAGGACCGCCGCCAGCGAGCGGGCCGAGAGTCGGGCGAGGCCGGCGACACCGTGGCCGCTGGTGCAGCCCGACCCGAGCCGGGTGCCGAAACCGACGAGGAGGCCGGCGACGGCGAGCACCGGCAGCGGGGCGACGAACCGCATCGCCGGCCAGGCCCCGGTGGCAAGGGCGAAGACCGGCGGCCCGGCGATCAGGCCGGCGACGAAGGCGGCATCGACCCACCAGCGCAGGCCCCGATCCCGGCCGAGGCCGGCCACGAGGCCGCTGATTCCGGCGATGCGCCCGTTCAGGAGCATCAGCAGCGCCACCGACAGGCCGATCAGCACGCCGCCGGCGAACCCGGACGCATAGGTGTTCATCGGAACCGGCCCTGCTCCGCCGCTGCGTGTCGCCTCATACTCTACCGGGCCCTATCCTAGCGGGCCATGCCCCAGCGCCGCACGGTGATCCGCTCGAAGGCCGCGAACACGAGGTTCTCGACCACGAGGCCGATGACGATGACCAGGACGAGCCCGGCGAAGACCCGGTCGGTGTAGAGCTCGTTGCGGTTCTGGAAGATGTACCAGCCGAGGCCACCCCGCCCCGAGGAAGCCCCGAACACCAGCTCGGCTGCGATCAGGGTGCGCCAGGCGAAGGCCCAGCCGATCTTCAGGCCGGACAGGATCGCCGGCAGGGCGGCCGGGATCAGGATCTGCAGGACGTAGGACGGCCCGCGCAGGCCGTAGTTGCGCCCCGCCATCCGCAGGGTCTCGGGTACGCCCTGGAAGCCCGCATAGGTGTTGAGCGCCATCGGCCACAGCACCGAGTGGATCAGTACGAAGATCAGGCTGCCGGGGCCGAGGCCGAACCAGAGCAGGGCGAGCGGCAGCAGGGCGATGGCCGGCAGCGGATTGAACATCGCCGTCAGGGTCGAGAGCAGGTCGCGGCCGAACTGCGTCGAGACCGCGAGCGTCGTCAGCCCGAAGGCCAGCACGATGCCGGCGAGGTAGCCCTGCACCAGCACGGTGAGCGAGATCCGCACCCGGTCGATGAGCTCGCCGTTGGCGAGGCCGTCGAAGAGGGCCGACATCGTGGCGAGAAATCCGGGCAGCAGCAGGTCGTTGTCCTGCCAGCGCGCCAGCCCCTCCCAGACCAGCGCCAGGGCGGCGATGATCAGGCCCTTGCGCAGCCAGTCCCGCTGCCACAGCCGCGCCCCGAGCGGCAGCGTGCGTTCCACCGGTGCCTCCACGAAGGGCGCGAGCACCCGGTCGTATTCCGGGCGGACCGGCGGCACCAGATCGCGCGGGACGCGGTTCCGGGTGAAGAGACCGGGGCGAGTCGCGGACGCGCTCATCGGGCCGCCTCCGCAGGGGCGTCGGTCTCGAACAGACGCGCGTGCAGCCGCTGCACCGCTCCCTGGAAGGCCTCGCTGCCGATGCTGGAGAGATCGAAGGCGTGGCTGTTGAACTCGGCCCGCACCCGGCCGGGATGGGGCGAGAGCAGGGCCACCCGGTTGCCGACCACGAGCGCCTCCTCGATCGAATGCGTGACGAAGAGCAGGGTGAAGCGAGCCTCGTCCCAGAGGGCGAGCAGCTCTTCCTGCATCCGCCGCCGGGTCAGGGCGTCGAGCGCCGCGAAGGGCTCGTCCATCATCAGCACCCGGGGCTGCATCGCCAGGGCGCGGGCGATGGCGACGCGCTGCTTCATGCCGCCCGAGAGCTGGTGCGGGTAGCTGTCGGCGAAGGGGGTGAGCCCGACCTTGTCGATGTAGTGGCGCGCGCGCTCCTGCGCCTCCCGCCGGCCGAGCGCCTTGGCGGCGCGCAGCGGGAAGGCGACGTTCTGCGCCACCGTCTTCCAGGGCGGCAGCTGATCGAATTCCTGGAACACCACGATGCGGTCGGGCCCGGGCGCCCGCACCGGAGCGCCCGCCAGGGTGATCGCGCCCTCCACCGGCGTGATGAAGCCGGCCGCTGCTTTCAGCAGGGTGGACTTGCCGCAGCCCGACGGCCCGAGCAGGACGAAGCGGTCGCCCGCATGGATGTCGAGGTCGATCCGGTGCGTGGCCCGCACCACCCGCTGCGGCGTGCGGTATTCCAGGGTGACGCCCCGGATCTGCAGCAGGGGCGACGGGTCGGGCGCGGGGGGAGGCGCTGGCTCCGGTGCCGGCCGGGCGGGCGCGGCGTCGCGCCGGCTGCCGTCGCGCGGGCGCGGCTCGGCCAGTTCGAGAACGGACAGGTCGGACAGGGTGGCGGCGTAGATCATCGCGGGCCGCTCAGCTGCCGGTATCGATGCGCGGATCGGCGAAGAAGTAGTCGCCGATGGCCTGGGGCGCGGACTTGATCGCCCCGACCCGATGCATGAACTGGCCCAGCCCGAGGGTATTCTCCGGCGCGACCTTGAAGGTCACGGCCGGGTTGGTGATGATTGTCTTGAGTAGCGCCGGATCGAGCTTGCTGTTGGTCGTCCGGACGTAGATCTCGGCCGCCTTGTCTGGATTCTCGGTGATGAACTTCGCCGCCTCGTCGAGCGCGTCCAGGAAGGCCTTGTAGGTCTTCGGGCTGGATTTGTAGAACGCCTCCGTCCCGTAGAGCACCGTCGAGGAGGACGGGCCGCCCTGGACGTCGTACGAATTCAGGACGATGCGGGCCTTGGGGTTCTCGGCCAGTTCCTGGTCCTGGAAGGGCGGATTGCCGAAATGCCCGGAGATCTCGGTGCCACCCTTGATGATCGCGGCTGCCGCCTCCGGATGTGGGACCGCGACGCTGATCCGGTCGAGCCTGGCGAAGTCCTTGTCGCCCCAGAGCTTGGCCGAGGCCCATTGCAGGATGCGCGACTGCACCGAGACGCCCACCGCCGGCACCGCGATCCGGTCCTTCTCGCCGAAATCGGCGATGCTCTTCACCGCGGGATTGTTGGTGACGAGGTAGTAGGGAAAGTTGCCGAGCGAGGCGACGCCCTTGACGTTCTGCCGGCCCCGGGTGCGGTCCCAGAGGGTGAACAGCGGACCGACCCCGGCCCCGGCGATCTCGATGTTGCCGGACAGCAGCGCGTCGTTGACCGCGGACCCGCCCGAGAGCTGAACGTAGTCGACCTTGATGTCGAGGCCGGCCGCCTTGCCGTGCTTCTCGATGAGCTTCTGGTCCTCGACCACGGCGAGGAGCAGGTAGACGACGCCGAACTGCTTGGCGATCCGCAGCTGGCCCTCGGCCGCCGCCGCGGCGCCGGAGAGCGTCGCGCAGAGCGCCAGTCCACCGAGCAGGGCTCCGGCGAGCCGCCGCGAGAGGAAGGTGTGTCGTCTGGTCGTCATCTGGCCCGCCGCTGACTTGTTGGGAGACACTGTCTCGCTCGGGGCAGTAATCTTGTTCCGAGGAGGCGATCCTGCCCGGAGAAGCTGCCTCATCCGAGGAGATATCCGGCGATCCGGGTCGACAGCGCGCTCCGGATCGATGACGAAGATGTTATCCTGGGTCCGAGGCGCGTCAATAAAAGCGAAGTCTTTATTCGAGTGGTGGCGGAGATGGTTCGTGTTCCCGGCCTCGGGTTCCGGAGAGCATTTCTCGCGAGGCGCACTTTATCGCCGAAACTCCGGCTCAGATGCTGGGAAATGCCGCTTCTTCTTGGCCTGGCCTGGCGGTCGGCCCGCTCGGCAGCCCCTTGGACGAACGGCCGCTCTGGTGACCCCGCCAGCAGCGGGGGCGGAACCCGCTCGTGCGTCCAGACGAGGAATGCTTCCAGTTCTGGCCGAGGCGGAGGCTATTCCTCTCGCCCGGGACAGAAAAACGAAAGACGCTTTCGTTGATCGCCCCGCCTGAATACGGTTGAATGCCGGTCTTCGGGGCGCCGTTGATGCGGCCCGCCCGCGCTCCGTCGCGGGCGGCCTCCGTGCCCTGATCCTCCCCACCCTCGTGCGGATTCCGTCCCATGCCCTCTGACGCCCTGCGCCGGCTCGCGCATCGACGCAGTTTCCTCCGCCTCGCGGGCGCCGCTGCCGGTGGGGTCGGGCTCACCGCAACGGCCCACGCCGCGGGCGCCGTCGAGCCCCTGGAGGTTCCCCCGTCGAGCCGCACCCCCGGGGCGCCGGTGGCCTCGCCGGCCTATGGTCAGCCCTCGCCCTTCGAGCGGCTGGGACGACGGCCGCGCAAGCTGCCACCCTTTCCGGGGGCGGCCTCGACGGGCACGCCGCTCCAGCACCTGCACGGGATCATCACCCCGAACGGCCTCCATTTCGAGCGTCACCATGCCGGCGTCCCGGCGATCGACCCGGACCGGCACCGGCTGGCGATCCACGGCCTGGTGGAGCGCCCCCTCGTTCTGACCCTGAACGACCTGTTGCGGATGCCCGCCGTGTCACGCATCCACTTCTTGGAATGCTCGGGCAACACGCCCTGGCTTGGGGCCAAGCCGTCCTGGACCCTGCAGGAGAGCCACGGCCTGCTCTCCTGCTCCGAGTGGACCGGGGTCGAGCTCGCCACCCTGCTCGACGAGGTCGGCGTGAGGCCGGGGGCCGCCTGGATCCTCGCCGAGGGTGCCGACGCCTCGGGAATGAGCCGCAGCCTTCCCCTCGACCTCGCCCGCGACGGGGCGATCCTGGCCTATGCCCAGAACGGCGAGCGCCTGCGCCCGGAGCAGGGCTATCCGCTGCGGCTGTTCGTGCCCGGTGTGGAGGGCAACCTCAGCGTCAAGTGGCTGCGCCGCCTCAAGGTCGGCGACCAGCCGTTCCAGACCCGCGAGGAGACTGCGAAGTACACCGACCTGATGCCGGACGGCACGGCCCGGCAGTTCACCTTCGTGATGGAGGCCAAATCCGTCATCACCACGCCTTCGGGCGGCGAGCGCCTGGGCGAGCCGGGCTTCCGGGAGATCCGGGGCCTCGCCTGGACCGGGCGGGGCCGGATCGCCCGGGTCGAGGTCTCCACGGACGGGGGCGCCCGCTGGCAGGCGGCGACCCTCGAAGGCCCGGTCCTACCGCGCTGCCTCACCCGGTTCCGGCTGCCCTGGCGCTGGGACGGCGGCTCGGCCCAGCTCCTCAGCCGCGCCATCGACGAGACCGGCTACGTCCAGCCCGATCGCGCCGCCCTGGTGGCGGTGCGGGGCACCCAGTCCTTCTACCACAACAACGCGACGTTCGGCTGGCGGATTGCCGCCGATGGAGGCGTCAGCCATGCGGGTTAGCCTTCTCGGGTCCCTCGCCTGCCTCGTCCTGACCGGTGCGGCCCTGGCCGATCCCGGCGGACCCGCCGCCGGCCTGCGCGGCCCGTCAGACCGCCTCGGGATCGGCCGTGCGGCCACACCGGAGCTCCTGGCCGCCTGGGACATCGACATCCGCGCCGATGGCCAGGGCCTGCCCCCTGGCCACGGCAGCGTCCGCGACGGTGCCGCCCTGTTCGAGGCGCGCTGTGCGGCCTGCCACGGGGCGAAGGGCGAAGGTGGCAGCGCCGACGCGCTGGCCGGCGGCCAGGGCTCTCTCGCCACGCCGAAGCCGGTCCGGACCGTGGGCAGCTACTGGCCCTACGCCACCACCCTGTTCGACTACATCCGCCGCGCCATGCCCTTCGACGCGCCGCAAACCCTCAGCGCAGACGAGACTTACGCCCTGAGCGCCTACGTCCTCCACCTCAATGGCCTCCTGCCGCAGGACGCCGTGTTGGATGCCGGCGCGCTCCCGGCGGTGGTGATGCCGAACCGGCACGGCTTCACCGGGGACGCACGCCCCGACATCCCGGTCACGGCCCGCTGAGGCCGCCGGAATCGGCCGCACAGGACAAGCCTGCTCCCGGGACTCGTCCGAGAGGAAGGCTGTGCCCGCAGGCGGTCGATCTTTGGAAACCGCTGTCATTGACCCCGGAGGCCCCGGATCGGCACACTTCTCAAAGGCGCGGCGCCCCCGTCCGCGCCCCGCGACGGCCCGTCCCAGAGCCTCGGACCGTGCCGCCGACGCCCCCGTCGCCCCCTCGAGCGAAGACGTGCAGATCGGAGTAAACGATGGTTCTCGGAGATCAGGTTGTGTTCGCCCGGCTCGACGTGGCCGATGCCCTCGGGATCTGGCGCCATGCCACCGGGCGCATCGTCGACGTCCTGCCGGCCCGGGACGGGGCGCAGGTCGTGGACGTACAGTTCGAGGGACATGGCCTCCTCGTGGGCTACATCGCCGCCCTCTTTCAGCGCGTCGGCTGAGGGCGATGCCGCCGCGTACCGCTCGGACCTCGCGATCCGCATGAGCCGATCCGCATGACCGCCGGCAGCCAGGCCTCGCGCGTCCCCAGCAGCCTCCTGCGCCCGCCCCTGCGCAGCGTAAGTCAGGCCACCGCCGCTCCCGACGTCTGGCGGGCGATGCGTGCCGAGGCGGAGGCGGCCCTGATCGAGGAGCCACTTTATGCCGGCATCATCCAGGCGACGGTGCTCGACCAGCCGAGCCTGATCCACGCCTTCGCCTACCGCCTTGCCCATCGCCTCGGCGACGGCGACCTCGCGCGGCTCTCCACCCGCGACCTCTGCCTCTCGGCCTTCGAGGCCGACCCGCATGCGGGCGAGCACGCCGTGCGCGACCTCGTGGCCATCCGCGAGCGCGACCCGACCTGCCGGCGCTACCTCGACCCCTTCCTCTTCTACAAGGGGCTCGCCGCCCTGGAGGGCTACCGGGTGGCGCACTGGCTCTGGCACCAGGGCCGGGCCACCCTGGCGCTGCACATCCAAAGCCGGATCTCCGAGGTGTTCGGAGCCGACATCCATCCGGCGGCGCAGATCGGGTCCGGCGTCTTCATCGACCACGCCACCGGCGTCGTGATCGGCGAGACCACGGTGATCGCCGACGACGTCTCGATCCTGCAATCGGTGACGCTTGGGGGCAACGGCAAGGAGAGCGGCGACCGGCACCCGAAGATCGAGCGCGGCGTGCTCCTCAGCGTCGGCGCCAAGGTGCTCGGCAACATCCGGGTCGGCGAGGGCGCGAAGGTGGCCGCCGCGGCCGTCGTCCTGCACGACGTGCCGGCCCACACCACCGTGGCGGGCGTACCGGCCCGCGTCGTATCGCGAATCAGTGCCGCCGAGGACCCGGCCCAGACCATGGACCAGTTCTTCGGTGACGGGATCTGAGGGGTCGGGGCCCGGACGGACGGCCCCGAGGGCTACGGCGGAGCCGGCTTCCAATCCTCGGGCGAACCTCGCGACCTGCCGCGTGCACGGGTGGCCCCTGCTGGGCGGGTGGATCGGACCAGATTGTCCCAACCGTCTCTCCGGATCGACCTCTTTGGAGAGCGATATTCACTAGTTGTCCGGCTTATAAGCAGTTTATCTTGCATACGAACCGCTTTGCGGCACATTCGTCTAGTATTGTCTGAAATTTGGAAAATTATTCCGTTGACGATGGTCCGCCGCCACGGCTAGTACCGCATCACGGCCGGCGCTGTACAAATAATCGCGCCGAATATGACAAGACTTAGCCGTGGTCGCCGCAGTGCTGTTCTTGCATCGTAGTCGCTCGACTGCGCTCGCGCGGATCCATGGCCGGATGCGCACGACACCACCCGACAATTTAAACGGAGACGACCAACCATGAGCGGACAGGGGCAAAGCGTGGGCGCATCCGCAGCACGCAATCTATCAACGGCGACCGTCACGTCGGTTCAGAACCTCGCCAACACCCCGCGCTGGCTCCTGCGGCTCCTGCCCTTTGTAAACGTGGATGGCGGCGTCTACCGTGTGAACCGGCGCGCCGTCGTGCTGGCCAAGCCCGGCCGCATCGCGTTCGCGGCCGCCGACAAGGGGCGCGCGATCAGCCCCGCTTCCTTACGCGCCGTGCCGCCGTTCAGCCGGCTGGGCGATGCCGAACTCGCGGCCCTCGCCGACCGGTTTACCGAGAGCAAACACAGCGCCGGCGAGACAATCTCGGAAGGCGGCGCGGGCGACCGCAGCCTGACCATCGTCGCCGACGGCACCGTCGAGCTGTCCCTGTCCGGCCCGTACCAGAACCGGCTGCGCTCGGGGCTCGCCACCCGCGGCGACTTCTTCGGCGACGACACCCTCACGGGCGACGGCCAGCCCGCGCCCGCCGTCAAGGCGCTCTCGGCCGTCACGCTGCTGACCCTCGACCGGGCGGCCCTGGACGACGACACCGTCAAGAACCGCATCGCGCAGTATGTCGAGGAGCGTGATCGCCTGAAGGGTCACACCAACAGCCACGGCGAGCAGGGCATCGAGCTCCTCGCCGTGCAGACCGGCGCGCCGCGCCTGCCCACCACCTTCGTGGATTACGAGATCGACCCGCGCGAGTACCACCTCTCCACGATCCAGACGATCCTCAACACCCACACCCGCGTCACCGACCTCTACTCAAACGAGATCGATCAGCTGCGCGAGCAGATTCGCCTCACGGTCGATGCCGTGAAGGAGCGGGAGGAGTGGGAGCTGCTCAACAATTCGGAATTCGGCCTGCTGAACGAGGTCGGCGGACGTCAGCGCATCCCCACCCGTGGCGGCCCACCCACGCCGGACGACCTCGACGAACTGCTGACGCTGGTCTGGAAGAAGCCCGCGTTCTTCGTGGCGCATCCCCGGGCCATCGCGGCCTTTGGACGGGAAGCCACCCGCCGCGGCGTGCCCCCGGTGGTGATCCACCTGTTCGGCGCGCCCTTCATCACCTGGCGCGGCGTGCCGCTCGTGCCGAGCGACAAGCTGCCGATCGACACCGATCCGCTCACCGGCGCCCAGACCACCTCGATCCTGCTGCTGCGCGTCGGCGAGGGCGAGCAGGGCGTGGTCGGCCTGCAGAAGTCCGGCGTCACCGGCGAGATCGAGCCCGGCCTGTCGGTGCGCTACATGGGCACCAACGACCATTCCATCGCCTCGCACCTCGTGACCCGCTACTTCTCCGCCGCCGTGCTGGTGGAGGATGCCATCGCACGCCTCGATAACGTTCTGCTGGGTAACTACCATGACTACGCCTGAGGCCGGCGTCTTGGGAACGTCCAGCTTCGGCCTCCCCACGGGCGCGGCCGGCGACTCCGCCGGTTCCTTGGCGCATGCCGACCTCATCGGACGCCTCGCCCGCGAAATCTACGGCCAGGGGAACGCGGCTTCCGCGCCGCTGGCCCCCGCGCTGCCGGCCGCGCCGCAGGGCCCCCAGGGTCTGGAGAGCCTTCCCCAGGCCCCCGGGCAGCTATCGCTTCCGGGTGCCCCCATCGGCACGCCCTCGGTGCCTCCGGGCGCCCTGCCGTCGGGCCTCCAGCCCGACGCCGCGGCCCTTGGGGCGCACAACGTCGGTAGCCCGAGCGTCGGGCTGCCGGGCCTGACCGGGCCGTCGGCCGCTAACCCGTTCGGCGCAACGCCCGCGCCGGCGGGCGCCGGCTTCATCGACACGGTGACGATCCCCTCGGTCCATCCCCTCGCCGACCCGTTGTCCGCCCGGCACGGCTTGCCGGAATTCTTCGTGCCCACCGTGCCGGAAGTGGCCGCCTTCCTGCCCGGCAGTCGTGATCTGCACCAGAAGATCGCTCAGGACCATCCGCGCGCGAATGCATTCGCTCATGCGATCGCACCGAGCCTCGTACCGGCCGATCCATCGAAGAGCGGCGGGGACGTAGCCCAGGCAAACTTCCAGCGCACAGGCCACCTCTCGGGCGAACCCGTCCGCGCGGCGCAGCCGGGCGATGACGCGGCGTCCGCGTCGGGCGACTATTATTTCCTCTCGGATTCCATCCAGACGCAGTCCCGGCGCGCCTCGAAGCCGCACGCCTTCCCGCGCGCCGAGCCCTCACGGCACGGCGGGCCGGCCCCGCGCGTGACCTCCCACGGGTCGAGCCCGGTGGCGGCGCCCTTCGATGTCGAGCGCGTCCGCAAGGACTTCCCGGCCCTCCACCAGAGCGTCAATGGGCACCCCCTGGTCTGGCTCGACAACGCGGCCACCACCCACAAGCCGCAGAGCGTCATCGACGCCACGTCTGAGTTCTATGCGCGCCACAACTCGAACATCCACCGGGCCGCCCACACTCTAGCGGCGCGTTCCACCGACCTGTTCGAGGGCGGGCGAGATAAGGTCCGGCGCTTCCTCAACGCGCCCTCCAAGGACGACATCGTCTTCCTGCGCGGCACCACGGAGGCGATCAACCTCGTGGCCAACGCGTATGGCCGCGCCAACGTCGGTCCGGGCGACGAGATCATTGTCTCTCAGATCGAGCACCACGCCAACATCGTGCCCTGGCAGCTCCTGACCCAGGCCACGGGCGCGACCCTGCGGGTGATCCCGGTGGACGACCGTGGCGAGATCATCTTCGAGCAGTTCGCCGCCCTGCTCTCGGGCCGCACCAAGATCGTCTCGATAACCCACGTCGCGAACGCCCTCGGCACCATCAACCCGGTCCGGGAGATCATCGCGCTGTCCCACGCCTACGGCGTGCCAGTGCTGGTGGATGCGGCGCAGTCCTCGCCCCACATCCCCCTCGACGTGCAGGCGCTCGATGCCGACTTCCTGGTATTCTCCGGCCACAAGGTCTTCGGGCCGACGGGAATCGGTGCCCTCTACGGCAAGAAGCACCTCCTGGAGGCGATGCCGCCCTGGCAGGGCGGCGGCCACATGATCGAGGACGTCACTTTCGCGAAGACCGTCTACAAGGGCGCGCCGGAGAAGTTCGAGGCTGGCACGCCCGATATCGCCGGTGCGGTCGGCCTCGGCGCCGCCCTCGACTACCTGGAAGGGGTCGGTCTGTCCGGCATCGCCGCCTACGAGCACGATCTGCTGGACTACGCGCAGGCCGGCCTCGCCGACGTGAAGGGTCTGCGCCTGATCGGCACCGCCCGCCAGAAGGCGAGCGTGATGTCTTTCGTCATCGACGGGCACGCCAACGAGGCTGTGGCCCACCATCTCGACGCACGCGGCATCGCGGTGCGATCGGGCCACCATTGCGCCCTGCCCGCCCTGCGTCGTTTCGGCGTCGACCAGTCGCTGCGGGCCTCGCTGGCCTTCTACAACACCCGCGCGGACGTGGACGCCTTCCTAACGGCGCTCCACCGCTTGCCGCGGCGATAGGAAGGGCGGTCTCGCCTTGTCCTATTTCCGAGAAGACCGGTCGTTGTGGTCCGCAATCAGGCGGCCATCACGGCCGCATGTACGACCGGGTTGGGTCGGCATCGGCCGGACCGCTCTATGGCTAGGATGGGTGAATTGTCTCCGGTCTTCTTTCGGGAAGAGGCCAGTAGATCAGACGTCGTCGACCATGGATTTGGCAACTCGGGCGTCCCAGCCAGCCATCGCGATATCGGCGACCGCGTCTAACTCTTCCCGGCTCGCGCCATCACGGGCCAGGATCGACATGCCGTTCTGAACGGTTTGCACGAAGCGGGAAAGAGCGCGAACGTTGGTGGAGGCCGGGAGCTCGCCTGCACCCATAGCCCTCTCCAGGCACGCCTGCAGGCTCTCAAGCGTACTGGCAAGGCCGTCTACCTCGACACCTACCGCTACTGGCTCAAGGTCTTCGCCGTGGCCTTCGCCATGGGTGTCGTCTCGGGCCTGGTGATGTCCTACCAGTTCGGCACCAACTGGTCGGTCTTCGCCGACCGTACGGCACCGATCCTGGGGCCGCTCCTCGGCTACGAGGTGCTCACCGCCTTCTTCCTTGAGGCGGGCTTCCTCGGCGTCATGCTGTTCGGATTGGAGCGCGTCGGCCCGCGTCTCCATTTCCTGGCGACATGCCTCGTCACATTCGGGACCATGACCTCGGCCTTCTGGATACTCTCAGCCAATTCCTGGATGCAGACTCCCACCGGGCATACGATGGGTGCTGACGGGCGGTTCGCCCCCGCCGACTGGTGGGCCATCGTCTTCAATCCGTCATTTCCCTACCGCTTCGCCCACACGGTGACCGGCGCCTACCTGACCACGGCGATGATCGTGGGCGCGGTCGGAGCATGGCACCTCCTTCGCGACCGCACGAACCCTCGCGCCCGAGTCATGTTCTCGATGGCCATGTGGATGGCCGCCGTCGTCGCGCCGGCGCTGCTGGTCATCGGCGACCTGCACGGCGCGAACACCTACGAGCACCAGCCCGCCAAGGTGGCGGCGATGGAAGGGCACTTCGAGTCCCGGACGCGCGCCCCCGCGCTGATGTTCGGATGGCCCGACGCCGATGCCGGCGAGACGCGCGGCGCCGTCGGCATCCCGGGGCTGGCCAGCCTCTACCTCACCCACGACCTCGACGGGACCGTGAAGGGTCTCAAGGACATGCCCCGCGCGACATGGCCGACCAACCTGCCGCTGGTGTTCTGGTCGTTCCGGGTCATGGTCGGCCTCGGTATTCTGATGATCGCCCTCGGCCTGGTCTCGCTGTGGCTGCGGTGGAAGGCCCGGCTCTACGACACCGCCTAATTCCAGCGCTTCGCGGTCGCCATGGGGCCGTCCGGGCTCATTGCCGTCACCGCCGGCTGGACCGTCACCGAGACGGGCCGCCAGCCCTTCACGGTCTACGGCCTGCTGCGCACCGCCGACAGCGTCTCACCAGTGGCCGCCCCCGCCGTCGCCGCCTCCCTCGCCGCGTTCGCGGTGGTCTACCTCGCCGTGTTCGGGGCGGGCATCTGGTACCTGCTCCACCTCTTCAACCAGACCCCGAAGGTGCACGAATCGGGACCACCGACCGGCGTGCCGATCCGCACCGCCGGCATCACCCCGGCGCCGGCGCTCGACACGCCGCATCACGGCGCCAGCAGTCCCGCCCTCCAGCCCGCGGAGTAGCTCCTATGGCCATCGACCTCACCCTCGTCTGGGCGCTCCTCATCGCCACCGCCATCTTTCTCTACGTCGTCATGGACGGCTTCGACCTCGGGGTCGGCATCCTGTTCCCGGCCATCCGCGAAAAGGGCGACCGGGACGTGATGGTGAACACCGTCGCCCCGGTCTGGGACGGCAACGAGACCTGGCTCATTCTCGGCGGCGGCGGCCTGTTCGCGGTGTTCCCGCTGGCCTACGCAACGCTGCTGCCGGCCCTCTACATCCCGCTGACCCTGATGCTGCTCGCCCTGGTTTTTCGTGGCGTCGCGTTCGAGATGCGGTTCCGAAGTGCCACCCCGCTCTCCCAAGCCGCTTGGGACGGCTCTTTCTCGGCCGGGAGCTATGTCGTGGCTTTTTGCCAGGGGATCTGCCTCGGCGCCCTGGTTCAGGGCGTCCGGGTCGAGGGGCGTGCCTATGCGGGCGGCTGGTGGGACTGGCTGACCCCGTTCTCCCTATTCACCGGGCTCGCCCTGGTCGTCGGCTACGGGTTGCTCGGAACGTGCTGGCTGATCTGGAAGACCGAGGGCGAGCTCCAGATCCGGGCCTATCGCTTCGCGAAGGGCTTCGGCATGGCGACCCTCCTCGCCATCGCCGTCGTGTCCGTTGCCATGCCATTCCTCAGCCCCGCCTTCCGCGATCGCTGGCTGACCTGGCCGGCGATGGCCTTCGTCGCCCCCGTCCCGCTCCTTGTCGGCCTTCTCGGCTGGCGCCTGCGCGATGCCCTCGACCGGCGCGAGGAGGTGGTGCCGTTCCTGTGCGGTCTCGGCCTGTTCTTGCTGTCCTATGTCGGACTCGGCATCAGCCTGTTCCCCATGATCGTGCCGCCCTCGGTGATGATCTGGGACGCGGCCACCCACCCGAGCAGCCAGCGCTTCCTCCTCGTCGGAACGGTCGTGCTGCTGCCGATGGTCCTCGGTTACACGGCCTACGTCTACTGGCTGTTCCGGGGTAAGGTCACCGCCGGCGCGCCGGGATATCATTGAGGGACCGCGTCATGACCATTCCGATCCCGATCCGTCGCCTCGCTTGGTTCGTGTTGCTCTGGGCCGGCGGCATCGCCTTCCTCACGGCGGTCGCCGTACCGCTCCGATGGCTTCTCAGGTGAGGGAAGCGACGGCACCATGAGGCCACGGGCCTGGAAACGGTGACCCCGCCATCCTCTCCAGGATCTGGCTCAGCGTGACCGGACGCCAGTTCCAGCAATCGACCCCAGCATCGAGGCTGGTCCGGGTGGGTGGCAGACTACCGTACGAATGGCCGTAAACGTGAAGATCGCCGTGCCAGGCATGGGGCTAGGTCACGTGCGCGTAATGACTGACCCACAGGGCGACCCGCTTGGGCATGCCCGGGTCCTCGACGAAGACCCATTGGATATCGACGACGGGGCCGGACCATTCGAGCCGCTCGCCCAACCCGACATCGTGGTTGCCCCGGACCAGGTGGATGCGACCGTGCAAGCGCGCCCGGATGATAGCCGCGTAGTCCAGGCTGCACCTGTAGGCGAAGTCCCCGAAGTGCCAAACGATGTCTTCGGGTCGGACGGCCTTGTTCCAGGCAGCGACCAGGGCCTCGTCATGGGCCTCGATGGTCTCGAACGGGCGTGGCCGAGCCATGCGGGGACTGAGCAGGCCTCGGTGGCCGAAATGGGTGTCCGCACAGAAAAGCGTTCTAGGCATTGTCAGCCTCCGGAAAGGGGGAGGCCTCGTACGGGACGTTGCGCTCCGCAGTCAGCGGGAAGGATGGACGTCCCTGGATTTCATCTGCCGAGCGCTCCTGGTGCGAACTGTCGATCGCACTGCCTGCCGCCTCCCGCAAGGGTTGGCCGGACCGGATCCACGGGTGAAGGCCGCCTCTCGATCCATTCCACGTGAGAGACCGGATGCCTTGCTGTCAGCCCTGTCGGAGCGGCCGGACATGGTTAAGGAATACTTGGAATGCGACAGCGAGCAACGGGAAGCGCTTGCTGCGTCCCACTGACGGTTCTGATCAAATCCGGCGGGAAGTCGGCCTCGGAACCGTCTGAGGAAAGCAGCCGTTCCTGGGGGCTGCCATCCGGCTGCGACCATGCTTGGCATCGTCGTCGGCGCGGAACGGGCCGCCAACAACGAACGAGGAAGCTCCCATGAGGAAGTCCGTTTTCGCAATCGCCGCCCTTGCGGCGCTCGGTGCCATTGGCATCGCCGCACCTGCGCTGGCCGCTCCCGGCCTGGTCGGCGCTGGCGAAGCCTCGACCAGTATCGTGGACGTCCGCATGGACGACACCCAGGCCCAACGTGGTCGTCACGGCATGCGGGGCCACCGCCACATGCGCGGCCATATGATGCGCCACCACCATCGCGGTCACATGATGCGGCATGGCCACGGCCGCCGCCACCACCGGATGTGATTGCCAGGGGCCCTTCGGGGCCCCTTTCTCGTTCCGGTAGAAGTCGCCAAATCCTTTGTCATATCCCCTCCAGGGGGATAGGATAGGCGGATGGAACATTCCTCCCATCCGGACATCGTGAAGCGCCTCAAGCGCGCCCACGGCCATCTCGCCGGCGTCATCGCGATGATCGAGGGCGGCCGGCCCTGCGTGGACCTTGCGCAGCAGCTCCATGCCGTCGAAAGCGCGATCACAAACGCCAAGAAGATCTTGATCCAGGACCACATGGAGCACTGCCTCGGCGACGGGATCGAGCACGGCGCCAAGGCCGCGAAGGATGCCCTCGCCGAGTTCAAGACCCTCGCGAAGTACCTTTGAGGCGGACCCGATGCTGAGCGTCCTCTCGAACCGCACCTATCGGCACCTGTTCGCCGCACAGGTGATCGCGCTCATCGGAACGGGCCTGCTCACGGTCGCCCTCGGGCTCCTGGCATTCCGGATCGCGGGTGATCGCGCCGGCACCGTCCTCGGGACCGCCCTCGCCATCAAGATGGTGGCCTACGTCCTCGTCGCCCCGGTGGCCCAGGCCTTCACGAGTCGGCTGCCCCGGCGCGCCTTCCTGGTGGCCACGGACCTCGTCCGGGCCGCCATCGCCCTGACGCTGCCCTTCGTCGATCAGGTCTGGCAGATCTACGTCCTGATCTTCGTCCTGCAGTCGGCCTCGGCCGCGTTCACCCCGACCTTCCAGGCCACCATCCCGGACATCCTGCCGGACGAGCGGGATTACACCCGAGCCTTGTCGCTCTCGCGTCTCGCCTACGACCTGGAGAACCTGCTCAGCCCGACCCTAGCAGCCCTTCTCCTGACGGTTGTGCCCTACAACGCCCTGTTCGGCGGCACCGTCGTCGGCTTCCTGTGCTCGGCGGCCCTGGTGGTGTCCGTGAGCCTGCCCATCGCCGCCCGGACCGACCGGCAAGGCGGCATTTACGACAGAACCACGCGGGGCCTCAGGATCTACCTATCGACACCGCGCCTGCGCGGGTTGCTCGCCCTCAACCTCGCGGTCGCCGCGGCCGGCGCCATAGTCATCGTCAACACCGTCGTGATCGTGCAGGGTCTCCTGCACCGGCCGCAAACGGACGTGGCCCTCGCCCTCGGCCTGTTCGGGGGCGGCTCCATGATCGCCGCCCTGACGCTGCCCCGCCTGCTCGACCGGCTGTCCGACAGGACCGTCATGATCCCAGCGGCCGCCTTGCTCGGCGGGGTCCTGTTCAGCGTCGCCGCCATTATCAGGGGTGGCACCATCGGCTGGCCGCTCCTCCTCGAAACCTGGCTCGTGCTCGGCATCGCCTACTCCGCCGTGCAGACCCCAACCGGCAGACTCCTGCGCAGGTCGGCGACCTCGGAGGACCGGCCGGCCGTGTTCGCGGCGCAGTTCGCCCTGTCCCACGCCGCCTGGCTCATCACCTACCCGCTGGCCGGCTGGCTCGGCGCCTCGCTCGGGATGCCCGCCACCTTGGCCCTCCTCGGGTGCCTGACGCTCGCGGGCGTCGCCATGGCGGCTTGGCTCTGGCCAGCATCCGATCCCGACGTGATCGAGCATGCCCATACCGACCTCGACCCAAGGCACCCTCACTTGCGCGGAGACCGGCGCCACGCCCATGCGTTCGTAATCGACGACCTGCACCATCATTGGCCGGCCCGGGCGGGATGAGGATGTCCCGGTTCATCGGCTGGTCAGCCCACCCGAACTACCCTGATTGTTGGAACCCCGACGCGTTCGATGGTACCGTCGAACGAGGAGAACCTTTGGTGACAGCCGCCCTGACAGCGCTGCGACGTCTCGGCACCGGCTTCATGCTGGTGGCGATGCTCGCGCTCGTGGTCAGCACCGGCCTCGCCTCCGCGAGCGGGTTCCCGCCACCTGCCGAAACGCTTGAAGACGCCGGTCCCGAGCATGCCCACATGCACGGCGACGGAACGGTCCACTCCCACCTCGTGGTGGCGGATCATGCCGATGACGGCGATCCGCTTGGGGACCCCGAGCATCACGAACACCAGAAGTCCTCGTGCTGCAGCCTGACGCAACCGGTCGCACTGCTCGGGGGCATCGACGCGACGGTGAACGGCGCCGCCGGTCCTGCCGCGCTGGCCCTGCCACCGTTGTTCCAGCCCTTCGGCATTGATCCGAACGGCTTGCGACGACCTCCAAGATCCCTGTCGGCAGCCTAGACGCGGACGTGCCCCACGGGCGCGGCCGCACCATGCGCTCGCTCGACAGGACTTCCCATCGTGCCCCGACATTTCAACGACGTCCGCAGGCGGCTGCGTAGCCGTATCCTCGGGTGGGCCATGTTCATGCTGGCCTCCACAGGTCTGTGCCTCACCGACGTGCCCGCCCATGCCGGCGGTGGCGACGACCACTCCCACGCCGCCCTACCGGTCGCGGTCGCGACCCAAGGCATGCCGCGCATCGCCCTGCAGTCCGATCTCTACGAGATCGTAGGGACGCTCCAGGACCTCAGGCTCACCCTCCACGTCGACCGAATGGACGATAACGAGCCGGTGACCAATGCGAAGGTCACCGTAACCCTCGGGGATGTACCCTCACCGCGACCCCGACCCCGGCCGGCACCTACGTCGTCGCGTCGTCCCGATTGGCCGAGCCCGGCGCCGTCGATGTCGTCGTCTCGGTCTCCGGTCCCGCCGGGGACGACCTCCTCATCGGGTCGCTTGCCATCCCAGGCATCGAGGGAGAAGCGGTGACCCAAGCCCTATCGGGCCATGACCACGGGTCCCTCCTCGACCGTGCCCGGAATGCCGTGGCTCCGCTCCGGCAGGTCCCGGGATGGGTCCTCGGGATCTTCGTCGCCGGCATCGGTCTCGGACTGCTCCTTCGGAGCCGGCGCGCGGCGCCGGTGGCTGTGGTCGCGGCGGGAGTCGTCGTGCTCGTCTCGACCGGGTTCGCGTTCGCCCATGGTGGCGAGGATCATGACCATGACGCGCCCGTGGCAGTGCCGGGCACCAACACTCCACAAAGGATGCCTGACGGGGCGGTGTTCGTGCCCAAACCCTCGCAGCGCATCCTGGAGGTCCGCACCACAGTCGCCAAGCCGGCGACCGTCGAGGCGGCCACCCGCCTCATCGGCAAGGTCATCCCGGACCCGAACCGGGGTGGTCTCGTCCAAAGCATCGGCGGCGGCCGCGTGATCGCCCCGCCCGCTGGCATGCCGCAACTCGGCCAGGCCGTCCGCAAGGGCGACGTTCTCGCCCACGTCGAACGCCCCATCATCCAGGCCGACCAGGCCATCGTCGTCGAGAAGGTCGGCGAGATCGAGCAGATGATCGGGCTGGCCGAGGCCAAGCTCGCCCGGGCCAAGCGCCTCGTGACGACCGGTTCCGGGACGACCATCTCGGTGTCCGATCTGGAGATCGAGCTGGAAGGCATGCGCCGGCGCCGCGCCGCCGTCAGCGACATTCGCACCACCCCGGAGACCCTGACCTCGCCGGCCGATGGCGTCATCGCGTCGAGCCGGGTCGTCGCCGGCCAGGTCGTGCAAGGACAGGACATCCTATTCCAGGTCGTGGACCCGAAGAACCTTTGGGTCGAGGCCCTGGCGTTCGAGACCCTGCCGCCCCTGCCGGAGGATGCCACCGCCCTGACCTTGGAGGGCATCACCCTGAAGCTGTCTCCGAAAGGCGTAAGCCGCGCCCTGCAGCAGCAGGCAACGGTGGTGCAGTTCGCCGTGATCGACCCGCCGGCCAACCTGCGGGTGGGCCAGCCGGTGACCGTCCTGTCCCGGACCGGCGCCAGCGCCACCGGCATCGTCCTGCCGCGCAACGCCGTGGTCCGGTCGGGCAACGGCGAGGCCATGGTCTGGCGCCACGTCGAGCCCGAACGGTTCGAGCCGCGTCCCGTCCGGACCGAGCCCCTCGACGCGACCCGCCTGATCGTCCGGGCCGGCGTGGCCGAGGGTGACCGCGTCGTCGTGCGTGGTGCCGACCTCATCAACCAGATCCGGTGAGGCCGCCATGTTCGGATTGATCGTCCGCGCCAGCCTGCGCAATCGCCTCTTCGTCCTCGCCGCGGCCGTCATCCTGGTGGCCTACGGCAGCTTCGTGCTGCCCCGGCTCCCCGTCGACGTGCTGCCCGACCTCAACCGGCCCATGGTCACCATCATGACCGAGGCCGAGGGCTTGGCTCCCCAGGAGGTCGAGCAGGTCGTCACCTATCCGGTCGAGGCCGCCATGAACGGCATGCCGGGCGTCGCCCGGGTCCGCTCGGTCTCCAGCCCGGGCCTGTCCATCGTCTACGTCGAGTTCGATTGGTCGACGGACGTCTATCGCAGCCGGCAACTCGTCTCGGAAAAGCTCGCCATCGTGCGCGAGGGCCTGCCGCGCGGGGTCAGCCCGCACATGGGGCCGGTCACCTCGATCATGGGCGAGATCCTGCTTGTGGCCATCACGGCGGACGCCATGCCCGCCATGGAGGTGCGCGAGCTCGCCGACTTCACCATCCGCCCGCAGATCCTGAGCATCTCCGGGGTCTCGCAGGTCATCCCCATCGGCGGCGAGGTGCGCCAGTACCGGGTGTCGCCGGACCCGGCCGCGATGCAGAACCTCGACGTCACCCCGGAGCAGGTCGAGACGGCGGTCTCGCGCTTCGGCACCAACACCGGCGGCGGCTTCATCGACCAACACGGGCGCGAATATCTCATCCGCAACGTCGGCCTGACCAAGCGGCTCGACGACCTACGCAACACGGTCGTGACCTACCGCCAGGGTCAGCCCGTGCTCCTGCGCCAGGTCGCGGGCGTCGACTTCGCCCCGGCGGTGAAGCGCGGCGACGCCGGGTTCAACGGACGCTCGGCCGTCATCGTCTCGATCCAGAAACAGCCCGGCGCCGACACCGTCGAACTCACCCGAAAAATCGAATCCGCGCTCGATTCCATTCAGAAAACCCTTCCGGCGGGTGTGAACGCCAAGAACATTCAGTTCCGGCAAGCGACCTTCATCGAGGCGTCGGTCGGCAACGTGAAGCGGGTCCTCGTCGAGGCCGGCATCGTGGTTTCCGTCGTGCTCATCGCCTTCCTGATGAACGTCCGGGCGACCGTGATCTCGCTGACCGCCATCCCGATCTCGGTGCTGGTCACGGTGACGGTGTTCCAGGCCCTCGGGCTGACCATCAACACGATGACCCTGGGCGGCCTCGCCATCGCCATCGGCGAACTCGTCGACGACGCGGTGGTCGACGTCGAGAACATCATCCGCCGGCTCGGGGAGAACCGCGAGAGCCCGACCCCCCGGCCGGTACTTGAGGTCGTGGCGGCGGCGAGCCAGGAGGTGCGCTCCGGCATCGTCTACGCGACGCTGATCGTCATCCTGGTGTTCGTGCCCCTGTTCGCCCTGTCGGGCATCGAGGGCCGTCTCTTCGCGCCTCTCGGCGTCGCCTACATCGTCTCGATCCTGGCGAGCCTCGTCGTCTCCATCACCCTGACGCCGGTTCTGGCCTCCTACCTCCTGGCCGGGGGGACCGGCCACAAGGCTCTCGACACCTGGCTGGTGCGTCACCTCAAGCGCGGCAACGCCGCTCTGCTGTCATGGGCGTTCGGGCATCGGGCGATCCTGCTCGGGCTGACCGGGCTCGCGGTCGCCGCAGCCGGCGTTGCCGCCGCCCGGCTCCCCCGGGCGTTCCTGCCGCCCTTCAACGAGGGCACGCTCGCTCTGGGGCTCGCCTACAATCCCGGCATCTCGCTCGGCGAGAGCCACCGCCTCGGCCTCGTCGCCGAGCGCCTTATCGGCGAGGTACCCGAGGTGATCTCGGTCGGTCGCCGGACCGGCCGTGCCGAGATGGACGAGCATGCCGAAGGCGTGCATTCGAGCGAGCTCGACGTCGACCTGAAGCCGGGCCGGCCGAAGGAGGCCATCCTCGCGGACCTGCGGTCCCGCCTCGCGGTGCTGCCGGCCGTCCTGAATGTGGGACAGCCGATCTCGCACCGGCTCGACCACATGCTCTCCGGCATCCGGGCCGAAGTCGCCATCAAGATCTACGGCGACGACCTCGACACCCTCAGGAGCCTCGCTGAGACCCTGCGGACCAAGGTCGCCGGCATCGACGGCATGGCGGACCTCCAGGTCGAGAAGCAGGTCCGCATCCCCCAACTCCGGGTCGACGTCGACCACGAGCGGGCGGCCCTCTACGGCCTGACGCCGGCCTCCGTCACCGACGCCCTCGCCACCTTGAGCAACGGGCGCACGGTCTCTCAGATCATCGAGGGCAACCGGCGCTTCGACGTCGTCATCCGGCTCGGGGACGAGGACCGCTCGACTACCGGCCTAGGCGACCTCCTCATCTCGACCCCGGCCGGACGCATCCCGTTGCGCCGGGTCGCCGACGTCACCGAGGCCGACGGCCCGAACCAGATCAATCGCGAGAACACCCAGAGGCGGATCGCGGTCTTCGGTAACACGGACAAGCGGCGCGACCTCGCCGCGGTGGTCGCGGACGTGCGCAGGGTCGTGGACGAGACCAAGTGGCCGGCAGGCTACCGCGTGGGCCTGGAGGGGACGTTCCAGGCCCAGGAGGAGGCTTCCACGCGGATCGGCATGCTGCCCCTCGTGGCCCTCGCCCTGATCTTCACGGTGCTGTTCGGGCGGTACCGCTCGGTGCCCCTGGCGCTCATCGTCATGGCCAGCATCCCGCTCGCCCTGATCGGTAGTGTCGCGGCCCTATGGCTTGCCGTACAGCCACTGTCCGTCGCGTCGATGGTCGGCTTCATCACCCTGGCCGGCATCACGGCCCGGAACGGCATCCTGAAGATCTCGCACTACCTCAACCTCGCGCTCCACGAGGGCGAGGCGTTCGGGCCGGCCCTTGTCGTTCGCGGGAGTCTGGAGCGCCTGACGCCCGTGCTGATGACCGCACTCTCCGCCGGATTGGCCCTGCTGCCCCTCGTGGTCGGCGCCGAGGAGCCCGGCCGCGAGATCCTGCACCCGGTCGCAGTCACCATCCTCGGCGGCCTCGTGAGCGCGACCGTGCTCGATACCCTTCTGACGCCCGTCCTGTTCCTCGCCTTCGGCCGCAAGGCCCTGGAGCGATTGCAGGCGGCGCGGAGCGGCGGCCTCACCCCCGCCGAAGCCTTCTGACCCCTACGGAAAGGAACCGACCCATGAAGACCATGACCCTGGCTCTCGCAGTCACCCTCGCGCTTTCGACTTCGGCCTTCGCGGCCGGCGGCGGGCATTCCCATAAGGGCCCGAACGGCGGCGAACTCATCGATGTGAAGGGGGGCCACGCGGAGCTCGTCGACACCCAGACCGAGATCGCGCTCTACTTCAGCGACGAGGACGGAAAGCCGCAATCGGCCAAGGGCGCCTCGGGCAAGGCCACCGTGATGTCGGCCGGCAAGACCGAGACGCTGGTGCTCTCGCCAGCCAATTCCGAAAAGCTCACGGCTCCCCTCGCGCAACCTCTGGCCAAGGGCGACAAGGTCGTCGTGTCGGCCAAGACCGCGGACGGTCGCTCGATCCAGGTCCGTCACGTCGAGAAGTGAGACCCTGAGGTGGGCCGATGCTTCTCGGCCCGCCTCGCCTCGGGACTTGGGCTCTACCGCGCTGACCAAGGCATCGTAGGCCCCACAAGCGTCTAGGCCTTCGGACAAGGCAGATCGCGTTCGAGATCCGGCTTGACAGACCCCGGTCTTGGGCCATGTATTGCGCCATCGGGATGCGATCTCCCGACGAGGCTTAGGCCGAAGTATCGCGTCCAACCTGCATATCCCTGCAAGGACGCGCCGTGGCCTTACCCAACTCGATTTCCGTCGAAAAACTCGCTCGCCTTATCGGAACGCCGGCATGCCCGGTGCTCGTCGATGTGCGCTCAGCCGCCGACTTGCGGTCGGACCCGCGCCTGATCCCGAGTTCCAGACTCTACGACTTGGATAAGGTCGCCGACTGGGGCGGCACGCTTCGCGGACGCACTGCCGTCGTGCTCTGCCAGGAAGGGCACAGCTGTAGCCAAGGGGTCGCCGCCTGGCTACGGACCCAAGGCGTGGTGGCCGAGACCCTCGAAGGCGGGATCGCGGATTGGATTGCCGCCGAGCGCCCCATGGTCCCGATGGAGAAGCTTCGAAACCGCGATGCGCAGGGCCGGACCATTTGGGTGACCCGGTCGCGCCCCAAGGTCGACCGCATCGCCTGTCCCTGGCTCATCCGACGCTTCGTCGACCCGGACGCGGTGTTCCTGTTCGTACCACCCTCCGAGGTTGCCGACGTCGCCAAACGCTTCGACGGCGAGGCGTTCAACATCGACGATGCCGGGGTGTTCTGGAGCCACAGGGGCGAGCTCTGCACCTTCGACGTCATGGTCCAGGAACTGGGCCTGACGACCGATCCGCTCCAACGCCTTGCCACGCTGGTCAGGGGCGCCGACACCGGCCGTCCCGACCTGGCACCCGAGGCCGCCGGGCTCCTCGCCGCCTCGCTCGGCCTATCGCGGATCTACGCCGACGACCTGGAGCAGCTCGATGCCGGCATGCTCCTGTACGACGCCTTCTATCGCTGGTGCCGGGATGCCTCGGAGGAGACCCACAATTGGCCGACTAACAAGCCGAAGGAAAGGTCCTGACATGGTAGGAGCCGCCTTCGGCCACGCCGACAGACTCGCTGAACCCACCGATGTCCCGGCGCCCGTGACCCTGCGGGAGGCCGTGCCGGTCTGGGGGCGCATCGCCTCGCTCTCCTTCGGCGGACCGGCCGGCCAGATCGCCGTCATGCACCGCATTCTCGTCGAGGAGCGGCGCTGGATCTCCGAGAACCGCTTCCTGCACGCCCTGAACTTCTGCACCCTGCTGCCAGGCCCGGAAGCCCAGCAACTGGCGACATATGTCGGCTGGCTCATGCATGGCACCCGGGGCGGCCTCGTCGCCGGCGGCCTGTTCGTCCTGCCCGGCGTGATCGCGATCATGGTCCTGAGCTGGGTCTATGCCCTCTACGGCAACGTCGGGATCGTGGCCGGTCTGTTCTTCGGGCTCAAGGCGGCCGTTCTCGCCATCGTCGCTCAGGCGGTCCTGCGGATCGGGCGTCGTGCGCTCAAGAGCCGGACCATGGTCGGGCTGGCGGCGGTGTCCTTCATCGCCATCTACTTCCTCGACGTACCCTTTCCCATCATCGTCCTGACGGCAGGCGTCATCGGCTACCTTGGCGGCCGAGCCGGCCTGCCGCAGTTCCAGGCCGGCGGAGGCCACGGCGCGTCCGGAAAAGCGGATGGCGGCCCCTACCTCCTTGGCGACGACGAGCTCCCCCGGGAGCGGGCCGCTCATGGCCATACCCTACGGACACTGGCTTTCTGGGCCGCGCTTTGGCTCGTGCCGGTCCTTGCCGTGCTCTTTCTGCTCGGGCCCGCCAACGTGTTCGGGCAGATCGCGGTCTTCTTCTCGCAGATGGCGATGGTCACCTTCGGGGGGGCCTACGCGGTGCTCGCCTACGTCGCCCAGCAAGCGGTCGACCATTACGGCTGGCTGAAGCCCGGAGAGATGCTGGACGGGCTTGGGATGGCCGAGACCACGCCGGGCCCGCTGATCATGGTCACCCAGTTCGTGGGCTTCATGGCGGCGTTCCGAAACCCCGGCGCGCTCCCGCCGCTGCTCGCCGGCACGCTGGGGGGCCTCCTGACCACCTGGGTGACCTTCGCGCCCTGCTTCCTCTGGATCTTCGTCGGTGCCCCCTACATCGAGCGTCTGCGCGGCAACCACGCCCTGGCCGGTGCTCTGGCAGCCATCACCGCCGCGGTGGTCGGGGTCATCCTGAACCTCGCGGTCTGGTTCGCGCTCCACACCATCTTCGCCCAGGTGACACCGTTCGTGGCGGGACCGCTCAGGTTCGACGTGCCGGTCCTCGCGAGTCTGAACCCTTGGGCCCTGCTCCTGTCCGCGGCCGCCATCCTCGCCGTCTTCCGCTTCAAGGTCGGGGTGATCCCGACGCTGGCGGCCTCCGCGGCCGCCGGCCTCGTCCTTCGCGTGGCGGGAGTGGTCCCATGAAACCGGCTTCGAAGCTCATCCTGCTGGCATCGTTGATGAGCGCGATGGGCGGGTCCGTCGCGGTCGCCAAGGTCTTCGGCTTCGCATGCACCCCGGTGGGCAGCGGCACCTACGACTTCCGGCCTATGAAGACCGGCCCCGGTCAACCGGGCCAATGGGTCGTCATCGAGGATCCCGAGGCTTACGGCGGCAGGGCCATCGTGCAGCGTAGCGAGGACCCCACCGACGGCCGGTTCCCCATCCTCGCGTTGACCGAGACTGCGCCGGCGGATGTTTCCGTGTCGACGCGGATCAAGCCGGTCTCGGGCCGTGTCGACCAGGCCGGCGGCCTCGTCGTTCGCCTGCGCGATGACGGCAACTACTACGTGGTCCGCGCCAACGCGCTCGAAGGCAATGTGCGCTTCTACAAGGTGACCGGCGGCAAGCGGGAGCAGTTGGGCGGAGCCGACCTGCCGGTCACCGCCAACGCCTGGCACGATCTCAGGCTCGATGCGCGAGGGGACCGCTTCACGGTGTCCTTCGATGGCCGCGAGCTGTTCACGACGGTGGACGCCGCGATGGCCGCACCCGGCAAGGTCGGGTTCTGGACCAAGGCCGACAGCGTCACGCGTTTCGATGCGCTCGACGTGCGTCCGCTGCCCTGACCAGCTCACAAGAAGCGTCAAGCGCGCCGTTAGCGGCCGCCTCCACCACAAGGAGAACATCATGTCCCAGTCCCACGACATCGACCGCCGCAACCTCTTCCTGGCCGGCGCGGGCCTTGCGGCCCTGGGACTGGGAGCGGGCTCGGCCCTAGCGGCGGATGGACCCGCTGCCGGGCAGCCTGCGATCAAGCTGCCGCCCTACACTGCCAAGCCCCTGCCGCTCGATCCCCAGAAGATCGCCGGGATGAGCGAGCGCATCATGATCAGCCACTACGAGAACAACTATCTTGGGGCGGTGAAGCGGCTGAACCCCATCGCCGACCAGCTCGCGACGCTGGACTACGAGAAGACGCCCGGGTTCGTCGTCAACGGCCTCAAGCGCGAGGAACTCATCGCCACCAACTCGATGATCCTGCACGAGCTGTTCTTCTCCAACCTCGGCGACCAGAGCAAGCCAGGTGCAGCCCTGGAAGCAGCGCTGATCCGCGACTTCGGCAGCGTCGAGCGGTGGCGCTCGCAGTTCACCGCCATGGGCCGCGCCGAGGGCGGCGGTTCCGGGTGGGTGCTCCTGACCTACAGCCCGCGCGACAAGCGCCTCGTGAATGCCTGGGCGGCCGACCACACCACCACGCTCGCCGGCGGCACGCCCATCCTGGCGATGGACATGTACGAGCACGCCTACCAGATGGACTTCGGCGCGAAGGCGGCGAACTACGTCGACGTCTTCATGAAGGTCATCCGCTGGGAGACCGCCGACCGGCTCTACGACGAGGCCAGTTGCGCAACTTAAGATGGGCTTGTCTTCTGTCGCCCCACTCTCTTAAGCCGACAACGCATCCGCTCGCTTAAATCTTCCCCTCCACCTAAGGCCTGTGTTCGTACGTCTGCTTACTGGATCAGATCCGATTAAACGCAATGCCCGGGTTGGGTCGGGACCCGCCGGTCCGTTCTTCGACTGGAACGGGTGGTTTACCGCCTGGCCGCTTTGGTTCGATGTTTAGCTCAATGCGGACGTTGCCTTCACAGAGTCGAGAGTACGCCCTTTCAGCAGCGCATTGACCTCAGCGTCCGGCAACCCCTTGCCCAGTGGTCTTCCGAGACCACTGGCGAAGATCAAAAAAGCATTCGGTAGGGCATCATGCCTTGATCCGTTTGCGGACCCAGTTGATGACACCGCCCTCAAGGAGGATCTCTATCTGTCGCGGAGAGAGGTCGTGGCGCAGGCGGATTTTTTCCTTGCCGCCGCGTAGGGTGGCTTCGACCTCGTCGCCCTTGGAGAGCGCGCCGGACACATCCTCGATCTCGATGACATCGCCGAGTTCGAGCCGGTCGTAGTCGGCGGGATCCACGAAGGTGAGCGGCAGGACGCCGAAATTGATGAGGTTCTGCCAGTGGATGCGGGCGAAGCTTTTGGCCAGCACCGTTTCCAGTCCGAGGTAACGCGGAGCCAGCGCGGCATTCTCGCGACTCGACCCTTGTCCGTAATTGGATCCGCCGACGATGGCGTGTCCGGCACGCTCACGCCCGCCCTGTTTCGTGCGCTCCGGGTAGGTATCGTCGATGGGCTCGAAGGTGAATTCCGACGTCTTGGGGATGTTCGACCAGTAAGGCATCACCCGCGCGCCCGCCGGCATGATGTCGTCGGTCGAGATGTCGTCGCCGGTCTTCAGCAGCACGGGCACTCGGATTGAGGCTCCGAGCTTGCCGAGTTCGGGAAGCGTCGTGATGTTCGCTGACTTCTCCAATGCGACCTCTCGCGCCTCCGCCTCCGGCAGGGGCGCCAGCAGCATCGTCGCGTTGCCCCGCACCATCTCCGGCGTCTCGATCTCGGGATAGGGGATCCCAAGGGTGCGCGGATCGGTGATGACGCCGGTTAGGGCGGAGGCGGCGGCGGTCTCCGGGCTGCATAGGAACACGCTGTCCTCGCGGGTGCCGGAGCGGCCGGGGAAGTTGCGTGGCACGGTCCGGAGGGAGTTCCGGCCTGAAGCCGGAGCTTGGCCCATGCCGATGCAGCCGTTGCAGCCGGCCTGATGCACCCGCGCGCCGGCATGGATGAGATCGGAGAGGTGTCCGTCCCGGATCAGGGTCTCCAGCACCACACGGGTCGAGGGGTTGATGTCGAACGACACCCGGTCGTGGGCCTGACGCCCCCTCACGATGGCGGCGGCCATCGCGAAATCGCGGTAGCCGGGATTGGCCGAAGAGCCGATGTAGCTCTGGTAGAGCTCGGTGCCCGCGACCTCCGAGACCGGCACGACGTTGCCGGGGCTCGACGGCTTGGCGATCATCGGCACGAGGGTCGAGAGGTCGATCTCCTCATGGTCGTCGTAGGTACAGCCGTCGTCGGCGGCGAGGGGCACCCAGTCGTCGCCCCGGCCGACGCCGTCGAGGAACGCCTTCGTGGCTTGATCCGACGGGAAGACGCTCGTGGTCGCGCCCATTTCCGCGCCCATGTTGGCGATGACGTGCCGATCCATGGCGGTCAGGTGGTCGAGGCCGGAGCCATGGTATTCGATGATCCGGCCGAAACCACCCTCGACGCCATGGCGCCCGAGCATCGTCAGGATCACGTCCTTGGCGCTGACCCAGTCCGGCAGGCGGCCCGTCAGGCGTACGCCCCAGACGCGCGGCATGCGCAGGTTCAGGGGCTGGCCGGCCATGGCCAGGGCTACTTCGACGCCGCCGGCACCGAAGGCGAGCATGCCGAGCGAGCCTGCGGCCGGGGTGTGGCTGTCGGAGCCGACCATGGTCTGCCCCGGCTTTCCGAAGCTCTGCATGTGGACGGGGTGGCTGATGCCGTTGCCCGGGCGCGAGTACCACACGCCGAAGCGGCGGCAGGCCGAGCGCAGGAACATGTGCTCGTCGGCGTTGAGGTTGTCGTTCTGGACGAGGTTGTGGTCGATGTACTGCGCGGCCAGGCCGACCTTCACGCGCTCGACGCCCATCGCCTCAAGTTCCAGCATGACGAGCCCGCCGAGCACGTCCTGAAGCAGGGTTTGGTCGATCCTGAGAGCGATGTCCCCACCTGGGGTGAGGTCACCCTCGGCGAGATGGGATTGGACGAGTTTTTGGGTCAGGTTCAGGGCCACGTGGCTCTCCCGGTCGGCGTTCGATGCAGGTTGGTTCGACCGGCGCTCGCCACGGGGTGAGTGTGCGCCGGTGGTGATGAGGCGTCGCGGCCAGCCGAATCAGGCCTGGCGGTCGCTGCGACGCAGGCTTTCTGGCATGGCGAACAGCGCCAGCCCGGCCGCGATGAGGCAAACCACCCCGATGGCGTAGAGCGCCGGGGTGGTCGATCCCGTCAGATCCTTGACCCAACCGACCGCGACGGGGCTGACGATTCCGCCGAACTGGCCCAGCGTATTGATTAGTGCGATGCCGCCGGCGGCGCCCGCCCCGGTGACGAGCTTGGCCGGCAGTGTCCAGAAGGTCGGAATCGAGGCGACGATGCCGGCGCCGACGAGTGCCAGGGCGAACATAAGGGGCACGATCTGCTTGTCGAACAATCCTGCAGCGAAGAAGCCGATGGCCGCGGCGATGGCGAGCCCTGCCACGAACTTCGGCCGTTCGCCCGAGGCGTCGGACAGGCGCCCGATCACAATCATGCTGATTGCACCGCAGATGTAGGGGATCGCCGTGAGGAAGCCGATGGAGGCCGCCGTCCCCCCGGTCGCGGTCTTGATCAAGTCCGGCCCCCAGAAGTTCAGCCCGTACGAGCCGACCTGGAGCAGGAAGTAGATGAGCCCGATCAGCAGGAACCCCGGCTGCTTGATCGCCCCCCACAGGGAATGATCGCCGATGTCCCGGTTGTGGTGCGCGATCTTCGAGGCCAGCAGCTCTTTCTCGGCCGGGGTCAGCCACCGCGCGTCGGTGACCCGGTCGTCCAGACGGAAGAACACCAGCGCTCCGAGGACGAGGCAGGGCAGGCCGCCGGCGAGGAACAGCCACTGCCAGCCGGCCAGGCCCGCGAAGCCGTTGAGGCCACCGAGGATGAGGCCCGCCACCGGCGCCCCGAAGATGCCGGAGAAGGCGGAGGCCACGAACATGAACGAGGTCACGCGGCCGCGGAACGATGCCGGGAACCACAAGGTGAGATAGTACAGGATGCCCGGCGCGAAGCCCGCCTCCATCGCGCCGATGATGAAGCGCAGCACGTAGAAGTGCCACTCGGTGGTGATGAAGACCATCAGCGCCGTGGCGATGCCCCACGAGACCATGATCCGGGCGATCCAGCGCCGCGCGCCGACCCGGTACAGCAACAGGTTCGAGGGCACCTCGAAGATCACGTAGCCGATGACGAACATGCTCGCGCCGAGCCCGTAGGCGACGTTGCTGAAGCCGAGGTCGCTCTGGAGCTGGAACTTGGCGAAGCTGATGTTGATCCGGTCGAAGAAGGCGAACATGTAGCAGACCATGATCAGCGGCATGAACCGCCACGCGACCTTGCGGACCACGCTGGCCTCGGTGATGTCCTGTGTGCCCGCGAGCGGGGTCGTCGTGGCGGCGGTCATGGTTTCCTCCTGGGATGGGGACGGGCCGTGGGCGGCCATGCCCGCTTGGCGCAGGTCGTAGGCCTCACGGGATTCCGGAGCCCTTTCTTGCGAGGGCTTCCGTCAGCTTCCGGGCGACGTCGGGCTCGGATGCGGGAAAGCGTCCCGCCGCCGGCGCAGCTTGGTTCGCTCGCGCGTCAGGCCGCCTTCGGCACCGGATGCAGTTCGCAGGGCCGGCCGGCCTTGGCGACCTGCCCCGGCACGTCGTGGCCGACGAGGCGCGGCAGGTCGCGCGACAGGCCGATCAGGGCGTCGAGGTCGAGACCCGTCTCGATGCCCATCTCGTGGGCCATGCTGACAAGATCCTCGGTGCAGATGTTGCCCGTGGCGCCGGGTGCGAACGGGCAGCCGCCCAATCCACCGAGGGCGGCATCGAACCGACGTGCGCCCGCACGGTAGGCGGCGAGCACGTTGGCTAGGCCGAGGCCACGGGTGTTGTGGAAGTGCAGCGTCAGCCGCTCGGCCGGCACGACGGCCAGCGCACGGGTCACGAGCCGCTCGACCTGGGCGGGGTTGGCCATGCCGGTGGTGTCGGCAAGGGTCACACCGGCGATGCCGAAGGCGAGGTAGCGCTCCACTTGGCGCATCACCTTGTCGGCCGGCTGGTCGCCCTCGAACGGGCAGCCGAAGGCCGTGGCCACCGTGGCGTTGGTTGATACGTCGGCGCCCTTCACCGTCTCCATGATCCTGGCGAAGCCCTCCATCGACGCGTCGGGGCTCATACCCATGTTGGCGCGATTGTGGGTCTCGCTGACCGAGGCGACGAGGTTGACCTCGTCGACCCACGCTGCCAGGGCCCGCTCGGCGCCCTTCGGGTTCGGCACCAGGGCGACGTAGACGGTGCCGGGCCGCCGCGCGATCCCGGCGAAGACCTCGGCGGCGTCGCGAAGCGCCGGCACGGCCTTGGGCGAGACGAAGGACGAGACCTCGATGCGCGAGAAACCCGTGGCCGAGAGCGCGTCGATCAGGGCGATCTTGTCGGCCGTCTCGACGTAGCGGGGTTCGATCTGGAACCCGTCGCGGGTCGCGACTTCCTGGATCAGCATGGCGTCGGTCATCCGATGGCTCCTTCGCGACGCAGGCGTTCGATGGTCTCGGCGTCACGTCCGAGTTCGGCGAGGACGGAGTCCGTGTGGGCGCCGAGCGCCGGCCCCTGCCAGCGCACCGCGCCTGGGGTGCCAGACATCTTCGGCACGATGCCGGGCATCTTCACCCTGGTGCCGCCGGGGAGTTCCGCGTCGAGGATCATGTCGCGGGCCTGGTAGTGCGGGTCGGCGACGATGTCGGCCACCGAGTAGATCCGGCCCGCGGGCACGTCGGCCGCGTCGAGGGCCGCCAGCGCCTCGTCGACGGTGCGCGCCCGGGTCCAGTCGGCGATGACGCCATCGAGCATGCCGGCGACCTTCGAGCGGCCGTCGTTGTTGCGGAGCGCCGGGTCGTCAGCAAGGTCGGGCCGGCCGATGACGTTCATCAGGCGGCGGAAGATCGGGTCCGAGTTGCCGGCGATGACGACGAAGCCGTCGCCCCCGGCCGGATAGGTGTTCGAAGGCGTGATGCCCGGCAGCGCTCCTCCGGTGCGGGTACGGACCTCGCCGAGGAGGTCGTACTCCGGCACGAGGCTCTCCATGACGTTGAACACGCTCTCGACCAGCGATACGTCGATGACCTGACCCTGGCCGCCTGCGGTCTTGACGTGCAGCAAGGCCATCAGGGCGCCGATGACCCCGTGGAGAGAGGCCAGGGTGTCGCCGATGCTGACGCCGACGCGGGCGGGCGGGCTGTCCGGGCTGCCGGTGGTGAAGCGGATGCCGCCCATGGACTCGCCGATGGCGCCGAAGCCCGGACGGTCGCGGTAGGGCCCCGTCTGGCCGTAGCCCGAGATGCGGACCATGATGAGCCTCGGGTTCAACGCCGAGAGCACGTCCCAGCCGAGGCCGAGCTTCTCAAGGCCACCGGGACGGAAGTTCTCGACGACCACGTCGGCGCTTCGCGCGAGATCCTTCACGAGGGCGAGGCCGTCCGGCGATTTCAAATTGACGGCAATCGATTTCTTGTTGCGCGACTGCAGGTACCACCAAATGGAGGTTCCCTCGTGCATCTTGCGCCACTTGCGCAGTGGGTCGCCGTCCGTCGGGGACTCGACCTTGATGACGTCGGCTCCGAACTCGGCAAGCATCTTCGTCGCGAACGGCGCCGCGATGAGCTGACCCAGTTCAAGAACGCGAATACCGGCAAGTGGGCCGATTGCCGACGGGGCGGCTGCATTTTGCATCGGCGTTTCCTCCAACGTTGTTGGAAGATGATTTATTGTGCCGACCGTCTTGTGTCCAAACGTATTGCGCGAACCTGCATTCTCCTGAGGTGAACGCTGGCGCCCTTCCGCTACCGGAACGTCTCGTGGAGATGATCGAGGAGAAGGGATGCAGCAGGAGCCAAGGCCCCGTGTCGAACCACAAGGTTCAGCGTGCGCTGGGCCCAGGGGTCTGAAAGCCGCACGGCCGTCAGGTTCATCTGCGGGCCCAGCAGCGCGTGGATGCGTTCGGGAACGACGCCGAGGCCCATCCCGGCCTGGGCCATCCGGCAGATCGCGTCGAAGCCCGGCACGTGGATGCGCAGGCGCAGCGGGCGGCCGAGGCGCCGCGCCTCGTCGCGGAGCGTCCCGTAGATCGAACTCTCTTGATGCAAGCCCACGTGGTCGAAGTCGAGGGTGTCGGCGAGTGCGACCGCATCCCGCCCGGCCAGCGGATGTTCTGCGGGCAGGACGAGGACGAGCCTATCGCGGCGATAGGGAATGGGGCGGAGCGAGCGCGTGTCGGTGTTCCCGGCGCAGATGCCGAGGTCCGCGGCGCCCTCCTCGACGCCGGCCACGACGCTGGAGCTCGGCCGCTCCTCCAGATCGACCCGGATATCGGCCTGGACCGCCAGGAACGCCTGCAGATCCTCGGGAAGGAACTGCACGATGGCCGACAGGTTGGCCAGAACCCGTACGAAACCACGCACCCCCCGCGCATGCTCGGCTAGTTCGAGGGTGATCTGCTCGGCGCTGGCAAGCATCCGGCGGGTATGGTGCAGGAGCGTTTCCCCGGCCAGCGTCGGGCGCATCCCCTTGGGATCACGTGTGAGCAACTCACACCCAAAAAGGCGCTCCAGTTCCGCGAGGCGCTTGCTGACCGCGGATGGCGCGATGGCTGCGCGCCGTGCCGTGCCGTTGAGCGTCCCCTCCTCGCAGATCGCCGCAAACAGCCGCAGCGTCTTCAGGTCGAGGCGGTTCAGGTTGGACGACGTGGGTCCCACTGGCATGACCGTTCCGTTGACGTTTTTGGGTTGGCGTTTCTGACCTCAATAGCCGACGGAATAGGTGTCTCTGCTAGATTTCGAGATCGTCAATCTTCTCGGGTGGACGATCAGCGTCTGCCGACTAGGCTCGGCCTGATGCGTCATGAAGCGCCCTTGGAAGCTCACGTTTGACTAAGGTGAAGGCGTAGGGCTAGCTGGATCCGGCTGCCTTCGCTTACCTGCAATTGTTCTACGCATGCTCTCATCGGCATATCGGCGGCGCTAAGAATGACCGTTTTCAAGCGGAGCGAGGACGCACGTCTATGAGAAGGTCGGGTCGGGTCGGGACCGGCCGGTCGCGTCTACGACCGGGTCGGGTGGATCTTGGCCGGTCCGCTTCAGGACATGGGATAGAAGGACCGGACGTTCGACCCGCGCGGAAGTGGGCCGCCTAACGAAGCGCTTCCGCGATCTGTAGAAGCGTCGCAGTGAGGACGCGGGGGTCGAGGAGCGCCATAGATGTCCAGACACGGTTCCGCATCGGCCACGATCTTGGAAGCGCTTTCCAGGATGCCGCGACCGGACGCCGGACCAGGAAGGTAGCAGGGCGATTGATGATGAGCAGGCGCTGGAGGTCGATCTCTTCTTCGATGAAGTCGTCGGCGGGGTTGGGAAGCTGGCCCGGACCAGCCTGGCAAGGAAAGGCACCGGCATGGGTAGCCAACGGTGACGCCGCTAACCTGCATGGCGCCCCTCCGCGAATTCCACTCGCGAGCAACACATGAACACGTTCGTGGCGTTCCGTATAGCGGTCACGCTTGGCGAAAGGCTGATTGAGGGTCGGTGCAATGATTGCCCGTCGATGGGGTGCAAGGCCTCTCGCGAACGTGACGCAAGCTTTGCCGTAAACGCAATGCCAAGCTGTAAGCAGATGTGTGAACGTGGTATCCGTGGACGATGGCCGTCCGTAAAACCGTCACCGTCTCCATCACGCCCGAACAGCACGCCTTTCTCGGGGAGCGCGTGAATTCCGGTCGTTACGGAAGCGTCAGCGAGGTGGTGAGGGCGGCCCTGCGAATGCTGGAGCAAAGCGAGCCGGACTTCCTGCTCAAGGAGCAGGCCCGCCTCCTCGACGCCGACCGCAAGGCCCGCTGACACCATGCGACACGCTTCCAGTTTCCCGGTCGGCGGCGGAGCCATGGGCGTTGCCATCCGCTCGCACGATTGGTCATCTACGGCGCTTGGTCCGATTGATGGATGGCCGGCGGCGCTCAGCGTCACTCTGAGCAACATGCTGAACTCACCCGAGAGCATGTACCTCGTCTGGGGACCGGAGCGGACGTTCCTCTTCAACGACGCCTACCGTCCGATCCTCGGCACGCGCCTCGACGGAGCGCTCGGCCAGCCGCTTCCCATGGTCTGGCCCGATGCCTGGGGCGCCGTTCGGGCGGCGCTGGAGCGCGCCTTCGCCGGTGAGGCGGGGCGTTTCGTGGACGACCCCATCGCCATGGCACGGCATGGGAACGAGGAGGCGACATGGTGGTCGTATTCCTTCTCACCCGTCCACGACGGCTCCGAAGTCTCGGGCGTCCTCTGCCTCGCGACGGAAACGACCGACAGGGTTCGTGCGCGTCAACGCAGCGGGTTCCTCCTCAAACTCAGTGACGCCCTGCGTGGGAGCGACACCTCCGGTCGCCTCATCGCGGACGGATGCGAGAGGCTCGGTCGGCACCTGGGGGCGGACCGATGCGGCTTCGCCGAGTACGATGTTGCAACCAGTAAGTTTGAGACGGCCGGCACGTGGCCGGGCGGAGATGACCGTATTCCTTGCGTTACGGATCCTGGACCCGGCGTCATGGACGCACTTCAGGCCGGTCGTAGCGTGCGGGTCGACGCCGCAACCGGGGCCCCTGGCCCATATCGTCAGGGCGAACCGGACCGGACCACCCTGTGCGTGCCGGTGATGATCGAAAACGGCCTCGCCGCCATCGTCCACGTCGAGCGGGCCTTGCCGGCACGCTGGACCCAGGAGGAGGAGTCCCTCGTCCGCGACGTGTCCGGCCGCATCTTCGCATCCTTCTGTCGGACACGGGCACAAGAGGCGCTCTCCACCGGGCACGAGCGTCTCGAAACCGCCCTGACGGCCACTCGCAAGGGTCAGGCCCGCCTATCGATGGCCATCAACATCGCACGCCTCGGCATCTTCGAGTGGGACACGGTCACCGGCGCGGTCGAGATGGACGACAGGAGCCGCGAGATCTTCGGGCTCGCGCCGGAGGGACCGGTGCACCAGGACGAGGTGTTCTCCCGCCTGGAGAAGGTCGACGTCGAACGTGCCCATGCCCTCACCGAGGCGGCGGCCGTCGATGGCACAGAGGTCGTGGCCGACTATCGCGTCACCAGGCCCGACGGCACCACGCGCACGATCCTGAGTTCCAGCGAGCCCCTGCAGGACGAGGGCGGGCACCTGCGGATGATCGGCGTCTTTCACGACGTCACCGTGCTGAGGCAGGCCGAGGCCGACCTGCGTACCCTCAACGCGGACCTGGAACGTCAGGTCGTCGAGCGCACCCAGGCCCGAGGGCGGACGTGGACGCTAACCCCCGACCTGATGTGCGCCCTGGACCGGCGCGGCTACCTGGTGACCTCGAACCCGGCCTGGCAGACCTTGTTGGGATGGTCGGATGTGGAGATCGCGCGGACGCCGATCTGGGATCTCCTTCATCCCGACGACGTCGAGCGCACCCGGGCCGGCCTCGAACGGATCGAGGACGGCCAGCCAGCGGTGGGATGCGCCAACCGCTACCGCCGCAAGGACGGGTCCTACCGTTGGATCTCGTGGATCGGCGTGCCCGAGGACGGGCTGGTCTACTGCACCGGGCGCGACGTCACGGTCGAGAAGGAACGGGAGGTGGCGCTCGCCGCGCGCACCGCTGAACGCGACCTGTTCGCCACCATCGTCGAAACCGACAGGGCGCCGATCTGCGCCTTCGACCACGACTTCCGCCTCATCGCCTTCAACCAGGCGCACAGCGACGAATTCCATCGGATATTCGGCTATCGCGTCAATCTCGGGGACGTCTTCCCGGACTTGTTCACGGAGGACCAGGCGCACGTCATGCGGGCGTTGATGGCGCGGGCCCTGGCCGGCGAGGTGTTCACCGTTGTCGAGGAGTTCGGCGACCCGAGCATCGTCAAGCCGTACTGGGAAGTCTCGTACACCCCGCTAAGGGACGGTGACGGACGGATCTTCGGCGCGTTCCACCACGCCCAGGACATCACGGAGCGCGTGCGCGCCACAGCAGAGCTCGACAGGGCTCAGGACGCGCTTCGCCAGGCCCAGAAAATGGAGGCCGTCGGTCAGCTTACCGGCGGGGTCGCCCACGACTTCAACAACCTGCTCACCGTCATCATGTCGTCGACCGACCTGCTGAAGCGCCCGAACCTCCCCGAGGAACGGCGTCAGCGATACATCGGTGCGATCTCCGACACGGTGACGCGGGCAGCCAAGCTGACCGGACAGCTCCTCGCATTCGCCCGGCGGCAGGCGCTCAAGCCCGAGGTGTTCGACGCCGCCAGAAGCGTCGAGACCATCGAGGAGATGATCGGCACCCTGACGGGATCGCGCATCCGCACCGTGACGCGCATGCCCGACGAGGCCTGCCTCATCGACGCGGACCCGAGCCAGTTCGAGACCGCCATCGTCAACATGGCCGTGAACGCCCGAGACGCGATGGACGGCGAGGGGAAGCTGACCATCTCGGTCCGGAACGTCGCTGCGATTCCCGGCGACCGGAGCCATGCCAGGGTCGTCGGACGCTTCGTCGCCCTGTCGATCTCGGACACGGGCACGGGCATCGACGCCGGCATCCTCGACAGGATCTTCGAGCCGTTCTTCACCACCAAGGAGGTGGGGCACGGCACCGGCCTCGGCCTGTCGCAGGTTATTGGCTTCGCCAAGCAGTCGGGCGGAGAGGTCCGCGTCGTGAGCGCCATCGGTGAGGGGACGACCTTCACGCTCTACCTGCCCCGCGCCGCCAAGGATGCGCCGGCCGTCGTCGATGATGCGGACCCGGCGCCCCTGATGGACGGACACGGCACCAGGGTGCTTCTCGTCGAGGACAACCGGGATGTCGGCAACTTCGCGACCCAGACGCTGCACGACCTCGGCTACGAGACGGTCTGGGCGATGGACGCACGGCAGGCCCTGGCTGAACTCGCGAAGGCGCCAGACCGTTTCGACGTCGTGTTCTCCGATGTGGTCATGCCCGGCATGGACGGCGTCGAGCTGGCCCGGGAGATCGGGCTTCGGTACGTCGACCTGCCGGTGGTCCTGGCGTCAGGCTACAGCCACGTCCTGGCGCAGAACGGCACTGACGGCCTCGACCTGCTGCACAAGCCGTACTCGGTCGAGCAGCTCTCGCGCATCCTGCGCAAGGTCACGACGCGGCGCCGCCGGGTGATGGACACCGGACGGTAGGCGGTAACGGAAAAGCTACCGCCCAGGGATTGCAACCGAAGCGTTGCCTGTCTGTTGAACGCTCATGCCGACGAAGCGCCCCCTCGAAGCATCGGTCGTCCTCGTGGTTGAGGACTACGATTTCGTACGCTCGAATGCCGTCGATATGCTTGAGGATGCGGGCTTCACGGTGGTTGCGGCCCGTCACGCCGACGAGGCCTGGGACATCCTGCATCGGAGATCCGACATCGGCGTATTGTTTACCGACGTCGACATGCCAGGAACCATGTGTGGCGTCACCCTCGCCGAGCGGGTCAACGAGAATTGGCCAGACATCCGCCTGGTTCTGACTTCGGGACGGCATCGGTTCACGGACAAGGAGGTTCCGGACCACGGGTTGTACGTGCCCAAGCCATATAACGCCTCGGACGTCATCCAAGCGATAGAACACGCAGTCTGATCAACTACCAGCTCACGCTGTCTGGCCATCCTCTCTCTGGGGCGATGGCAAAGTACCTCGTACCCATCATCGTCGGATGGCGAGGCCCGCCGCGGTTAAGCACCGAAGGTCTCGCCAGCCGGCATTTGGTTCATAGTTCTAAAGGTCCAGTCCCGACAGGGTCGCTGCCGCCTGTATCAGGGCCAAGTGGGTCAATCCTTGTGGCAAATTCCCGAGGAACCCGCCTGTTTGGGGATCGGCCATCTCTGCATAGGTGCCGGAGTTCCGGTCCAATGCTGCGACCACCGCCTCGAACTTCACCGACGCCTGATCGTTCTGCCCGAGAAGGGCCATCGCCTCGCAGAGCCAGAAGGTGCAGGCGAGGAAGCAACCTTCCTCGGCATCCACGCCCGAGTAGCGGTAGTGATAGGGACCCCGACCGAGCTCCCGGTCAATGGCCTCGCAGGTCGCCCGCAACCGGTCGGCGCTCCCATATCGGAACCGGACAGCGAGGGTCATGGAGGCATCGAGCTTATCGCTGCCGGGATACATCACGTAGGCCTGCTTCGCCTCCGACCAGCAATGGTCCTCGATCCAGTCCGCTACGCGGTCGCGGGCCCGGACCCAACGGTCCTTGCAGGTGCCCGGCAGATAGCCCTTCTCGGCCATCTCGACGGCCCGGGCCAGGGCCTGCCAGCAACTGATCTTGGAGCCGGTGTAGTGCTGCTGCTCTGGAAGCTCCCAGATCCCAGCATCCTTCATCTTCCACTTCTCGGCGCATTCGTCGGCAAGACGCGCCAGCAACGCACCGCTGCGCAGGTCGAGCATGCCACCCCCGGCAACGAAGCGCTCCGCCGTCTCGAAGATGTCGCCGTAGATGCCGTGCTGGTGCTGGTCAGTTGCTGCGTTGCCCGTTCGGACCGGGCGGGAGTTCCGGTACCCTGGAAGGTCGAGTTCCTCCTCCTCCGAGACCATCTCCCCGTTCAGGGTGAAGAGGACCTGGGCGCCGTGCTCCTCCAAGTGGCGGACGAGCCAAGTCAACGCGGCGCTGGCCTCGGCATGAGCCCCGAGGCGGAGGAACGCCTTGATGACGTAGCCGGCATCCCGAACCCAGGCGTAGCGGTAATCGTAGTTCTTCTTACCTCCGATACCTTCCGGCAACGAGGTCGTCGCCGCGGCGGCGATGGCGCCGGTGGGGGAGTAGAGCAGCAGCTTGAGGGCGAGGGCGCTGCGTCCAACCTGTTCCGGGTACCGCCCCGCGTAGCCAAGGCGTTCGGTCCAGTTGCGCCAGGCATCACAGGATCCATCGATGCGTCGGTCGATGTCCGCGACCGGGGCGACGACGAGTGGCTCGTGCTCGCCGGCGACGATGGCCACCGTCTCGCGCTGCCCCGCCGACACCTCGACGCTGGCCTTGATCGCATGGTCATCCTCGCCATCGATGCGGATGCCCTCGCTGTAGCGGAATAGCCCCATAAGGTCGGCGACGTGGAAGGCCGTGCCACTTGCGTTCGACGAGAGGAATGGTCCGGCCGTGTCGCCCCGAGTTCCGAACACGAGCTCGATCCTGAAGCGGACACGCCCCTCAATCCCCTCGATGCGACGTGCCAGCTCCGCCCATGGCAACCGCCCGGCCGGCCCGCTGTTCAGGCTCTCGGTCAGGCGCGCCTTTCCGGTCGCCGTGGTGAACACGGTCTCATGGACGTTGCTTCCGTCGCGGTAGCCGATCTCGGCGGTAAACGGGGCATCGGGCGTGACAGAGAAGTAGCCCCCCTCAAGTGGGGACAGCAGACGGTCGAAGAGCGGTGGGGAATCGAGGTTCGGGCAGCACCACCAATCGATTGAGCCGTCGGCACCGGATAGGGCCACGGACCGGCCCTCACCGAGGGCAGCATAGGCTTCGAGGGGAAGGTATCCGTCCTCGCGTTCGACGGGCCCGCCAGTGCGGGGAAACGGCTTCAGCAATCGATGGCTCCGAGGATGGCGAAGGGTGCGTGGCGACTAGGCGCGAAGCTGGGGTAGAACACGGCTGCCGAATGCCTGGATGAAGGCATCCTGGTTGCGGCCGACCTGATGGACGATGATCTCCTCGAAGCCGATCTCCGCGAGGTCGGCGAGCCATGCTGTCTGGCGCCCGAGATCAGAGGACACGCGGACACAACCGTGAACGTCCTCGGGACGTACGAAGCGCGACGCGGTCTCGAAGTCCTCCGGCGTGCGCAGGTCCCAGTTGGCGTCGCCCTCAAGCATGTTGGCGGCCCATTGCCCGTGGGCTTCGGAGAGGGCCCGCCCGTCGTCCATATCCCAGCACACCTTCGTCTGGAGGAAAACTGGCTTGCTTTCGCCCCCGCCGTCGCGGAAGGCCTCGACGACGGGACGGAGCTTGCCCGGCTCTATGCCGACCGTGACGAGACCGTCGGCCCATGTCGCGACCTTACGGGCCGTCTCTGTAGTAACAGCGCCGGCCAGCAGGAGGGGTGCCTTGGCCGGGCGGGAATACAGCTTGGCATCCACCACCGTGACCCGGCCCCGGTGCGTCACGGTCTCGCCGTCGAACAGGGCCCTGATCACCGCGGCGCATTCACTAAGACGGGCGGTGCGCTCGGCCTTCTCCGGCCACGGCATGCCTGTGATGTCCTCGTTCAACCGCTGGCCGCTTCCGAGGGCCAGCCGGAGGCGTTCCGGGAACATCTCGGACAGGGTCGCAGCCGATTGGGCGAGGACGGCGGGGTGGTGGCGATACCCAGGCGCCGTGATGATGCCGAACGGCAATTGCGTGGTCGCGAGCGCGGCACCGAGCCAGGACCAGGCATGACCGGCGTGGCCCTGGGCGTTACTCCATGGCTTGAAGTGTTCCGACGACATCGCACAGGCGAAGCCGGCACGCTCGGCTGATTGGACATGCGATAAAAGCGTGGAGGGCGCGTATTGCTCGTGGGAAGCGTGATAGCCGATGCGCGCCAAGTTGGTTGTCCCGATTAAACGGAAAGCGAACGGCGGCTGGAACCCGACGTTCCTGCATCTGAGTGCTTCAACTCGACACGTCCTCATCGCCTGCGGCAGGTCCGCCCGATCCGGAACGCAGATTTCTGCCAGCAGTTCGGGTCCCCGGGGAATGGCTCCCCGGAGCGCCACGGCCTTGCAGACATCAACATCAGGACTTTGTTTCCTCGTCGCTGAAAGCGAGCCTCCGGAAGCCCGTGAGAAGCGCCGTGGCAGTGTTGGGCGCTCGTCGGGCGAGACCTACGTCGAGATCCTAGCTCTCCTTGCGCCAGGGGCCGTTTGCCATCACGTCATGCCCGCTGACGCGGACAGTACATTCCCGGAGGGCGAGAGCCTGGGCGGATACGATGCGGTCTTCCTCTCGGGCTCGCCCCTGTCTCTCTACGAGGATACGCCGGAGGTCAGGCGCTCCCTCGCGTTCATGAATGCCCTGTTCTCGTCCGGGACACCTTCCTTCGGCTCCTGCGCCGGCCTGCAGATGGCGACCGTCGCAGCCGGCTGCACGGTCCGTAGGAATCGGAACGGTCCCGAGGCGGGGTTTGCCAGACGCATCGTCGTCACCGATGCCGGACGGTGCCATCCGCTACTGAAGGGACGGCCCGGCTCGTACGACGCACCGAGTATCCATACGGACGAGGTCGAGACCCTGCCTGACGGGGCGACGCTACTGGCGCTCAATCGGTCCACCGTTGTCCAGGCTGCGGAGATCCGACACGACGGCGGCACGTTCTGGGGGGTGCAGTACCACCCGGAGATCGGCCTCGACGAGGTCACGGGGGCCCTCAGGCGGCAAGCGGACGACCTAGTCGAGAGCGGGTTGGCGCGTAGCCAGCGCGAAGTCGAGGAACATGCCGATCTCGTCGAGGCCCTCCACCGTGAGCCCGGTCGACGCGACCTGGCGTGGCGGCTCGGATTGGATGAGCAGGTCACCGATGAGGACCTTCGACGAACGGAGCTCCGCAACTTCATTGAGGCGCTCGTCATCCCATCCCTTGAACGTCGTCGCTGACATCCCAAGACAGAACGGATGCCGAGGCGCTTCGCGGAACGCTCGGCGGAACCTTTACCTGGGCCGAATGGTCACGTTTCGAAGTTCGCGCGATTTAGCCCTTCCAACGTTGGTGGAACGGGGTATCGACGTAGATGTCCGTCGTCAGATGATTTGGGACATTCAGCGGTGTTCAGGAGCGGAGGCTCTGGTCCATCTGGGGTGAGAGGTTAGGCAGCCTGCGCGTGGTGGCGCAAGCGGCGATCCATGAGGGTCTGACGCTTGATGCGTTCCCGCTCGGCCAGGATCCCTTCGCCGCGTCCGAAGTAGACGTCAGCGGGCGTGAGGTTGCTCAGGCTCTCATGGGCTCGGGCATGGTTGTAGTGTTCGACGAAGTTGGCAACCTGCGTCTCCAGCTCGCCGGGCAAGTAGGCGTGTTCGAGCAGGATGCGGTTCTTGAGCGTCTGATGCCAACGCTCGATCTTGCCCTGCGTTTGAGGATGGCATGGCGCACCGCGGATGTGGGTCATGCCTCGAATGCCGAGCTAGTCAGCCAGGTCGCTGGCGACGTAGCTTGGACCGTTGTCGCTCAGCAGGCGGGGACGATGCATCACCCGCGTCTGATCGAGCCCAGCCGCACCCAGCGCCAGGTCGAGCGTGGCGGTGACGTCGCTGGCCTGCATCGTCGTGCACAGCTTCCAGGCCACGATGTAGCGCGAGAAGTCGTCCAGCACCGTCGACAGGTAGTACCAGCCCCAGCCAACGACCTTCAGGTAGGTGAAGTCCGTCTGCCAAAGCTGGTTGGGCGTGGTGGTCTTATCGCGGAACTCGTCGGCGGCCTTGATGACGATATAGGCCGGGCTGGTGATCAGGTCCTGAGACTTGAGCAACCGGTAGACGGTCGCTTCCGAGACGAAGTAGCGACGCTCGTCTGTGAAGCGCACCGCCAGCTCACGCGGGCTGAGTTCAGGCTGCTCCAAGGCTAGGGCCACGATCTGCTCGCGGATCTCCGCAGGCAGGCGGTTCCAGACCCGGCTCGGCCGCGAGGGATGGTCATTCAACGCCTCGGGGCCGCCGCGCTGGTAGGCGTCGTACCAGCGGTAAAACGTCGAGCGCGTGATGCCGAGCTTGTCCAGGGTGGCACGCACCGGCAGGTGGGATTGCTCGACCAGCCGGATGATCTCCAGCTTCTCGGGGGCCGGGTACCTCATGCCTCGTCGCCCCCAGCCCCGCTCATGCTTTTTTTGAGCAGGCGATTCTCCAGCACGAGATCAGCCACGACCTCTTTGAGCGCCCCCGTCTCGCGGCGCAGATCCCGCACCTCATGCGTGGTGGCCGCACGAGCGGTGTCGCCGGACAGGCGCTTCTTAACTGCCTCCAGGAACTCCTTGGACCAGCCGTAGTACATCGAGGCGGCGATCCCCTCACGTCGGCACAACTCGACGATGCTGTCCTCGCCACGCAAGCCTTCCAGTACCACGCGGATCTTCTCCTCGGACGAGAACTGCCGACGTGTGGCCCGACGGATGTCCTTGATCACCGCTTCTGCCGGCTTCTTGGCCGGTCCGGATGTCTGCTTCATCTTCGCTCCTCAGGGGCTACGATGAACCAGCCATCCTCCGTTCGTAAAGACCCTCAATCTGTCCCACAGGTGCTGACGTCGGACAGTCTGCGTCGACAGGGTCTGGGTCGCCTTCACCTTGGCCTCAAGCTCGGCCGAGCGTGGGTCCGGTTCAGTTTCGTCCCAGCGCGCATGGTAGGAGTGCAACGTAACGTCGACGAAGTCCGGGTTCTCCCAGTAGGCAGCGACCGGCTCGAAGTTGGGCTCGTCGTACCGGCCCGGCGGGCTCAGTTGCCCCACATGATGCGGCCGAACCCCTTGAGGTCGGCCCGCACGGCCTCCCGTCCGCGCTTGGTCGCCTGGAACAAGTGATACCATTGGCGCTGGCACTGCGGGAACGCCCGGGTCGGCATTCCACCAGGCGCGAGGGGGGTCGAGAGCATCGCCATGGGGGTGGCGCGCTCGGGCCAGCCGACCGCCATGGCCTCGGCGGCGTTCGAGCCCCAGTCGTGGCCGGCGACCATGAAGGTCTCGATGCCCATGGCATCCATCAGGTCCACCGCGTCGTTGGCGAGGATGCCGGAGTTGCCGGTGTGCGGCGTGTCAGCCGAGCGGAAGCGCGTACGACCGACCCCCCTCAGTTCCGGCGTCACCGTCCGAAAGCCCGCCTCGTTCAGGCGCTCGGCCACGTTTGCCCAGGCAGTGGCATCGTCCGGCCAGCCGTGGAGCAGAAGGACGGTCGGTCCGTCCGCTGGACCCACCAGGTGGACGTTTTGAGTCGGGAGTTTGGTTTCGACCCGTCACTCGCGCACGCGGAGGCTCCATTGGCAGGGCGCTGAATGCCGACGCTCGAAACGTCGGTCCTAGGCCGGAATCCGGTCGATTCGCGCGATATCCTCCTCCGCCACGCCGTTCTCGCGATGCCGGAAGGCGCTCAAGGCCTCATAGACCTGAAGCCGCGCGCGCATGATGGAACCGAGTGGCCGGTGCGCCGCAAGGCTATGGGCGGGACGAAAGGTCATCACCTCGTCGAAGTAGCGGACGCGATCCGGTGCGTAGGCATCCTGGCGAGGCAGGCGCAGCGTTGCGACGGTGCGGTAGGGGCTGATTGCGACGGGCCAGTCGATCGAAGCGTCCTCGATGGGCTGCCGCTCGGCGTCGGCCCAGAGTTGGGCCTTCAGCTCGAACACCACTTCGTTCTCACGGAAGAAGGCGACCGTCGCATGGCGGAAGCCGTCCTCGTCCTGGTGTGGGTCGAGCCGCCACGCGGTAAGGGCACGCTGACTTTCCGTTGCCGGCACGGCTCCGAGCTTGGCGACATAGTCGCCGTACCGAATAGGCGCTTGGCTGAAGTAGCTGTCCGCCAGGGGATGGCTGTAAGGGTGGCCGAAGAAATCCGCCATCGCGCTCTCGGTGCCAAAGGCGTGCAGCACCCGGTTGAGGTTGCGCGCGGCGGACGCGACGGCGCTCTTTACGCCCTCCGGCAACCCGGTCGCCTTACCGATGACGGCGCCATCCCGCAGGAAGCCCGCCGCCGTACCCGACGGGAATGTGGTCCCGGTCGCCAGAACGAAGTCCTGGGTATCAACGCCGTGGCCGAGCAGCTTCTCGCCAAGCACGTCGAAAACCTTGATCGACATGCCGCGATGTGTCGAGACGCGGTCCCCAAGGGTCTCGCCCGGCCCCTGCGCGAACCGCACCGCCACGGGATGGGTGCCGGGCGTAGCGAACAGGCCCTGCGCCAGCTCCGCCGGCAGGCCGGCGGCGATCGTCAGCTCACCGGTAACGCAAGCCGAGCTCTTGGCGTGGCTGGCGCGCACAGCATGGTGTTCGCGGGCCTCGACCGTTTCCGATTGCTGCGTCATCCCCTTGATGATGCCGTCGATGGTCTCCTGCTCGCCCGCGGCGGGCGTCTCGATATCGGGTGTGTATCGCAGGTAGGTCATGCTCAGCCTCGCTGGGTATGAGGGTGGATGTCGATCGGGATCGACGGATCGTCGGCCATGCTCTGGTCAAGCTCACTCCGCCGGAATGAGATGGATCCGCCGACGGCCATCAATTCAGCTTCGGCTGACCGTTCGAGGCGGACAGACCGCCGTCGACCGGCAGATTCACGCCGGTGACGAAATGCGCGTCCTCACTCGCCAGGAAAGCGATCACGCCGGAGATATCGTCGGGCTTCGCCCCGCGTCCCATCGGAATACGTTCCTCGAACTTGGCGACGAGTTCGGGCTGCTCCTGCATGCCGGCCGTGAACGGCGTGTAGACCAGCGACGGATTGACGGCGTTTACCCGAACGCCGTTCCTCGCCTCGTCGAGCGCGACCGCCCGAGTGAAGTTCGTCACCGCGCCCTTCGCAGCGCAGTAGAAGCTGTGATTCCAGTCGCCGCCCAAACCCGAGACGGACGACACGTTGACGATGGACCCTCGGCTCTCGCGGAGATGGGGTAGCGCGAACCGCGTCATGTAGAAGACGCCGTAAAGGTCGGTTTCGATGATGGTCGAAAAGTCGTCAATGTCGCCTTCGTCAACGCGGCCGAGATGGTCTTTGCCGGCATTGTTGATGAGGACGTCGAGGCGCCCGAACCGTTGGACGGCCTGCGCGACGACGTCCTGGCACCGTTCCGCGTCGGAAAGGTCGGCGACCACCGCAAGGGTATCGGCTGCCTCGATGCTGCCGGCCACCTTGTTCAGTCCCTCCGCATTCTGATCCGCCAGAACGAGGATCGCGCCCTCGTGTCCGAAGCGCCGTGCAGCGGCCTCCCCGATGCCCGAAGCCGCGCCCGTGACCAACACCACCTTGCCTGAGAATCGTCCTATTTGATCTCCCTCCAGCCCCCCTGCACAACGCGCGGTGGCTCCCGTTTCCCGTGCCTCTGTCGGATCGTACCCGGCTCGCTCAGGCGCTCCGGGCCTGCGCCGGATGGCGGCCCTCGGCGAACTCCTCGACGATCTTGGCGCAGAAGGCCGGCAAGTCCTTGGGGTTGCGGCTCGTGACGAGGCCCTGGTCGGTGACGACTTCCTGATCGACCCAGGTCCCGCCCGCGTTCCGGATGTCGGTCTGCAGCGTCGGGAAGGACGTCAGGGTCCGTCCCTTCACGACATCCGCCTCAACGAGCGTCCAGGGCCCGTGACAGATCACGCCGACAGGCTTGCCCTGCTCGAAGAACTCTCGGATGAACGCGACGACCGCCTTGCTCGCCCGAAACGTGTCGGCGCCGACGCAGCCGCCGGGGATGATCAGGCCATCGAAACCCGAGGCGGAGGCCCCCTCGATGATCGCATCGACGGCATAGCGTCCCCCCGGGTCCAGGTCGTTGTTGAACGTCTCGGCCTCGCCGGCTTCCAGCCCGATCACCGTCACGTTGGCGCCAGCCCTCGTCACCACTTCGCGTGGCTGAACGAACTCCGGCTCCTCGGTCCCGCGCGGCGCGATCAGGATGGCGATCTTTCGGCCCTTTAGAGTCATGGTGTTCATCTCGTTCGTTTGGATGGAGGGACTGGCCGAGGAAGGATTCAATGGCCGGACAGGCTTCCAGGCCGTTGGTGATGCTGGAAGCGCAGATCCACTCTGCGATGGTGCCGCGGCTGCGTTACCGGCCGTAGGACGCCCAACTCTTCGCCGGCCGACCAAGGTGGTGGTTGCCGGGTGCCTCAGGCTCGCGGGACGACAGCATCATGTAGGCGCCGACCGAAACCAGGCCCGCCATGGCGCGGAGATCCTCCGATTGACGGGGGTCGCGGGCGATCGCCTCCGCCTCGCGCTGAAGGCGAAGGTTGCATGGTTTCGTCGCCAGCCCGCCATCGGGCGTGCAGGCATCGTGACGGGCGCAAGCGGAATCGAGGGCGTCGATGGGGGCTGCCGGAGCGTTGTTGCCAGGTCCGCAGTAATTGCCGTGTATCAAGCTTGTAGCCGGGGCCGGTGAGGCGATGGCTTGTGCCTGGACTGGAGCGGCAAGGCTAAAGGCGAACGCCATCGATAGGGCGAACCTCTGAATCATCGTAAGCTGACCTTCGGGGGTTCTTGCCACGCGAGGATATGTGCTCGGCGTGGCGACATCGCGATTTTCAATGGGACAAAGTTGGATTCGGGAATGCGGTTCCCGGGCTGTCGTCATGTCGCAACCCAACCGAGTATTGGGGCCGAACGCTTCGAACGGAGCTTGGCAGAGCGGTTTTGACTGTGCACCTCGATCCCAATGGCCGATCAGGCCTTGAGGATCATGGGCACGGTCGATGCGCTCAATGGACCCCCCTGAGCCAGGCCGCTCACCGATTTTTGACCATCCTCGAGCCTGGAACGAACCAAAACCAACGTTGTTCACCTCGAGATTGCATCGAGCCGGAGCCTATGACTTTGCAAGCGCCAGTCCGCTACAGCCCCGACGTCGAACAGGTGAAGGCCGACGAAGGAGTGACGATCGACCAACTCAACCAGACCTTCGACCAGATCCTGCAGACCGTGGCCGAGGATTCCGGACATGCTGTGCGATCGGTGCATGCGAAGTCGCACGGCATCCTGGAGGGCGAGCTCCGGATCGATGGCGGCCTGCCCGCGGAACTCGCGCAGGGCCTGTTCGCTCGGCCCGGGACGCACAGGGTCTACATGCGCTTGTCCACCAACGCGGGCGATATCCTGCCCGACGCCGTCTCCCTGCCGCGGGGTCTCGCGTTGAAGGTCCTCGACGTCCAGGGCGAGCGCCTGGCCGGCGCCGAAGGCGCCACCCAGAATTTCATCATGGTCAATGGCAAGGTCTTCCAAGCCCCGAGCGCCGAGAAGTTCCTCGGAAGCCTGAAGCTGCTGGCTGGCACTACGGACCGGGCCGAGGGCCTGAAGATCGCGGCCTCGACGGTGCTGCGAGGCGTCAACAAGGCGCTCCAGGCCGTGGGCGTCGAGAGCACGACGCTGGCGTCCCTGGGTGGTGCACCCAACGTCGACCCCCTCGGCGAGACCTACTACAGCGTCACCCCGTTCCGGTACGGCGATTACATCGCAAAGTTCTCGGTCGCTCCGGTTGCCCCAGCACTCACCGCGCTGACCGGAAACGAAATCGATGCGTCCGGTCGTCCCAATGCGATCCGCGAGACGGTGCAGTCCGAGATGCGCGGCATCGAGGGCGTCTGGGAGTTCCGCGTCCAACTCTGTCGCGACCTTGAGCGCCAACCCGTCGAGGATCCGACGGTGGAGTGGAACGAGGCGGAGGCCCCCTTCCAACGCGTCGGGCTGATCACCGTCGGGCCGCAGGACAGCTGGGATCCGTCGCGCGTCCAGGCGGTCGACGAAGAGATGCGCTTCAGCATCTGGACGGGGCTCGCCGCCCATCAGCCCTTGGGCAACATCAACCGCGCCCGCAACGCCCCGTACAAGCACTCGGCCGAATTTCGCCAGCGCTTCAATGGATGCCCCATCCACGAACCCGGCGTGGAGCGCTGAGATCCAGCGGCGGGGTCTTGGACGCGATGCACTTGCTTGCGAGATATTAGAGACCGAGCGCACCGAATGCCCGGTCGTTGCCCAGACGGCGTTCCAGCCCCGACGCTCTGACGAGAACCGTACAGGCGCCCCTACGGGATCCCGCTTCGAACAACCCCCGAGGGACCGATCCTATGACCTTCCCCGCTCTGACGGCCTTCTACGCGGCCGTGTTCGCTCTTCTATATGTCGGCCTGTCGTCGTGGGTCGTCGCCGGGCGCCTGAGCGCCGATGTCCTACATGGAGATGGTGGAAACCGAGACTTGGAGAAGCGCATCCGTGCGCAGGGCAATTTCGGGGAGTACGTGCCGCTGGCGCTCCTCCTCGTCGCCCTGTTGGAAGCGGGGGGGGGCAGCCCGACTCTGGTGCGCAGCCTTCTGATCGTCATGCTCGCCGCACGCGTGCTGCACCCGTTCGGAATGTTCGCTCCGAAGAACTCCCCACGGCAATTCGCCTGCCGTGGGGGTGGGATCCTGGCGACCTTCGCGGTCATCGCCGTGGCGGCCATCGCCCTCCTGCTGCGCATCGGCTGAGGAGCGCGGCGGTGGATCAGATCTCGATGCAGATCTTGCCGAAATGCCTGTTGCTCTCTTGGTGTCGGAACGCCGCGACGAGGTCCGCTAGGGGATAGCGCCGATCGACGATCGGACGCAGCCCGCAGGCTTCGATGCCGCGGACCATCTCGATCTGCTGGCGTCGACTGCCGACGAGCACGCCCTGCAGGCGGATCTGCCGGAGCAGGGCCGGTACCAGGGGAAGTGGTCCGGTGACACCCGTCAGAATGCCGATGACGGAGATGTGGCCGCCCACTCGCACGGCGGCCATCGACTGTTCCAGGGTCGCCGGACCTCCCACGTCGAGGACGTGATCCACGCCGCGCCCGTTGGTCAGACGCCGGGCCGTTTCGCCCCAGGTGGTGTCGGACCGGTAATTCAGGACGTGGTCCGCACCCAAGGCGCGCAGGCGTTCGAGCTTCTCCTCGCTGGACGAGGTGGCGATCACGGTGGCGCCGGCGGCCTTGGCGAATTGCAGGGCGAAAAGCGAGACGCCACCGGTGCCCTGAACGAGGACGACATCGCCGCTTTTCAGGCCCGCATCTCCGTGCAGGGCCCGCCAGGCCGTAAGCGCGGCCGTCGTCAGCGTCGCCGCCTCGGCATGGTCCCAGCCCCGCGGCGCGTGGGTGAACGCCATGGCGGAGGCGGTGACGCGCTCGCGGGCGTACCCGTCGATGCCGTCGCCCGGCACGGTCGCGAATCCCTCGACCTGGGGGCTGCCCTCCGTCCAGGTCGGGAAGAAGGTGCTGACCACGCGGTCGCCCACCGCGAAGGCGTCGACCCCCGGACCCAGAGCCTCGACCTCGCCAGCCCCATCCGACATGGGCACGCGCGGCTCGCTCGGCCCCCACATGCCGCTGACCACGGCGTAGTCGTGATAATTGAGCGAACTCGCCCGCAGGCGAACGGTGATCTCACCGGGGCCGGGCTCCGGAACCGGTCGCTCGCCGAAGCCGACGGCGTCGAAGCCGCCGCCGGGTTGAACGATCATCGCGCGGGATGCCGATACCGTCATTCTGAACCTGTCCGTCTCGCCGGCGCGATGCACCGGCCCTGAAGGGGGGATCCACGCCGGTAATGGAGGTCCCGGCCCGGGCCGAGATGGTGGCAGCGGGCTCGACAACTGTCGAGATCGGGTGATCGTGCCTCGATGAGAATGAGTTGCCGATGGCCGGACGCGAAGCAACCCCGGCATTGTCGGCCGTCGTCATTCGCGCTTAAGAACGAGTCTGAACCCAGCCGGTCGGTGCGTCCAGCCCCGACGCTGCCTAGAGGATCGTCATGCGTTCCAAGACCATCCCGTACGCCTTAGCCGCCAGCGTGGCCTTCGCTGTCGCGGCTGCCAACCCGGTCCTGGCCGAGGAGGCGACTACCGCTGAGCAGACCATCAACGTGATGAACAAGCTCTTCGGCAACCATCCCGGCAAGCGTGCCAACCACGCCAAGGGCGTCGTCGCGGAGGGCAGCTTCACGCCCTCGGCCGAAGCCACACGGCTCAGCAAGGCCTCGTTGTTCCAAGGGCCGGCAGTCCCGGTGACAATTCGTTTCTCGGACGCGACCGGCGTTCCAACCATCGCGGATGGCGCAGCCAACGCCAATCCCCACGGCATGTCACTGAAGTTCAAGCTCGTCGATGGTTCCGACATGGACGTTGTCCTGAACTCCCTTGCCTTCTTCCCAGTCGCCACCGGCGAGGAGTTCCGCGACTTGCTGAAGGCCGTCTCCGAGAGTGGACCGGATGCGAAGAAGCCGACGGCCCTCGAAAACTTCGTCGCCACCCATCCCGCCGCTGCCACGGCCGGCGCAACGGCCAAGAGTCCGTCGAGCCTTGCGCGACAAACCTATAACGGTGTGAACGCCTTCGTCTTCGTCGACAAGGACGGCAAGCGCCAGCCGTTCCGCTTCCGGTTCGTGCCCGTCCAGGGCGAGGAGATCCTCTCGCCCGAGGAGGCCGGCAAGCGCGAGCCGGATTACCTGATGGCGGAAATCGGGCCCCGCGTCGCCAAGGAGCCGGCGAAGTTCCGGGTCCTGGCGCAACTTGCTGAAGCGGGCGATCCGACCAATGACGCGACCAAGCCTTGGCCGGACAGCCGAAAGACGGTCGATCTCGGCACACTGACGGTCACCAAAGCCGTGCCAAATAGCGCCGAAATCGAGAAGTCCTTGCTGTTCATGCCGAACGCGCTCACCGACGGCATCGAGGTGTCGGACGACCCTCTCATCGATGCGCGCGTCCAGGCTTATGCTGTATCGTTCGGCCGGCGTTCGCAGTAGCAAATCCAAAGCAAATGGAACGGCTACTTAACGAGCCGTTCCGGCTGCCGGACCGGACGATCCGGTCGGACGGGAGGTGTCCGAGATCCCGGTTCGGGCACCGTCCTGTGTCGCGCCAGAACCCGTCAAACCACCCGCCCCCACGCTGTTCGCGGACGTATCGGTCTTGCCCTGGTCATGCGTCTCCGATCTTGAAGAGGCTGCCTTGTCCTCTGCCGCATGAACACTTCCCACGATACCAGTGAGAAGCGCCGTGCCGAGATAGATTGCACATCGAGATGCTCTCATGATGCGTTAACTCCTGTTCCGGTGATCCGCGCACTTGCTCCGTGTTGTCAACGGAAGCGGTTTGACGACGTTCCCGGGACAGGGATGGCTAAGTGGCCTCCACATCTTCTCGTCCTGTGGCATTTGACTCGGCAGGATTGGCTCCGAGACCTTTCAACGTCCGCTTTGGAGCATCTGGTTTGAAAGCTAGAACGGCCGGGTTGGGTCGGGACCCGTCCGTCCGCTAAACGACCGGGTTGGGTGGGTTTGCGACTGTCCGCTTCCAAGCGGCGAAGGTGATGTAGGGGACGTACCGGAGCTGTCGGATCTCGGCAGTCCGAACCTTCGGCGCGTGTGTGCGAAGCTATTGCAGGGGTCGGCAGAACTCGGCTGCGATCCCATCGAACGCAGCGTGTAGGAAGGAGTCCAGCGGCCGATCCCCGCCCGCCTGGATCCAGTCCTCGATGGCCAAGCGCATGGCGCCGAGCGAGGCCATCGCGAGAAGGCGCAAGGAAGTGCTACGGTCAGGACTCGGCCACCGCTCGACAAGCGTGGCATGCAGTGACTGCTCATGCAGGCCATAGGTTGCCTGCTTACGCGCTCTAAGGGTTTCGCTGGACCGCAGGACACGGTCGATGCCGATGAACTCTTGGGTGCGGAAGCCTGCGGAAAGCGTCAGCAAGGCATCGCGGACCGCATCCACCGGCACCTTGTCGGAAGGCTGGGCCAGGATCGCCTTGTGCAGGGAGGCGCTGAACCCCCGCATCTGCCAATCCAGCAGGATTTCTTCCTTCGACTTGAAGTAGTAGAAGAAGGTCCGACGCGAGATGCCGGCTGCCTCTGCGATGGCGTCGAGCGTCGTCGCCTCGTAGCCGTTTTGGCTGAACAGCCTCAGACCCGTCTCCGCGATCCGCTCAAGCGTCTCCTGACGCTTACGCGCGCGCAGGCCATCAGGCTTCGATGACACGATATCCATGCCCGCGTTCTCGCATGCGATATCGCACTTGCAAAGTCGCACTCAGTGCGAATATGTTTTTGCACCGAGTGCGATTTCGATTTCTTTAAGGGAAACCCGGATGCCTGACTGGACGCTCAGAGACCTGCCGTCCCAGTCGGGACGGGTTGCCATCGTAACGGGGACGGGCGGCCTCGGGTGCGAGGATGCGCTTGCACTGACGCAGGCGGGGGGCGAAGTCATTATTGCCGGGCGCAACGCAGACAAGGGCGCGCAAGCTGTCCTGGCAATACGGCAAAAGTCACCAGAGGCCAGGGTCCGGTTCGAAATCCTCGACCTGGCAAGCCTTGCTTCCGTGACTGCCTTCGCCGAGCGCGTAGCTGTCGATCTCGACTGCATCGACCTGTTGATCAATAATGCCGCCGTGATGAGCCCGCCAAAGCGCAAGGTCTCGAATGACGGCTTCGAGTTGCAGTTCGCCACGAACTACCTCGGACACTTCGCGCTCACCGCCAAATTGCTGCCGTTGCTGCGGCGGGCGCACAAGCCCCGGGCCGTCACGCTGTCCAGTGTGGCGGCCCGTAGCGGCCGCATCGACTTCGACGACCTGCAGGCAGAGCGTACCTATCGCCCGATGGCGGCCTACGGCCAGTCCAAGCTCGCCTGCCTGATCTTTGCGCTCGAACTGCAGCGCCGCAGCGACGCGAATGGCTGGGGGATAACCAGCCTTGCGGCGCATCCTGGGATCTCCCGGACCGACCTGTTACCGAACGGATCAGGTCGCGGGAGCTTCACCGGTATCATGCGGACCTACATGTGGTTTCTATTCCAGCCGTCAGCGCAGGGAGCGTTGCCCACGCTGTATGCCGCATCCTCGCCGCTCGCGACGGGCGGAGGGTACTACGGCCCAACGCGACTGGGCGAGACCCGCGGCGCACCGGGCCCCGCCGCCATTCCAGTCCGAGCTCGGGACGAGGCCGTTGCCGCTCGGTTATGGATCGAGTCCGAACGTCTATCCGGCGCGGTATTCCAGTAGATCCTGGTCATCGAGCGAACCGTCCCGATGATACGTAGCGAAGCATAGGAGCCGCCGGATGCTGGGATCGAAATGGTGGACACCTTTGGCCGCGACCCTGGCTGGGCTGGTGGTGGGGCCGCTGATTGGTCACGCATCTGACAAGACGAAAGATCCCATGCCCTGGACTTTCCTCGGCCATTCCAAAGCAACTCCCACTTGGATGGAAACGATGTCGAACGGCTCGCTCACATTCTGGATCGCCATCGCTGCCGCCAGCGCCGCGTTCGGTGCCCTGTACGGCATTCTGTTCCACGAGGGCCCGGCCGTACTGGGCGTGACGTATGGCACGTGCATCGGCGTCCTCGCCATCGCCTACGAGCGCGGTGCACTGTTCCCGCGGTACACGACCTGCCTCCGGCGCCTGCCCTCCCTGGCCTACTTTGCCGCGGCGGAGATGAGCCTGCTCCTTGTGATCATCGTAGGAATGGGGGTGATGGGCATCGTGGTCCGAGCCCTAGGCCTGACGGACAAGAGCTTGGCGGAGGTCGTGCTACCTCGGCCCCAGGCCGTCATCTACGCGATGGCGGTATCGGCGCTCCTGATCGGCGTATTGCGCATGCGCGACCTCATAGGCCGCAGCACATTCACCAACCTGATCCTCGGACGCTATCACCGCCCGCGCAGTGAGGAGCGCATCTTCCTGTTCCTCGACCTCGTCGGCTCGACCGCCTATGCGGAGAAGCATGGCGACTTCGCGGCGCAGGAACTGCTGAAGGACGTGTTCGAGACGATTGCCGAACCGGTTCGCCACCATCGCGGTCAGATCGACGACTATATTGGCGACCAGGTGATCATCTCCTGGCCACTGATGCGCGGCATCGAGCGGGCCAGGTGCATCGATTGCGTCTTCGCGATCCAACGAATGCTCCGCGATGACGGCGACCGATGGATCAGGAGATTTGGGCTCGTCCCGGAACTCCGCGCGGCGCTCCATGGCGGCAGTGTCGTCACGGCCGAGATAGGGATCGACAGGCACAAGATCGCTTACTTCGGCGACGTCATGAACGCGACCGCGCGACTGGAAGGCCTGTGCCGGGAGACGAAGCGGTCCGTGCTGGTCTCGGAAGCCGTCCTCTGCAGGATACCCGTGCTGCCGGACGGCATCGAGGCGGAGGCCTTGGGGCAGCATGTCCTGAGGGGGCGTAGCGGGGAGATAGTCGTGCACGCCCTTGCCGAACGGCGAAGGTTCGCGGTCGTCGGCAAGGACGTTGTTCAACACCATCATGGGCGCGGGGTTGCAGCTTCCCCTCGCTTGTCTTGAGCGAGGCGTGCCGTAAGCGCCGCGGGATGACAGATCAACGTCCATCCCCGACCCTGAAGGCGTCCGACGAAAGCTACAAGGCTCCCGCCCGATTAATCTGCCGCCAAACACCGTGAGACGTCCATGACCATCAATGCCGATATACCGATACGGTCGAACGCCTTGCTGGAACCGGTCACACATGGCTTCAGCCGCCGCCGGTTCGGTGCGACGATCCTGGCGGCGGGTGCCGGAGCCTGGTTCTCGTCCCTGTCGGCGCAGGCGCTGCCGGCGTCCGAGGAAGCCCGGGTCATCGACTTCGAATGGGTCGATCCCACACGCAACCGTGCGGTCCCAGCGCGACTGTACTGGCCGGCCGCCGCGACCCGGAAGGGACCGGTCCCATTGATCGTCTTCTCACACGGGCTCGGCGGCTCCCGGAAAGGCTACAGCTATCTGGGCGAGGGATGGTCGACGCGCGGGACCGCGAGCCTGCACATCCAGCATGTCGGCAGCGACCAGACGCTGTGGGCAGGCAATCCGATTCTTCTCCTCGACCGCCTCGACGGTGCTGCGGACGAGCGCGAGGCCATCGAGCGGACGCGGGATGTGAGCTTCGGCCTCGACCGCCTGCTCCACCGTGACAATCCCTTCCATGCCGCCATCGACAGCAAGCGCATCGTCGCGGCTGGCCATTCGTATGGGGCGAACACGACCCTGATCCTGACCGGCGCCCAGGTGATCCGCAACGGGAAGCCCATCGGGTTCCGGGACCCTCGCTTCACGGCGAGCATCGTCATTTCGGCGCCCCCCTTCTACGGCGAGACCGACCTCGCGGCGGTCCTTGCCTCGGTCGATGTCCCCACCCTCCACGTGACCACGACGGAGGACACAATCCGCATCCCCGGCCGTTTCTCACCGGTCCAAGACCGCATCGACGTTTTCAACGCCATTCCAACGGCACGGAAGGCCCTCATCGTGTTCGAGGGCGGCTCGCACAGCGTCTTCACTGACCGATCACTCAGGAACGGCGGGCCGCTGAACCCCTTGGTCAAGCGCGCGACGATGGAAGCCTGCTTGGCGTTCCTCGATATCGTCCATCGCTCCGATCCCGCTCCGATGGAGAATTGGAATGCGATCTGGAAGCCAATCCTGGCCGCAGCACCGATGCCATTTCAAGTTCCGGTCAGGCAAGCGGATCGTAGACGTCGGGCCTGATGCCCACGCCGCATCACCGCCGACGAGGTTGCTGGAGCAACCTGCTCAACGGCTGGGTTGGGTAATTTACGGTCGGGCAGCTTTCAAGTGGCGATGCGTGAGAGTGAAGTGTTGGGCGCTTAGGAAGGGTTCAATCTACGCTGCAAATGACCAGCCGCCCGTCGCGTTCACCGGCTAATCGATGCATCTTCGGGCGATGATGGGTGGGCTGCGCAGCCTCGTCCCGGGCGGTCTGCCCGCTGATCGGTTCATCACCCGCTTAGGCAGCCACTGCCGCGAGGCTTCTGATGGCCTTGGCATCTCGAACGGGAGGCAACCCGAACATGCGACCATACTCGCGTGTGAACTGTGGGATGCTCTCGTAGCCGACCGCGAACGCGGCACCGCTCGCCGACAGGCCTTCCGAGACCAGCAGCCGACGCGCCTCGATCAGGCGCAGGTGCTTCTGCAACTGCAGCGGTGAGAGCGAAGTCACAGCCCGGAAGTGCTGATGAAACGAAGACGGGCTCATCCCGGCCGCAGCGGCCAGCCGCTCGACCCGAAGCTGACCGGCGAACTCGGCACGGAGTATTGCGACCGCGCGGGTGATCCGCTCCACGTGGCCGTCTGGCCAGCCCAGACGGCGGATGGCGGCCCCGTGGCGTCCCGCCAACAGCCAGTAATGCATCTCGCGCACGAGCTGCGCACCCAGCACCGGAAGCGACGCCGGCCGGTCGAGGAGCCGCATCAGGCGCAGGGCCGCGTCGGCGGTCTCCGCCTCGGTCTGATCGACCCGGACCGGCACGTGATCGGCTCGCGTCTCGGCCGGCATTTGCGCGGCCAGGTCGGCGATGACCGCAGGGTCGAGCTCTAGCACGAGTGAGAGGTAGGGGGCCGCGGCGCTGGCGCGGGTGATCTGGCTCACCGTCGGCACGTCCGCCGTGATCAGGAGGGAGTCACCGGCTCCGAACGCGAAGTTTCGCGTGCCCACGGTGACGTGCTTGCTTCCCTGCAGAACCAGACACACTAGCGGCCGCCAGATGTCATGGAGCAGTCCGCTGGGGATGGTCGCGCGCACGGTCGAGAGACCCGGAACGGAGGTGACGGCCACTCCGGTGGCGCTGTGGTGGGCCTCTGCGTAACGGCGCACGGCTGCAAGGAGGGGCGTCATGGAAGGAAAGTGTAGGCGATTGCCCGCAAGAACGCATCATCCTTCGTAGGATCAGGCAAGAACTTGAGAGGTTCCGGTAACACGCGCTGGATCTGGAGCGGCATACCCGGCTAGCCCAACGAACGGAGCCGTCCCATGACCAAGATCGCCCTCGTCACCGGAGCCAGTCGCGGGCTCGGCCGCAACACCGCGCTCAGCATCGCCCGCCACGGCGGCGATGTCGTCCTCACCTACCACAGCCGCGCAGACGAGGCCGAAGCGGTCGTCGCGGAGATCCAGGCAATGGGCCATAAGGCGGTCGCGCTGCAGCTCGAAACCGGCGACGTCGGCGTATTCGCCACCTTCGCCGAGCTCCTGCAGGCGGCCCTGCGCGAGACCTGGGGCCGGGACACCTTCGACCACCTTGTGAACAATGCCGGCCATGGCGACTACGCCCTGATCGGGCAAACGACCGAGGAGCAGTTCGACCGGCTGGTCGACGTTCACTTCAAGGGCGTCTACTTCCTCACCCAGACCCTGCTGCCACTCCTCGCGGATGGTGGTCGCATCGTGAATCTCTCGTCGGGCCTGACCCGGGTCTGCTTACCCGGCTACGGTGCCTACGCCGCCGTTAAGGGCGCGGTCGAGGTAGTGACCCGCTACATGGCCAAAGAGCTCGGAAGCCGGGGGATCGCGGTGAACACGGTGGCCCCTGGCGCCATCGAGACCGATTTTGGCGGCGGCGCTGTGCGCGACAATGATGACCTCAATACGCTCTTCGCAGGTCTCACAGCGCTCGGCCGCGTCGGCGTGCCGGACGATATCGGACCGATGGTCGCGAGCTTGTTGACCGAAGAGAACCGCTGGGTGAACGCGCAGCGCATCGAGGTCTCCGGCGGCCAGGGCATCTGACAGCACTGCGGGCGTCACGGCGGGCACGGCCAGTCCGAGGCGCCCCCCCTCCCGACATGGCGGGACAGGAGGGCCTATGTTTGACCAAGGGGCCTCGCGAGCTTTCCCTGTAAGGAGCCCGCGACTCTGCCGTGGCGAAGCGCCGTTCATGCTTGCCAACCCTGAACCTCGGCACCGCCGAACACGACCTGGTTGCGGAGGGGTGGTCGGGATAAGCTGTAAAGGAGGTTCTCGCTGCCACCGCTCACGGCATCGAGCGCCGCGGCATGCTCGGCCGAGAGAGTGAGACCGAGCGCTGCCACGTTGTCGGTCACCTGCTCGGCCCGGCTCACCCCTAGCAGTGTTGAGGCGACACCCGGTCGTCCGACGACCCAGGCCAAGGCCACGCGGGCCGGCGTCTGGTCCGCCTCCTCGGCGACGCGCCTCAAGACGTCCACGATCCGCCAGTTGCGGTCCGTGAACAGCATGTCCCCGAAGGGATTGTCGCCGTCGAGCCGCTTGTCTCCCTCGGGGCGCGCTTGGTCATTCGCGACTCCTTGGTTCGGAACTCCCCCGCGCCGCGCAGGGCCAGCCTCGACCTCGGCACGGTCGTACTTTCCCGCCAGCAGGCCATAGGCGAGCGGGCTCCACGGCACGAGGCCAAGGCCGAACGCTTGTCCCAAGGGGACGTGCTCGTTCTCCACCCCGCGCTCGACGAGCGAGTAGAAATACTGCAGCCCGATGGGCACGGGCTGGCCGCGCAGCCTCGCCAGCGTGGCGATCTCGGCTACGTACCAAGCCGGCGTGTTGGACAGGCCCCAGTAGCGGATCTTGCCTGCCCGGATAAGGGCCGTCATCGTCTCCAACAGTTCCTCGGCCGGCGTAATGCCGTCCCAGACGTGCACCCAGTACAGGTCGATGAAGTCGGTCCGCAGGCGGGCCAGCGACTGCTCGACCGCCGCCCGGACGTGCCGTGCGCCGTTGCCTCCCTGGTGCATGCCCTGGCCCGTGGCAAAGCCGGACTTCGTGGCGATGACTAATCGCTCCCGGAGACCACGCTCCGCCACGAAGGCACCGACCATCTCCTCAGACCGGCCGCCTGCGTAGACGTCGGCCGTATCGACGAAGTTGCCGCCGAGCTCGGTGTAGCGGTCGAACACCGCGCGGCTGTCTGCCTCGTCCAAGCCCCACCGTGGCGTGCCGAAGGTCATGGTGCCGAGCGCGAGAGGGCTCACGAGGAGCCCGGACCTGCCGAGAGCGCGATAGGAGTGGAGGGTCATCAGGAAGCTTTCTGTCACGAGCATGCACGGAGCGGGTCTCCCTTCAACGGCCCCGGGGGGCCGGGAGGGAGTTCCCGGGGTGAGCAGGGCGAACATGGACCGTAACCAGCATGCGGATTAGACAGGGAAAGCCGCACGGGTTGCTGAAGGATTCTCAGGAATGGATCGCGATCTCTGGTCGGGGCTCGCTGTGTTCGCCGCCATCGTCGAGGCCGGCAGCTTCGCGCGGGCAGCGGTGCGCCTCGGTCTTTCCGCCTCCGCCCTCAGCCACACCATGCGTGCTCTCGAAGGAAAGCTCGGCATCCGTCTCCTTGAGCGGACCACGCGCTCACTCGCTCCGACGCAGGCGGGTGTTGACCTCCTGCAGAGCCTCCGCCCGGCCCTGGCCTCTGTCGAAGGGGCGCTCGGCGCGCTGGCCATGAACCGTGAGCGGCCCGCCGGCCGCATCCGAGTGAACGCGCATCGGCCAGCGGCCGTGCACGTCGTCCTCCCGCGTCTGACGCCGTTCGCCGCCAGCTACCCCGACGTTGCAGTGGAGCTCGTGGTCAACGACGGGCTCGTCGACATCGTGGCCGAACGCTTCGATTGCGGGGTCCGGCATGAGGGCGAACTGCAGCGTGACATGATCTCGGTACGGATCAGCGACCCCGTGCCGCTCGTCTTCGTGGCCGCGCCCGCCTACCTCAAAAGCAACGATGCCCCACAAGCGCCCGATGACCTCGGCCGGCACCGCTGCCTCTGCTACCGCTACACCTCCTCGGGCACGATCCACGTCTGGGAGTTCGAGCGGGACGGACATCGGTTCGGGCGTGCGGTGCCTGGGTCCTTCGTCACCAACGACGTCGACGTGATGCGCGACGCCGCGGACGCCGCCCTCGGTGTCGCCTGCCTGCCGCGGCCGCATGTGGAACGACAGATGGAGAGCGGCGCGCTCGTCGAGGTCCTCGCGGGTTGGGCACCGGTCCTGCCGCCGAACCACCTCTACTATCCGAGCCGTCGACAGCCCAGCGCGGCATTCCAAGCCTTCGTCGAAGCCATGCGCATGTGAACGACCCGATGCCCACTTCCGCCCCGATCTTTCCCGTCCAGCCTCCCTCGGCTCTATGACTGCTTTCGGGCGGTACTCGCAGTGACTGTTACGTCTGGGTTGGGTCGAGTTCAGAAGGTCTGCTTACGGCCGGCCGTGCATAGAAGCCGACGTCGCCCTCACGCCTCGGGTGATCCAGTTCTGCCTTGGAGCCTGACCACTTACGGGTGCCCGTATGGTCCGTGGCAGACGCCATACGGGCGACCATCAGGTCACCGAGGTGGGTCCCCCCCGCGAAGGAGTGGGTCCTCGTATCCGAGACCGGCGCCAACGGCGTCGACCCGAAGGTCAGGACGACGATGCCCCCTTATCGCGAGGACGGCACGGTCGCGGCGGAAGGCTAGGCGGTCGCCAGGGTTTGGTTTCTCAACCTCGCCAAGCGCTTCATCGCGCACCGCGAGCGGCTGGGACAACTCTCCGGAAGTGGCGTCTCCGCTCCGTCGGGGGTGTGGAAACTCGGCCGCTGCGGATCGCGGTGAGCGTCCGGCGATGCGTGAACGGGTGTATCCTTACCGTACCGACCGGAGGCTCACTTACAGCGACAGGGTTGGGACGTAGCTGGATGCAACGTCCCGACCCTCGCTCATTCATGGCTTCAAGGGCGGATTGTCAGGATGGCCAAGCCTGTCTGCCGGACCCGCCGGGCAACCGTTGTACGGTCGTGTTCATGACGCGCATGAGAGTGGAGCCGTGGCGAGCTCAGCTCTTCTTCTGATAAGCCTTGATGGCGGTTTGGCACCCGGGCGACAGCTTCGACATGTTCTTCTGGAAGCAAGCCTGCGTCTCGGGACCGTCCGTCGGCGGCAGGCCCGCGCAAAAGGTCGTGAAATCGCCGGCACACTGTTGCTGCAGGACGGCCTTCTCCTCTGGTGACATGGGAGCCGCCAACGCGGCGCCTGTCATGAAAGTGGCGAGCGCGATGCCCAGCCCGAAACGTACCGACATGATTGATCCTACCGGCATCCGGCCAAACCCGGGTGCGGGTTCCAGAACGCATCCGGCTGCTTGGCAGTTGCACCCGCAGCACGTGGTAGGCCCTCGAATCGACCAGGGCTGCGAACCGTCGAGGGGAGACAAACCACGCCACGCAGGCCTAACTTGCACTAGACCCAGCCGTTCTTCCGGAAGCGCCAGTACAGGACGGCACAGGCCGTGAAGATGCCTCCGAGGACGACGAAGTAGCCGTAACGCCACTTCAGCTCCGGCATGACCTCGAAGTTCATGCCGTAGATGCCGGCGATGGCGGTCGGGACGGCGAGGATGGCGGCCCAGGCCGCGAGCCGGCGAGTAATGACCGTCTGCTGGGCCTGGCCCAGCATCAGGCTGGCCTCGAAGGCGAAGGCGAGCACCTCGCGCATCGCGTCGATCTCTTCCTGGACGCCGCGCAGGTGGTCCGAGACGTCACGGAACAGGGGCTGCATCTCCTCGTCGATGGCGACCATGTCATCGTGTTCGAGCTTCCGGCAGACCTCCACAAAAGGGACCACGGCGGAGCGCAGGCGCAGGAGGTCGCGACGCAGCAGGTACAGGCGCTCGACCTCGGTCGGGAGGAGCTCACGCTTGAGGACGCGGTCCTCGATGGCCTCCACCTCGGCCATGACGGTCTCCATGACCGGTCGGTAGTTGTCGACGATGAAGTCGAGCACCGCATGGAGGATGTAGTCCTCGCCGTGGGCGAGCTGCCTGGGGCAGGCCTCGGTCTTCTCCCGCACGGGTGCGTATGAGGCCGATGCGCCGTGACGTATGGTGACGATGTAGCCCCGGCCGACGAAGATCTGGGTCTCGCCAAGCGCGATGCGCCCCTCGACCAATTGGGCCGTGCGCACCACCACGAAGAGGCCCTCGCCGTATCGCTCGACCTTGGGGCGCTGGTGGGCGTGCCGGGCGTCCTCGATGGCGAGGCGATGCAGGCCGAACTGGGCCTGTACTTGCTCCAGGAGCTCCATCGAGGGCTGGTAGAGGCCGATCCATACGACGTGATCGGGCCGGCGTGACCACTCCCCGGCCTCGTCGATTCGGATGTCCGCGATCCGGCATCCGCCAGCGTAGACCCCGGACGCCACGACGCCTGGGACTTCCCCGCTCCCGGTGGCGACGCTCGTAGCCTCAGGGATGAGTTTGCCTGTCGATGTCGACGGGGATCTGGCATTGCCCATCCCGTCCCTGGGCGCCACGCCGAGGCTCATGCCGCACATCCTTCGTGAGGGACATCGCCATCCTCGGCTTGTTCCGTCGTGTTCATCCCTGCCGCCCTGAGTTCCCTTTCGGCGAGTAGCCAGAACTGCATGTCGAGCCCTTCCGGCCTGTGGTTCCGGTCCCAGAGCTCATAGGCACGCTCGCGAATGCGCTCGAAGTGGACCTGGTTCGTCGTCGTCATCCTATCCCCCCTCCCCCTCAGTCTTCCGTCGCCGGTCCAGCCACTTCGTTTGCCGCCGCTTCCTTCCCACTTCGTCCGAGGCGTCTTCGGATCGTGGATCGTGCCGCGTCGACGGCGAGCGTGGCTGCCGCCAGCGTCCGTGGCTCCGTCGTCCGCCTCATCGCGTGCCGGGCGACGCTGGCGGCAAGGTCGTCCGTTTCGGCCGCCATCCCTTCCAGCTTGCACGCATCGGTCTCGCTGCGTGCATTCGAGCGGATCTCCAGCAATCGCAGGGTCGCCACCTCGATGCGCTCGCGCCGGATGCGTCCAACCCGCTGGCGTAGCCATGCCACCACCGATCCAAGGCCGCCGCCGAAGATCGCCACGAGGTAGATCCAGCTCTCGTAGCGCTCGATGAAGCTCTCCTGCTCGCGCTCGTAGTAGTCGATGGCGCCAGGATGAATGGGCAGTCGCGCGCTGGTGGCGCCCACCGTGGTGTCGTAGGCCGGATGGGTGACATCCTCCGCCGCGGAGGTCGCCTCGGCGAGGAGTGAGCGCATCTCGAACAAATGCTGGGTCACCTCGGCGGCGATGCTGCGCGACAGGGTCGCGCGGGCCATCAGCCGATAGGAGGCGCCCACCGTCGCGATGTCCTCCGCCGGTAGGCGCGGCTCGCCGTCGAACAGTCCGGCTGGGACGGTGACGGCCTGGAGGCGCGGCATCCGGGCCAGGGTCGCCGGGATATCCGAGATCCCGAACAGCGCCGCCTCGCGATTCCCGTCCGCATCCCGGATGAGCCCCACGATGCGTTGGGCCGCCGCCGATATCGGCGTGGTCAGAAGGATCACGGCGTCGATGCGCCTGGCGGCGAGGGACGCGGGAAGGTCCGCCTCTTCGACGGGCACGAGGGACACCGCCTTCGGGGATGCGCCTCCATCGGGAGCGTTGTTACGCACCTCCAACCCGTGGCGCTCCATAAGGCCGCGCACCAGGGCATGGTCGGCCGTGCGGGGAGCCAAGATGCCGAGCCGCTTGCCGGCAAGGCCGGGGAACGCATCGATCCCGGCCTTGCGAGGTGCGACCACGAGGGTCGCCTGCTCGCGCAGGACAGCCAGGGTGAGCCCGTTGCGCGGCATCAGGACGTCCGGCCGTACCACGGCGAGGTCTGCCTTGCCGTCCTGCAGCGCCTCGGCACTCTCTCGGACCCCTCCGAAGGGAACGAGGGTCAGCCGGATGGAGGCCTTGCCCTTGGTCAGCGCCTCCGCGTAGGCACGCAGCAGCGCCGGCTCTCTGCCGCCGTTGGGCGCGACGGCGACGACGAGCGTGGTCGGATGCGTGAGGTAGGCATAGGCGAGGCCGGCGATGGCCAATGCCAGGACCGGCGCGCAGAACCATGCCACGCGCCAAGCCAGCGAACGCTTCCCGTTCAAGTGCACATCCCCCCAAGCGGCCTTTGGCCTTCCGGGCAGAGGTGGGCAGATGACGAGCCCCTTGCGAGTGAGCGTCGCCGGATGCCCGTAAATTTCATCGGAATCCTCATGGGACACTTATGCGGAAGCCCCGGGCTCCCGCTCGAACCCTTATGCGGGTGGGTCCAGCTTATGGGGGCGGTCCACCGATGGATCGCGCGAACCCCAGCCGTTCCATGCCCGTCACCATTCCGGTCGCCGCCATCGTTTCCGAGGCGGCCCCGTCCCCATCGACCCGGTTCATCGTTGGCCAGGACCCCCAGGGGCACTGGGTCGCCATGGAGGTCCATGGCCTGGGCGGGGGCCTGTTCCGGACCCGGCATGACGCGCTGCACTACGCAACCGACGTCACCGACCATCGCCCGGATGCGGTCGTAGTCTCGACCGACCGCGTCGAGCTTCGGCTGTGACATGAGTGCCGTCGCGCATACGACCGGGACTGGCGCCCGGCGTCTCCGGGCGCGGCGGGCCCGTCATCTCGTCACGCGGTTCCTCGCCACGGCTAGCGTTCTCTCGCTCCTTGCCGGGACCGCCTGGGCGTCGGGCCTTCCCGCTCCCGGGACGATGCTGACGCTCTGCCTCGGCTGGCCGGCTGTGGCGTTGATCCACCACTTCGCCGTACGGGGGCTCCGGCGGCGAGAAGGCCGCGCCACGAGAGGACGTGGGTTTCACCGTTCCCGGCATGCAGGCGTACCCATCCAGGATCGAAGACGATGAGGATCGCACATGAGGAGATCGACCGGATCGCGAGCGAGATCGCGTCGGCCCATCGCGCCGGTCGGGTGAGCCGTGACGCCGGTCTCCATCGCCTGGGCGGAATGGCCGACGCCGAGGAGGTGCAGGAGGCCATCCTGCGCATCCTGGGTGATGCCCAGATCGGCTACGCGCTCGGCGCCACCAGCGCCGCGACCAGCCGACTTCTCGGTTGTAGCGAACCGGTGGCCGCCCCGCTCATGCAGGGAGCCATGCTGGAGGACGGCACCACCTTCCTACTGCCGCAGGGGACCATCGGCGCCGGGGCGGGGTTCTGCTTCGTCCTGGGGCGTCCCTTCGAGTGCCCGGCGGATGGGGCGGCCGGCGAGGACGAGGCTGCCGACGCCTGCCTCGCCTGCCATCTCGAACTGCACCTCCTCGGCCGGCGGGTTTCCCCATGGCACACCTCTGAACGCCTGCACGGCGACGGCCGATCTGGGCCTCGACGTCATCCACGTCATCGGGCCCCGCGTACCGGACTGGCGCGCGGCCGACCTCGCGGCAACGGCCATCTCTTTGAGCCTCGACGGCCATACCGTCGCCCGGGGGCGCGGGGCGGATACCTTCGGGACCCCGGTCGCCGGCGTTGCGTGGTTGGCCCGGCGTCTCTCGAACCGTGGTCGCCGCATCGAGGCCGGCGAGATCGTGGCGACGGGCAGTTGCACCGGCTTGGTCCAGGTCGTCCCCGGTCAACGGGTTCGCGCCGAGTTCCAGAACCTCGGCGCGGTGTCCCTCGGCCTCATCTGACAGGAACGCCGCCCTGCATGAGGGCGTAGAGGGCGGCGGCGTCCCGGGCCCCGCGCATCGCGTCCGCGGTCTCGGTCTGACGCAGGCGCCGGGCGGCGCAGGCGAGCGCGTTCAGCTGTGTGCCCTGGGGCGCTGCCGGGAGAAGCAGGAGGAAGACGAGGTCCACGGGACGCTCGTCGACCGCGTCGAAAGCGATGGCCTCGCGAAGGCGCAGGAACAGGCCGCAGGGGCGATGGACCGTATCAAGTCGCGTGTGCGGCAGCGCGATGCCGTCGCCCACGCCGGTCGAGCCGAGGCCCTCGCGCTTCTCAAGCGCGAGGCGGACCGTCATAACATCTAGGCCGAAGGCATCCCCGGCCCGCCGGGCGAGTTCATCCAGAAGCGCCGCCTTGTTGGATACGCGCACCCCGACGGCCACGTTCTCCGGCGATACGAGTTCGCCGATGGTCATGCCGACGGGCCAGGTTTTACGGGGACAGGGACGTTCACAGCGTAGGCTCCGGCGAATGGAATTGGGTGGGGATGGCTTCGTCTCAAGCTGGCGTTCCGGTCACGAGCGCCCCTCAGACCCGAAGATCGTCTTCCGGTGCACGCAGGCGATACCCGACGCCGGTCTCGGTCAGGAGGATGCACGGACGCTCGGGGTCGGCCTCCAGCTTGAGGCGGAGCTGGCGCATGTAGACGCGCAGGTACTGCGGGTCGGACGAGGTCGAGACCTCGCTCATGAGCTGGGCGTGTGTCAGGGCCTTGCCGGCATGCTGGATCAGCACGCGCAGGAAGTCGTACTCGCGCGGGGTGAGCTTCACCTCGGCGCCGCGCACCCGGACGAGACGGCGCACCAAGTCGACGCTGAGGCCGTCGACCTCGAACAGCGCGCGCTCGCCCTGGACCGCAAGTTGGTGGCGCAGGGCCGCGCGAATGCGGGCCAGGAGTTCGCCCATGCCGAAGGGTTTCGTGACGTAGTCGTCGGCCCCGAGGTCGAGTGCCTCGACCTTGCCCGCCTCGTCGTCGCGGCTCGACAGGACGACCACCGGGAGGTCGCGGTGGTCCTGTCGGATGAGGCGCAGCAGGTCGTGGCCACGCATGTCGGGCAGGCCAAGGTCGAGGATGATGAGGTCGACGGTCTCGCGCGACAGGACGTCGAGGGCGGCGCGGGCGTCCGGCGCATCGAAGATCTCGTAGCCCTGCGTGGCGAGGCCCATGCGCAGGAGCTTCTTGATCGGTGGCTCATCGTCGATGACGAGGATGTTCACGCTCATGCGGCGAGGTCCGCTTGGCTGCGTCCCGGAAACGGGACGGGCAGGATAATGGTGAAGGCGGCGCCGAGGCGGTCGCCGCGGTTGCCGGCGGTAAGCGTGCCCCCCATGGCCTCGACGAAGCCACGGGCGATGGCGAGGCCGAGCCCCGTCCCGGCCCGGACGCTGTCGGACTTGCGGACCCTGTAGAACTTGTCGAACACGCGCTCCACGTCGGCCGCGGGCAGGCCGTCGCCCTCGTCAAGGACCTGGAGCCGGACTTGGCCCTGCTCGGTTACGCCCCTGACGGTGACGGTGGAGCCCTCGGGGGCATACTTCGCGGCGTTGTCGAGGAGATTGACCAGCACCTGTTCGAACAGGACGGGATCGAGCCTCAGGGCCGGCAGGGTGGTCGGGAGGTCCAGGTGCACCCGGTGCCCGGAAAGGATCGGTCCCAGTCGGCGCAAGGCGGTGTCGACGCTCTCGCCGACGTCCTGCGGGGTGAGGCTCGCGGCCACGGCACCCGCCTCCAGCCGTGTCATGTCGAGGAGGTTGACGATGAAGCGGTTCAACCGCTCCGATTCCGCGATGATGGTGGCGAGGAGGTCGACCTTGGCGTCGCGGGGCAAAGCCTCGTCGAGGTCGCGCAGGGTCGTGGCCGCACCGAGCACCGAGGACAGCGGGGTGCGCAGGTCGTGGCTGATCGAGGTAAGAAGGGCCTGGCGGAGGCGGTCGGTCTCGGCGGCACGCTCGGACCGGTCGAGGTCCTCCACCAGGCGCACCCGTTCGATGGCGAGCGCCGCCATGTCGGCGAGCGTGTCGAACAGGCGGCGGTCCTCGGGCGAGAGGATCGGCCCAGTGCCGTCGGCGTCGAGGCCGATCACGCCGACGATGCCGCGCCCCGTGCGCATGGGCAGGAACAGGCGCTTGGCGCCGGGCAGGGTGTCGGCGGCCCTGCCTGCCGGCCGTTCGTTATCGAAGGCCCACTTGGCTGCACCAAGATCGGCGGCGTCGAGGGTGTCCTCGGGCGGGAAGCCGGCGCGGACCGAGACCGTCCCTTGATCCGGAAGCAGGATCACCACGCGGACCCGGAGCATCGCGGCGATCTGGGCCGAGGTCGCCCAGAGCACGTCGTCGAGGGTGCCGCAGCCGGCGAGCTTGCGGCTGAAGCCGTAGAGCTGCTCCGTCGCCCTGGCCCGGCCATGCGAGACCACCGCCTCGCGCCGGGAACGGGATGCCAGATTGGAGACGGCCACGGCGACCACCGTGAACAGCAGGAACGCGGCGACGTTGGTCGGGTCGGTGATGGTCAGGGTGTAGACCGGCGGCAGGAAGAAGAAGTTGTAGGACAGCGAGGCGGCCAGGACCGCGGTGAGCGAGGGGCCAAGCCCGAAGCGCACTGCCACCGCCACCACCGCGGTCAGCAGGATGAGGTCGGCGTTCTCGACGCCGAGATAGGGCTGCAACAGGAGCGCGAGCCCGAGCGCCAGGGCCGTCGCAGCCAGCGCCAGGCCATAGTGGCCTGGAATGAAGGCGCGCGCGGAAGGCGCCGTGGCCACCGTCTTCGGTGGGACGGGATCGGCCTTGATCGCCTCGCCGGTGATGACGTGGATGCTGATGTTGCCCGAGCGCCGGACGATGTCGTGCACCACCGAACCGTTGAGGAGCTCGAACAGCGGCGACCGGTCGGCCTTGCCGAGGATGATGTGGTTGACGTTGGTCGAGCGGGCATAGGCCAGAATGTCGTCGGCCACGCGCCGTCCGCCCGGAATCGTCACGGCATCGCCACCGAGGCGGTCGGCGAGGCGCAGGGTGTCGGCGATGCGGTCGCGCGCGGCCTCGTCGAGGGAGAGGCTGCGGGGGCCCTCGACCGTAATGGCCGTCCACGGCGCGTGCAGCCGGTCGGCGAGCCGCTTGGCATGACGCACGAGCCCGGCCGAGCGCGTATCCTCGCTGACGCAGACGAGGACGCGCTCGCCCGCCCCCCAGGGGCCCGCGATGGCGTTGGCCCGCATGTGGCTCAGGAGTTCGTCGTCGACGCGGTCGGCGGTGCGGCGGAGCGCCAGTTCGCGAAGGGCCGTGAGGTTGCCTCGGGAGAAGTAGTGCTTCAGCGCGCGCTCGGCGTTCCCCTTCACGTAGACCTTACCGTCGCGCAGGCGCTGAATGAGGTCGTTCGGGTTGAGGTCGACCACCTCGATGTCGTCCGCCCGGTCGAGGACGCCGTCGGGTACGGTCTCCCGCACCCGGATGCGGGTGATCTGGGCGACCACGTCGTTGAGGCTCTCGACGTGCTGGATGTTGAGGGTGGTGTAGACGTCGATGCCGGCGTCGAGGAGTTCCTCGACGTCCTGATAGCGTTTCGGGTGGCGCGAGCCGGGTGCGTTGGTGTGGGCGAGCTCGTCCACCAGTGCCAGAGCCGGCCGGCGGGCAAGGAGGGCATCGAGATCCATCTCCTCCAGGACGGCGCCGTGGTACGGAACCGCACGGCGCCCCACAATCTCGAAGCCCTCGACCAGGGCCTCGGTCTCGGCACGGCCATGCGTCTCGATCACCCCGACGACCACGTCCGTGCCAGCCTTGAGACGTGCCCGTCCGACGGTGAGCATCTCGTAGGTCTTGCCGACCCCAGGCGCCGCCCCGAGGAACACCTTGAGCCGGCCGCGATGGCCCTCTTCCCGGCGCGCGGCCTCAAGCAGTGCGTCGGGCGAAGGGCGGTCGGGATCGTGATGGGGCGTCGACATGGAGCGGCCTATCGTACGGCGAGCTTACTTCGACCCCGCGTTGTCCAGGGCGAGGTTCAGGGCAAGGACGTTGACGCGGGGCTCGCCGAGGACGCCGAGGAACCGGCCCTGGACCTCGCTCTCGACCAGGGAGCGAACTCGATCCTCGGACAGACTGCGCGCCTTGGCGACCCGAGGCACCTGGAACAGGGCGGCCTCGGGCGAAATGTCGGGGTCGAGCCCAGATCCGCTGGTGGTCACGAGGTCGACGGGGACGGGCTTGCCCGGGTTCTCGGCCTGGCGCGATGCAAGGTCGGCCTTCACGCGCTCGGCCAGCGCGGCACTGGTCGGGCCGAGGTTCGAGCCCGAGGAGTTCGCTGCGTTGTAGGGCGACGAAACGGTCTTGGTGGCATCCGCCGGGTCCGCCGCGCTCGTGGCGGAGGGGCGGCCCTGGAAGTAGCGCTCGCTGGTGAAGGACTGCCCGATCAGGCTGGAGCCGACGACCTTGCCGTCGCGCTCGATCAGGCTGCCGGCGGCCTTGGCCGGGAAGATGGCTCCGGCGAGGCCGGTCATCGCGAGGGGGTAGGCGAGTCCCGTGAGAGCCGTCAGGGCGATCAGCAGGACGAGGGCGGGGCGAAGCTGGTTCAGCATGGATTTTGGCCTGATGTCGGGGTTCAATGGGGCTTAGACGAGGTGCAGGGCGGTGATGGCCAGATCGATGGCCTTGATGCCGATGAAGGGCACGAGGATGCCGCCAAGCCCATAGATCAGGAGGTTGCGGCGCAGCAGGGCGCCGGCGCCGACCGCGCGGTAGGACACGCCCTTCAGTGCCAGCGGGATCAGTACGACGATGATGAGCGCGTTGAAGATGATCGCCGAGAGGATCGCGCTCTCGGGCGAGGCCAACCGCATGACGTTCAGGGTCTGGAGCTGCGGGTAGAGCACGAGGAACATCGCCGGGATGATGGCGAAATACTTGGCGACATCGTTGGCGATGGAAAACGTGGTCAGGGCTCCGCGGGTCATCAGAAGCTGCTTGCCGATGCCGACGATCTCGATGAGCTTGGTCGGGTCGCTGTCGAGGTCGACCATGTTGCCGGCCTCGCGGGCCGCCACCGTGCCGGTGTTCATCGCGACACCGACATCGGCCTGGGCGAGCGCGGGGGCGTCGTTGGTACCGTCGCCGCACATGGCCACGAGCTTGCCCTGCGCCTGCTCCTTGCGGATCAGCGCCAGCTTGTCCTCCGGCGTGGCTTGAGCGAGGAAATCGTCGACGCCGGCTTCCGCCGCGATGGCGGCGGCGGTCATGGGATTGTCGCCAGTGATCATGACCGTGCGGATGCCCATTTGGCGGAGTTCCGCGAAGCGCTCGCGGATGCCGCCCTTCACGATGTCTTTCAGGTAGACGACGCCGAGAAGCCGGCCGTCCCGCGTCACGGCGAGCGGCGTGCCACCCGCTTTGGCAACGTCCTCGGCGATGGCCTGGATCTCACGCACCGTCTCGTCGGCGATGCCCGGACTGTAGGCCAAGGCCGCGCTGGAGCCGCGCGTCGCCATCGGCTGCTGGCTCACCGAGGCGATGATGCTATCGACGGCGCCCTTGCGGATGGACGAACCGTCGAGGTCGACGCCACTCATCCGGGTCTGCGCCGTGAACGGCACGAAGGTGGCGTTCAAGCTTCCCATGTCGCGCGCCCGAATACCGTACTTGTCCTTGGCCAGCACGACGATGGAGCGACCTTCCGGCGTCTCGTCGGCGAGCGACGCCAACTGGGCGGCGTCGGCGAGATCCTGCTCCGTTACGCCGCGCACGGGACGGAACTCGGTGGCCTGCCGGTTGCCGAGCGTGATGGTGCCGGTCTTGTCGAGGAGGAGAGTGTCGACGTCGCCGGCTGCTTCCACGGCACGGCCCGACATCGCCAGCACGTTAAAGCGCACGAGACGGTCCATGCCGGCGATGCCGATGGCGGACAGGAGCGCGCCGATGGTGGTGGGGATCAGGGTCACGAACAAGGCGACTAGCACGATGAGCGGAATCGACCCGCCGGCGTAAGAGGCGAAGCTCGGAATGCTCGCCACCGCGAACACGAAGATGATGGTGAGGCCGGCGAGCAGGATGTTGAGTGCGATCTCGTTCGGGGTCTTCTGGCGTGACGCGCCCTCCACGAGGGCGATCATGCGGTCGACGAAGGTCGATCCGGCGGCCGCCGTGATGCGCACCTGGATTTCGTCGGACAGAACCTGGGTACCGCCGGTCACGGCCGAGCGGTCGCCACCCGACTCGCGGATGACGGGCGCGGATTCGCCGGTGATGGCGGCCTCGTTCACCGAGGCGACGCCGAGGATGACCTCACCGTCCGACGGAATGATGTCGCCGGCCTCGACGAGAACCACGTCGCCGACCTTGAGGTCGTTGCCTGGGATGGTCTCGAACTGCCGGCCCGGGCCCTTCAGGCGCTTGGCCATGGTCTCGGTGCGAGTACGCCGCAGGCTGTCGGCCTGGGCCTTGCCGCGTCCCTCGGCGATGGCCTCGGCGAAGTTGGCGAACAGCACGGTGAACCAAAGCCAGAGGATGATCTGGCCGGAGAAGGCGAGGTTGGCGCCGCCTGTCAGGACGTCACGCATGAACAGGACGGTGGTCAGCGCGGCCACGACCTCGACCACGAACATGACCGGGTTCTTGATCATCTTGCGCGGGTCGAGCTTGGTCAGGGCGCCGATGAGCGCCGGACCGACGAGGGCGGCGCTGAACAGGCTTGTCGAGTTTGGGCGGGCCATTGCGGGTGTCCGGATTGAATGGGGAGGCATCTTGGGCGGCGGCGCGGTCGCGCGTCGCCGAGCGAGGCTCAGGGTGTGAGGGTGCGGCCCAGGAGGACCGCCCCGGCCATGATGCCGAGGGCGCCGAGTAGGGTGAGCCCGAGCATGCCGAGGATGACGTCCGAGAGACGGAGGTCACGGCGGTTCCGCTGCACCCGGTCCCAGGTCGGGGGACGGGGCCGGTGGACGGAAAGCGCACGGCGGTTGCACGACCGCTTCGGGACGCGGTGCGGTAGCGAGAGGTGCTGCATCTCAGCCTCCCGCCGCGAAGGTCTGGCCGAGGCCGCCCGCGAGGTGCTCGACGATGGGTCCCAGCGCCAACGCCGGGAAGAAGGTCAGGCCGCCGACGATGAGGATCACGCCCACCAGCAGACCGACGAACAGGCCACCATGCGTCGGGAAGGTCCCGGCCGAGGCCGGCACGGTCTTCTTGGCCGCCAGCGACCCTGCGATGGCGAGCGCCGGGACGATGACGAAGAACCGGCCGAACAGCATGCCGAGGCCCAGCGTGGTGTTGTAGAAGGCGGTGTTGGCGGTGAGCCCGCCGAAGGCCGAGCCGTTGTTGGCCGCCGCCGAGGTGAAGGCGTAGAGGATCTCCGAGAAGCCGTGCGGGCCGGCATTGGCTGGTCCCGCGAGGCCTGCCGCGACCACCGTCGCCAGGGCGGTGAAGCCCAGCATCATCAGGGGCAGGCAGAGGATGGTGAGCATCGCCATCTTGACCTCGCGTCCCTCGATCTTCTTGCCGAGATATTCCGGCGTGCGCCCGACCATCAGGCCGGCCACGAAGATCGTCACGATGACGAAGACCAGGATGCCGTAGAGGCCGGCACCCACGCCGCCGACGATGATCTCGCCGAGCTGCATGTTGATCATCGGGATCATGCCGCCGAGCGCCGTGAACGAGTCGTGCATGGCGTTGACCGCACCGCAGGAGGCCGCGGTGGTGATGGCCGCGAACAGGGCCGAGGCGACGATGCCGAACCGGACCTCCTTGCCCTCCATGTTGCCGCCGGTCAGGCCAAGCCCGTTCAGGATGGGGCTGCCCGCGCTCTCGGCCCAGTAGACGACCGTGACACCGGCGAGGAACAGCACGCCCATGGCGGCGAGGATCGCCCAGCCCTGGCGCTCGTCGCCGACCATCCGCCCGAAGACGTTGGTCATCGCCGCGCCCAGCGCGAAGATCGAGATCATCTGGACGAAGTTCGACAGCGCCGTCGGATTCTCGAACGGATGGGCGGCGTTGGCGTTGAAGAAGCCGCCGCCATTGGTGCCCAACATCTTGATGGCGACTTGGCTCGCCACGGGCCCGACCGCCAGGGTCTGCTTCGCGCCTTCCAGCGTGGTGACGTCCACCGCACCGCCGAGCGTCTGGGGAATGCCCTGGGAGACCAGGAACAGGGTGTAGACGACGCAGAGCGGCAGCAGCACGTAGAGGGTGGTACGGGTGAGATCGACCCAGAACGAGCCCACGGTCTTGGCCGAGGCGCGACTGAACCCGCGCACCAGGGCGACGGCCAGCGCGATGCCGGTCGCGGCCGAGAGGAAGTTCTGGTGGGTCAGGCCCAACATCTGCGTGAGATACGACATCGTCGTCTCGCCGCCGTAGGACTGCCAGTTGGTGTTGGTGGTAAAGCTCGCCGCGGTGTTGAAGGAAAGGTCCGGCGCGACCGCACTCTGCCCGTCCGGGTTAAACGGCAGAACCGCCTGAAGGCGCAGCAGCGCGTACAGGGCAAGGAACCCGAGTACGTGGAAGGCCAGCATGGAGAGCGCGTAGGCCAGCCAGTGCTGCTCCTGCGCGCCGTTGATGCCGGCGACGCGGTAGAGCCCGCGCTCGACGGGCGCGAGCACGGGCGAGAGAAGTGTGCGCTCACCCGTGAACACACGGGTCATGTAGCCGCCGAATGGGCGCGCGAACGCGACGACGACCGCGCAGAACAGCGCGATCTGGAACCAGCCGTTGAGGGTCATGGGAGGTGTTCCTTCAGAACCGCTCGGGGCGGACGAGGGCGTAGGTGAGGTATCCGAGCAGCCCCAGGGTCACGAGGGCGCCAAGCGTCAGGTCGAGGGTCATGGCGGGTGTCTCAGAGGCGTTCGCAGAGGACGGCGTAGCCGGCGGCCAGGCCGAAGAAGGCGAGGCCCGCGGCGATGAAGACGAGGTCGAGCATGAAGCGTCCGTTCCGGTTCGGCGGGCCGGTACCGTGACCGGTCGCGCTCGCCCCCTGATGTGGCCCGGAACCGCATTAGGGTTCGAGAGGGACGCAAGGCCGACTTTATAAGTATTGCATTAGGATTGGCCGGCTCCGCGCAGCCCTGGGCGTTATGGAGCGCTCATCCGGCGGAGGCTGTCCTGAAGACCCCGGCAGGCGCAGGGTGTAGAGAGGCGTCCCGCGCCTGGGCATGAGGCACGCCACTGGCCACGGTCGACCTGGATGACCCCGGTGTCCTGCCTCAGGAAGCCTCCGAATGCGATGCCGCAGGCACGGCACCGACCGCTGATCCGCCGAAGTTCGACGGCCACATGCGCATCGGCGTTCTCCGGCGTCGAAGGTATTTTCGACCGAAGGCCGTGACTGGTCAGGCGATCCGGGAAACCGGCACGCGAACCGATGCTCAAGGCCGTGGAAACAGGTCGAGGAGGTTCAGGGCCAGGAGTGTGACGGATAGGGGCGACCAAGCGCCCAGGGCGGCGACCAAGGCAGCGAAGATGCGGTCAGCCCTGCATTCGGTGGCGATATCCCGAAACATACGCATTGATGTGCTCCACCCGAGCGGATGCCCGGTGGCGCGAGACGTCTCGCTTTGCCCATGAGGAAACAAGACGAAGACGTGAGCCTCCGTATAGGTAAGTCATAAGGGCACGCCGTGCGGCAGGACCGACCGATAGGCAAAGCTGCCATCGACCTGTCTGCAGTCACCCGAAGCGCAAGGCAGCCGTAAGCCGAGGGCGTGCTTCGCCGAGGCGGGATGTACGAGTCCGTGATGCGGTCGAGAAGAGCATTTGCGTCGACGGGGTCGCGCTTGCCAGCCTGACGCGTCGCGGCCTGGGACCGTCCCTGCTTACCGTCACGCCAGTCGAAGCGCCGGCACCTTCCCGGCCGCGTCCCCGCAGAAAGGGGCGTAGCACGTGCGGTTCCGCCCGCCCGCCTTGGCCTCGTACAGTGCGGCATCGGCACGACCGTAGAGGTCGGCGGCATCGGCGACGCCGGTGGCCGAGCCAATGCTGACGGTGACGGCGCCCGCCCCGATGCTGGCGGACGGAACGAACAGGCCCGAGACCTGGGCGTGCACCTCCCCCGCGGCCCAGCGGGCCCCGGCCCTGTCGGTGTTCGGCAACAGCAGGACGAACTCCTCGCCGCCGACACGGCAGGCAAGGTCCTCGGGCCTGTGCACGCTCGCGGACAGGCAACGGGCGAGCGCCTTCAGCACCTCGTCGCCGACCGCGTGGCCGTAGCGGTCGTTGTAGCGCTTGAAGTGGTCGGCATCGACGACGAGCAGCGACAGCGGCCTGCCCGTACGCCCGGCATCGGCGCAGGCTCGGGCGTACGCCTCCTCGAAGCGACGGCGGTTGGCCAGCCCGGTCAAGGTATCGGTCTCCGAGAGCCGGGCGAGTTCGGCCTGCATCGCGGCGCGGCGGCGGAGTTCACGCCCGAAAAGCAGGGACAGGCCGACGGTCAGCCCGCAGAGGACGAGGACGACCGACCCGATCACCGCGGCCTTCGTCCGCCACCCGGCCTCGACCTCGTCGACCGAAAGCGCCACGTTCAGGATCAGCGGCAGCTCGCCGACGCGAGTGAACGTGTAGAGCCGGCGCACGCCGTCGCGGACGGAGATCTCGACGAAGGCGCCCGTTCCCTCCCGCGCGAAGCGGTCGAAGGTTCTGGAGCCCGCGATGTTCACGCCGACGTCGGCCTCCAGGAAGGGGTGTCGGGTGATGCGCGTGCCGTCCTTCAGGTAGAGGTTGATCGCACCGTCCCGGCCAAGGCCGATCTGGTCGAAGAGGCGCCCCAAGTAGGTCAGCTTCAGGCTGCCCAGCACCAACCCGCCGAAGGAGCCGTCCGACTTGTCGATGCGCCGGGTGAAGTTGACCATGCGCTCGCCGGTCAGGCGTGACACGATGGGGCGTCCGATGAACAGGCCGAGGTGCCGGTTGGCCTTGTGGGCCTGGAAGTAGTCACGGTCGGCATAGTTGCCCTTGCGCGGGGGTGAGACCGCGGCGTCCTCGACGATGTCGCCGTTCTCGTCGAGGACGAACAGGACGCCGAGATCCTTGGCGGTGGCTGCGCGGTCGAACAGCACGAGCTGGCGCATGGACGCGTCGAGCTTCGCCAGTCCGGGCGCACGCAGGTTGTCCTGGACGGCCAGGAGCGTGAGGTCGATCAGCTCGACGTTCCGGGCGATGTCGCGTTCGATGACCTGCAGGAGGTTGCGCGAGGTCTGCCCGGCCTTGTCCCAGGCGTCCTGTCGGAGATCGAGCAGCATCACCCCGGAGACGACGAGCATGCCGAGGGGGGCGAGGATGCCGAGCGCGATCCACGTGCGGGCGGAGCGAAGCCCTCGCGCAAGTCGGGGCGGCAGGGACATCGACGGCCTTTCGCGAGCGGGGTTCCCGGCGAATGTATTGTTGGCATGCCAGGGCCTAACGGGCCTTTGAAGGGACCGGTAAAAGGCGCACCAAAACAATCCATGCTAACGATTCCTGCATCGTCACGATCAGGATCGCGCCCGTCTGGTCCATGGATCACCGTCTACGGATACCCAGCCTCCGCGGCTATCGAACCGGAAAGCATCACGGGTTGACGCCTTACTCGAAGGCGTCCCGGAGCGATCCAAGCACAAGCCTTTGCGGCAAGCCGGCCATGCCACATGCAAGGGCCGCCGGTTCGTTCTGAGGGGCTGCACCGAATTCTCCCAGTGGAACTCCCCGCAGGCCGTCGAGGCCGGTCGATGCGGATGATGCGCCTACGTCCCCTCGCTTACTGACGCGGAGCCGGGTGGGCGGAACGACTAGAGGCTGTTATGGACCTAGGCGATCGGGAATCCAGATGAGGAGGCATGACCTCTTCGCGCCAAGCCTACCCGTCCGATGTTTCCGATGATGAATGGGCGCTGGTCGCGCCGTACCTGACGCTGCTGCGCGAGGATGCGGGGCAGCGTGAGTATTCACTTCGCGAGGCGTTCAACGGATTGCGCTACGTGGTGAAGACGGGTGCACCCTGGCGGTGGATGCCCCACGACCTCCCGCCCTGGGAAGCCGTCTATCAGCAGGCGCAGCGCTGGCTGGCGGCAGGCTGCCTCGAGCAACTGGCCGACGATCTGCGTGCGCTCCTGCGCTTAGCTTCCGGGCGTTCTCCTGAGCCAAGCGCAGCCATCCTCGACAGTCGGACCCTTCGCTCGACGCCCGAGAGTGGCGAGCGGGCCGGCTACGATGGGGCCAAGCGCAAAAAGGGCTCGAAGGTCCATCTGGCCGTCGACACCTTGGGCCATCTCCTGGCCCTGCACGTCACCCCCGCCGATGTCGACGACCGTGCCCAGGTCGGGCATCTGGCCGAGGCCGTGCAGGCCGCTACCGGGGATAGCGTCGATCTGGCCTATGTCGACCAGGGCTATACCGGGGAAAAGCCAGCCAAGGCGGCCCGCGAGCAAGGCATCGAACTGGAGGTCGTCAAACTCCCGGAGGCCAAGCGCGGCTTCATCCTCCTGCCGCGCCGCTGGGTCGTGGAGCGTTCCTTCGCCTGGGCGACGCGCTTCCGCCGCCTCGTCAAGGATTACGAGCGCTATCCCAGCACACTCGCCGATCTCCACATCGTCGCCTTCGTCTGCCTTATGCTCAAACAGGCCGCTCAACTGGCAAGCGGTTCATAACAGCCTCTAGCTGCGGAGTTCAAGGCGCTCCAAGACCGTTTCCGAAGGTTGGCGCACATCACCGTACTTGGTGACGTGGACAAGGCCGAGGGGGCTCTCGGCGAGTTAATGGATCGGATGGATGTCGCCCGTAGCGTTTCAGTCACTCCTCCTGAACGCTATTTCGCCATGGCGCGGAAGAAAATCGAAGGTGGCCATTACTCGTTTGAAGCCGACGTGGACGCTATCAAAGCCGTCGAGGGCAATTAGGGTTAGTCCCCGGTCGAGAACTCGGCCATTCCGGCGGCGCAGGGAGTCCTTCCGAACCATTTCATGCTCGCCCCGTACTCCAAGGGGACGCACCACTCGCCGAGGTCACCGGCGTCCCCACACCATGAGCCCTGGCGGAACAGCGCCTTCCCCTTACGCCGGATGATGACGGCGTCCCGGGGCGACCTCCGATCCGTGACCGAGCACGTCAACTCGACGTCGTCGCGGCCGGCCCGGGCGTTCCGGGATACGTGCATCCCCGTGACGTGGGTGAACGGCCCGGCCTGCTGGACGACGCCGACGTACCAGTTCGGCGCGCTCCACGGGCCCTCGTCGGCGAGGGCGGCGCAAGGATTGGCGACGGCAAGGGCAAGGATTAGCGAACGCATCGGGGGGGCGGTCCTTTGATCAGGGGATGCAAGGACCGTACAGTAGAGGTGTAAACGAAACCCTGGGCGGATGAAGTAATCCTACGTACCGGCAGTCTAGTTGAACGTCTTTTGCTGCCCCGCCCAACCCTCGGCGAAGGCCTGCCCGAGGATGCGCGCCTCTTCGAGGGTGCAACCCTCGCGGCGTGCGAGGTAGACGTCGAACGCCTGCGCGGCGTCGTCCTCGTAGAACTCCTCGAACCACGTCCGGAGCCTGTTCCACCGCTCTGCGTCGCCCTGGTAGAGGGGCCAGTGAGGCTCCAGGGCGAACCGGGGTGCCCTGTAGTCGAGCTCGAAGGCCGCGGCGTCCGTCTCGATGACGTCCCTGGTGGCGACGAGCCCCGGGCGGGCGCTGGGGTCGTCGGCCCGCACGAGGCGGTAGAAGCGGGACCAAGTCCGGGCCCATCCGTCTCCGTTCTCGTCGACAAGGACCGCCACGACGGGCGACGTCGTCGTGAACGACGTGTCCCGCTTTACGGGGAACGAGACGGCCCCCTGTACGCACCGGAGGCCGTGATCCGGATGGCGGGTCCAAGACCATTCGACGAGCATGGGGGCGTCGGCGAGCTCGTCCTGCCCGGGCGTCCACCCGGCCTTGATGCGCTCCCGGTCCGCGTAGGCGGCGCGGATGCGGCGCAGGGCCTCCTCGTTCGGGTACTTGGCCATCTCGTCCTCCTGCCCCCCATCCTGCCGGGGGCTCACGAAAGGGACCACCCCCAGGCCGATCCGTCGGCCTCGAAGGCGACGCCGGCGGCGGTGGTGACGATCTCGTTCGTGTCCCGGCGCCGGAATCCGGGCTCTGACGGGCGGTAGCCGACCCGGATCGTCGAGGGTGGCCGCGGCGCGTCGGTGAGGGCCCCGGCGACCCAGGCATGGACGTCGCGGTCGCCGGTCCGGAGCACGCGCAGCCGCGCGGATTCGCCGGCGTGGAACCGGCAGGCCGTCATCACCAGGGATGCCCGTCGGTCGACGACGAGGCCTCCCCGGCGGATGGACCAGACCTTCGCGGTCCGGTTCCAGTAGGCGTGCACCTCAGAGCGAGACACCGTACCGCTCCATCCGCGGGAGGGGGGCGAACAGGAGCGCGACGGCCTCGGTCTCCATTGCCATCCTGAGGGCCTCCTCCTCGCCGAGGCGGCCCTTGGCGTGGAGGGAGATGATCCGGCCGATCCGGAGGCCGCACGCCAGGGCGATGAGCCCGCACACGCGCCGGGACGCCCAGAGCCCGCGGACGCGGTCCTGGATCGCCGGGAGGGAAGTCTCACGCTGCATCGGAGATCTCCTCTTCTTCCTGGAGGGCGATCCGCTGCGCGATGGTCTCGCCGATCTCGATGGCGTCGGCCGGGTCGAGCTCGCGCATGACGATCAAGCGCATGACGTGGAATTGCAGGTCGCGCAGGGCGGCCAGGGAGGGGTTCTCGTTTTCCATGGTCGCCTCCCTCACTGCCGGGTTTCGTACGGGGCGGTGAGCTTCACGCGAACCGCCACCTCGACCAGCCGCCTCAAACCGCGCAGGCTCCCTCCGGGCCAATTCTCGCCCAGCGCGAGAAGGTCGCTTCGGTCGAGCTCCCCATGATCGTCGGGGAGGCCCTGGGCCCGGGCGATCTCCCGGGCCATCCGGCGGGCGAGCACGGGCATGTGCTGAGGGCCGGGGAGCGGGAAGTGGAGCACGCGTAGCCGGTCGAGCACCTGCGGCGCGATCCCGTCCGTAGCGTTCGCCGTGCAGGCATGGACGACGTAGGAGACGTCGACGTCAGCCTCGATGCAGGGATCCCGGTACCGGCGGGCGTTCTCCGGCTCGAAGAAGCTCGTCAGCGCGTCCCGCAGGGTCCCCCCAGACCCCTGCCTGTGGCCTCCCGCGCGGGAAACCTCGTCCCAGAGGCAAACGGGGTTGGCGTGCCGGGCCTCGACGATGGTCCGCAGCGGAAAATTCACCTCCGTTGACGTCCATCTCCGGGGCGTACCCGCCGCCGCGTTGTCCGAGGACCCGTCGCAGGCGTAGCGCGCCACGTGGACGCCGAGGCTGCGGAAGAAGCCGTCGACCGTCGTCGTCTTGCCGCCGCCGGGAGCCCCGATGACGACGAACGGGCGCATCGATAGGGGCTCCTCCGGGCCCTGCAGGGCGACGAGGCCCTCGAAGAACCGGCGTGCATGCGGGGCCTGCGCGGCGTGCTCCTCGATCAAGGCCTGCCGGTCCGTCGGGAATCGGTAGAGGGGCAGCGGGACGCCCGTCACGTCCCTGAATTGGGACGTGACGTCCTTGGCGGTCTGCCCCGTCGTGCTCCCGCCGATGCGGGGGATGACGATGACGTGCCCGGGAGGCACCGCATCCGCCCGCGCCGTCTCGATCCGCTCGGCGGCCGTCGGCGCCTTGACGGGCAGCCGTGCGATGCCGGCGCGGTCGTCGTCCATGGCCTCGGCATGGGTCTCCCGCATCCCGAGGGCGACGCGCGCGAGATCCACGGCGCGCTGGCGGGCGTAGGCCGGCTCGCCCCGACGGCGCAGGGCAAGGTACGCCGGGTCCAGCAGCGTGAGGCCGTACGCGAGGAGGTGCTCGGGCGAGCCGGGATTGGCGTCCCGGGCATACGTCTGGGCCACCTCCCGGGCCGGCTCCATGAACTCGGCCCGGCCCATCTCGATCAGGTAGACGAGGGTCCTGGCGGCTGCCTCCCACCACCAAAGATCCAGGGCGTCCGCAGGGGTGCCGGCATTGCGCGCGGCGACGTCGTACGCGGCCTCCAGCGCCTCGACGAACGCGCGCTCGCCGGCGGACCCGGGGACGCGTCCGACGTGCATCCAGTAGGCCGCGAGGTGGAGGCCGCGCACCCATTGGACGCAGGCCTCGTCCTGGAAAAAGTCGCGCATCGCCTCGATGCACGGCGTCCCGGGAATGAAGGCTCGCGTCGAGACGAGGCAGTCGTCCGCGACGGAATCTCTGAGGAGGGGAGCGAGGGCGTAGAGCTCGCGCGTCGAGGGCGCGACCGCCCCTTGGAGGGGGGTTCTGGGCATCGGACGGATCTCCAAGACGCCGACGGCCATCCGCCAGCGCACAGTGATGCCGAAGGTTTACGCCCGGAGATCCTAAGGAGAGGTAAAGCTAACCTTCGTCCACCGGGCGGAGGGGCTTGCCCCGGCGGGCTTCCCTCAGGGCGACCGTCACGTTCGCGGCGGCCTGGACGGCGGTCTCGACGCGGTCGGGCCACGACGACCCCTCGCCATAGGCGTCGGCGTACCAGGCCATGGCCGACATGATCCGCCCGAGGCCGTCGGCGTCTGGGCTGTCCGAGATCGAGCCGAGCACGCGCATCACCGCCGGGGGCAGCGCCACGGTGGCGAGACGGTCGCGGGCAAGGGAGCGCCGATTGACCTTGAAGACGTCGCTGACGGCATGCGTCCACCCGTCGGGCCAGACCCGCAGCGCGGCCGCCTCGACCGCCTCGGCCAGCGCCGGGTTCACCTCGGCCGGTTCGAGGGGGGCGGGAACGCCGTCGACGACCGCGTGGGGCCGTCTCGCCTCGTCATACGCCAGCACCACGGCGCCGCCGAGGAAGCCCACGGCGATCCAGCCGGAGGGGACGGGGAAGTGGCCTGGGTCGACGTAGGCGAGGCGGATGGGCATGCCCCCGGATATCACGGTCCAGGGTTTCGGGAAGCCTCGCGCCGCCGGTCGCGCGCCCCCTTCCCCCGAATCGGCGCGATCACGCTACGATCTGGGGATGCGCCACGAGGTGTTCGGGTCTACCGATGCGGGCCGAGATGAAGGGGGTCCCGGCCAAGTGCGGGGACCCCCTTCGGGTTCCTGGAGGGGGGAAGCCGTGGCTGAGATCCATGCATCCAAATACGGCGACGGGCCGGGCAACTTCCACGTCAACGCCTATGGCGACACGCTGAACGTGGAGCTGACCTATCCGAACATCACGGTCGATGGCTGCCGGCACATCCATGTGAACCAGGAGAGCGTGCGCGCCAGCGACGGCATCCGCCTGTCCTACGACTACGACCGGGACGGCTGGAGCATCGAGCAGCAGGTCATGATCGACCTCGGCGGCTGCATGGATACCCCGAACCCCGACGAGTGGGTCGAGGTCGCCTTCGTTCGCTCGTGGGGCCTGGTGCGTGAGCCGAACGGTGAGGCCGCCTGAACATGGCCGACGCCAAGCCCGACATCATCACCTGGCTGGAGAAGCACTACCCTCAGGCGACGTCTCCCGAGGCAAGGGCCCCGCTGCGCCTGTACGGGTACCAGCGCGCCATCGTGCGGGCGATGTCCGATCCCGGCGTGCGGGTCGTCATCCTCAGGCCAACCCGGGACGCCGACCTGCCGGCCGTGGGGTCCTTCCATGGCTGAGATTACCCTTCAGGCCTTCGTGGCCCACCACCTTGAGCACATCCGCTCGATGGCCGACCAGCCATACGAGGAGGCGGCCACGGACTTCCTACGCGCGGCGAAACGGGAGGCCGCCATGACGGAAGCCGAGAAGACCGAACAGCGCCTGGCGACCTACGTGGCCTTCGCCCGCAAGCAGGAGATGGCGCAGCGCAGGGCGGAGGCCCTGAGGGACGTCCGATTCCTCCCCGGGTCGACCGACAAGCGGCAGGCCCGCGCGCTGGCCGTGCACGCCACCGGGAATCGTCCGTTCACGCCCCGGCAGGTCGACGTCGCCGCCACCCTGGCGTGGCGGTACCGCAACCGGCTTCCGGCAGACCTCGTACCCGCCGAACCGATCAGGGGCACGGCATGACCGAGGATTTCGTATCCAGCTTCTCCAGGGCGATGAACACCCCCATCCCGGACGACGGGAACTCGGTTGATGACCTGGTGCCATTCGGCTGGGCCCCGGGGCAGTATTTCTGCCGGGCCTGCCCCGACTGCGGCGAGGGCTACTGCGGTGACAAGCGGTGCCGTCGGTGCCGTGCCTGCGCCGTGAAGGCCCTGGAGGCGTACCGGAACCGTCCGACCTGGCAGAGCGCCCACGAGGGCATTCCGACCGACAGGCCGGTGTGGGCCTTCTTCTACGTGGGGGCCTCGCAATACGACGAAGCCGTCCACCTGCTCAGAGGCATCTCGAAATGGGATGGGGAGGCTTTCACGGTCAAGCATGAAGGGTACGACTGGGAGCGGGACGGCCACGTCGTCTGCTGGATTGACGTCGACGACCAACCGACGTTTTCAGTCGAGGCGGTCGACGCCATCGTGGCCGCCCTGGATACGAGGGTGTTCTACTATTCGGGCGGCGGCGACCACGTAGTCGAGGACTGGCTGCATCGGTTCGCCTTGCAGGCGGTCGCCGGCGGGCACCGGGAGGCCCCGGCCATCGCGGCGGCCGCGCTCAAGACCCGCGAGCTCACGTTCTCCCGGTACTACGGCTGAGGGCGGCGACCATGCCCTGGACGGATCGCACCTTCACCAACGCGCCGCCCCTGTCCCTGAACGAGGACGCCGCCGCCCTGACCGCCGATTGGAAGGCCGTGCAGGCGGCCACCCTGACGCCCGATCAGGTGCGCGTCGTGAATCGGTGGGCGTACCTCGCCGTCTTCGGGAAGGAGCCCCAGGCCGGGGAGCCCATCGATTTCAGGAAGGCTTCCGGGGGAGCCAAGTTCGCATTCGATTGATCCGATCCGATCAAATGCGACCTTTCGATTCCGCGAGCGGTAATCCGGCCAAGCTAAGGTGCCCCCGATCCGGAGACACCGATGCCCTACATCCGCGGCCCGTCATGGCGCCCCCGCAAGATCTTCGGCCACCAGGTCGAGGCGCTTCAGACGACGAAGAACCTCGACCTGGAATGCGACACCGAGTTCCAGCAGGCCAACCTGACTGGTATGGCCCGTTCCACGATGCTCGGCATGAAGCTTACCGCGTGGTTCGTGAGGCTACCTGGGGAGAAGAAAACCTTCGCGACACTCGTGAAGTTGGACGGCGTACTGTCGAATTATCACTTTCTAAAATCGATAGCCACTTATCGGGCTATCCCTCTAACGACTGACGAAAACCCCGAATATCTTTACTGGCCGCAATACCACTACTCGTTCGTTGACGGCAGGGTTCAGACCTACGTGAACGGCAACAGGGACTACCTCTGGAAGCAGGTGAGCGATTACCTCGATTGGATGGCGATCCCGGCTGAAGACAGGAAAGCCCTCGAAGAGATCTCGGACTTCTAGCGCCGACCCCGCGCAACCATCCAAACCTTCCGGAGACGACCATGGACGAGATGACATTCCAGACCAAGGGGCTGATGACGCAGCTCACCGAGATCCGCGAGCACCAGGCGGCCAACGAGGCTGCCCGGGCCACCGCTTCCAGCCTGACCGAGATCGGGAAGGTCGAGGCCGAGGACGAGGAGATCGCGATGGCGTTGTGGTCAACCCGCATGTCCTGCCGGGTCATGCCCGACACGCCACCCGAGGAGATCGTGCCCATCCTGGCGGTCCGCGTGGCGGACGCGGGCGCGCACTTCTTCAAAGACAAGCCCAAGGTCGATGGTCACGTGAAGTGGTGCTCGGAGGTCGAGCGCCACGGCGGTCCGAGCATCGACCCGGATTGGCTCCGTGCCTACATGGCCGATCACCTCGCCGGTCGCGAGCGGGCCATCGACCCCATCGTCCAGCAGGCCATGGTCATCAGGGACGGTCGCGTCATTCCGCCAGGCGGCAAGCTGATGGACGTCGATACCGGCAAGCCGATCCGCCCGGCATGACGCGGCGCTGGCGCGAATCGGGCCTCCTCATAGAATGGTGAAGAGTGCCCCGAGGAAGCCGCATGTCCGACCGCCAGCCCGCCACCGACAAGGGCACCGCCGACCGCGTCGAGGCCGACAACGGCGGGTACTGGGTGCGCCTGGTGACCAAGCAGGCCATGAAGCGCGAGGGCGTTTGCATGGGCAACTGCCTCGACAGCCAGAGCTACGGTGGAGAGTTCGCCGGCAACGAGGAGATGGTGTCGACGGGCTTCTGGTTGCTCAGGAAGGTGGACGGACTGAGCCACATGCTCGTCAAGGTCGTCTCCCACGGCATGTCTGACGGACACCTGACCCAGGCGAAGGGCCCGAAGAACAACCAGCCATCCGCCTGGTCCTGCCGGCAGCTACGCCACCTCGTGATCGCCTTCCGCAACGCCGGTGCAACCCTGCGCATTCGCGATGGCATCGCCTTGACCGGAGCGAACGGGCGGACCTAGCGGCCGGACAAGGCGCCCCAGGATCTGAAGGATGCCATCGAGGCGCGCCGGAAGGCCGAGGCAGCGACCACATACGAGATCCCCATCGGACGGATCATGTACCGCCCGGTCGGGTCGGATGGACCCTTCCGGGAATTCGAGCTCGTCGGTGGCGGCTCGTCCGGATTCCTACCGTTAGCCCCGGCCAGCCCCGGCCAGCGACGTCCGCGACGAGACACCCGCGTGCCCGGATGGGGCGGTGCTCTACAGGGCGGGGCCGTGTGAACCTTTCCAGGTCCTGAGGGGCCGTGAACGCCAGGAGGCGATCAGCGCCGCCATGAGGCAAGGCATTATCACCGGCTACGAGGCCTCCATGGTCTTCAGCGCTCGTGACGAACCTGCCGTCGAAACGATCACGGTCCGCCTCGGGGGATACCCGGCCCGTCACGCGACCCAGAACGAGGACGGCACCTACAGGCTGAACCTTGGCGACCTCGTGTTCCCGAAGGTCATGCCGTCCGGTGACATCGGGTTCGGGTTCGGGGAGGTCGACACCGTGACATTCCGGATCGCCCCGGCGCCGACGCGTATGCTTCGCCGGGCTCGTTTCACCCCGGTCCGTGATCCCGCTCACCCGCCTGGACCGATCGCCACGGACCTGTCGGCTGAGTTCCGAATGACGTCGATCCAGATGTCTCCCGCGATCCGGGCGCTCGCCGACGGGGTGTTCGTTCGCGACGATGCCGGCCCCGACCCGCGCCCGGATCGCAGCGTGGGCGGCGGCTCCGTCATCATGGACCCCGCGGTTGGTCCTCGACCCGCTACGGGTCGTCGTGGTCCGAGGCCTGATTCGACCCGAGGCTGGTATCAGGCTGGTATCAAGGGGATCACGGCGATACCAGCCGCTCCATGCCTGCGATGGCTAAAGCTCTGAGATAATTTGGGTATCGGCTTTGAAGAGAGTGGAGCGGGTACCGGGAATCGAACCCGGGTATTCAGCTTGGAAGGCTGCTGCTCTACCATTGAGCTACACCCGCATCGATGACCAGACGAGCCGATCATCGAGGTTCGAGACAGTCCGGATCGGGACTAGATCTCGACAGGTTTGGTGGGGGAAGTAGGACTCGAACCTACGAAGCTTACGCAGCGGATTTACAGTCCGCCCCCTTTGCCGCTCGGGACATTCCCCCAAACCGGCCACCTTCCGGCGGCGCGCCGTCCTTATGATGACGGGTCGGGTCCGAGTCAACCGCGTCGCTCACGCGAAATGCGCGAGATCGCAGATCCGCATCTGCGCCCGTTCGGCCCCGCGCCAGGTATCGACCGACAGCGTGCCGGCGATATGGACCTCGCGGCCGAGTCCCGAGAGGATCGCTTGTCCGAGCGGGCCCTGCGCCGCCCGGAACGCGATGGCGCCGATGGCCTGGCCATCGCGGCTGCGCAGGCGGGCCCGGACGTGCCCGTTGCCCACGATGGCCGCATCGACGATGCGGTGGCGCGCCAGGACGAAGGTGGGTTCGGGCGCCGCCGAACCGAACGGCCCCGCCCGGTGGATCGTCCGGACCAGTTCGGCGGTGACGCCGCCCGCGCTCATCGCCCCGTCCACCAGCAGCGCCTCCACGGACCGGGCTTCCGCCACGGTAACGGCCAGGGCGCCGGCAAGATGGTCGCCGAAGCGGCTCACGTCGAAGCCCGGTAGGGTGACGCCCGCCGCCATGGCGTGGCCGCCGCCCTTGAGAGCCAAGCCGGCCTCCACCGCCGACCGCACGGCCTGACCGAGGTCAGCCCCGGCGATCGAGCGCCCGGAGCCGGTCGCGGTCCCGTCCGGGCGCAGGGCGAAGGCGAAGGCCGGGCGGCCGAAGCGCTCCTTGAGGCGGGCCGCGATCAGCCCGACGATGCCGGGATGCCAGTCGGCCGAGGCCGCGACCAGGACGGGCCGCTCCGGGTCGAGGCTCAGGGCATGATCCATCTCCGCCTCCGCGGCCGCGACGGCCTGAGCCTCGATGGCCTGGCGCTCGCGATTGAGCCGGTCGAGATCGGCGGCGATCCGGGCGGCCTCCGCCGGGTCGGTGGTGGTCAGCAGGGTTGCCCCGAGGGCAGCGTCGCCGATGCGCCCGCCGGCATTGATGCGCGGCCCGACGAGGTAGCCGAGATGCCAGGCCTCCGGCGGCTCGCTCAGGGACGCGGCATCGAGCAGGGCCGCGAGGCCGACCCGTCCGCGCGCCCGCATCACCTTCAGGCCCTGAACCACGAAGGCGCGGTTGAGGCCGGCGAGCGGGACCACGTCCGCCACCGTGGCGAGGGCGACGAGATCGAGGGATTCGGCGAGGTCGGGCAGCGAGCCGACAAGACTTTCCTGCCCGCGCAGGCGCCGGTTCAGCGCCACGAGGGTGAGGAAGACGACGCCGGCGGCGCAGAGGTGACCGAGCCCCGACAGGTCGTCGAGGCGGTTCGGATTGACCAGGGCGCAGGCCGGCGGCAGCTGCTCGGGCGCGCCATGGTGGTCGAGCACCACGACGTCGAGGCCGAGCGCCGCGGCGGCTTCGAGAGGCGCGTGGCCGCTGGTCCCGCAATCGACGGTGACCAGCAGGGTGGCGCCGGCCGCGTGCAGAGCGGTGACGGCGGCGACGTTGGGGCCGTAGCCCTCGGTGATCCGGTCGGGGATGTGGATCTGGACGGTGAGGCCGAGGCCGCGCAGGTATCCGGCGACCAAGGCGGCGCTGGCCGCACCGTCGACGTCGTAGTCGCCGAAGATCGCGACCCGCTCGCCGGCCATGACCGCGCGGGCGAGGCGGTCCGTCGCCGCCGGCATGTCGACCAGGCAGTCGGGGTCCGGCATCAGGTCGCGCAGGCGCGGGTGCAGGTGGGCCTCGGCCTCGGCCGGACGGATGCCGCGCCCGGCAAGGACGCGGGCGAGCATCTCCGGCAGAGCGTGCGCCTGCACCATGGTGGCGGCGTAGGCCTGGAGCGCCGGATCGGCGCAGCGGTCACGCCAGGGCCGCCCGAGGACCGAGCGGGTGACGTCGAGGAACGCGCGGGGCGCGTCGAGGGCATGGGCGGCTGACACGGGCCGGAGCATAGCCGCAACCGGGCCGCACGGCTGCATCCGAAACGACAAAGGGGCCGGCGATCGCGCGCCGGCCCCTCGGTTTCGCGGGCAGGTCGTCCGACCCGCCGCGTTTCAGAGGTTCTTGAGGATCTGGTCGACCACCTTCTTGGCGTCTCCGAACAGCATCATGGTGTTGTCGCGGAAGAAGACCTCATTCTCGACGCCGGCATAGCCGGAGCCCATGCCACGCTTGATGAAGAGCACGGTCTTGGCCTTCTCCACGTCCAAGATCGGCATCCCGTAGATCGGCGAGGCCTTGTCGGTCTTGGCGGCCGGGTTGGTGACGTCGTTGGCGCCGATCACGAAGGCCACGTCGGCCTGCGGGAACTCGCCGTTGATGTCCTCGAGCTCGAAGACCTCGTCGTACGGCACGTTCGCCTCGGCGAGCAGCACGTTCATGTGGCCGGGCATGCGACCCGCAACCGGGTGGATCGCGTATTTCACGTCCACGCCTTCCTTCTTAAGCATGTCGACCATCTCGCGAAGGCTGTGCTGGGCCTGGGCCACCGCCATGCCGTAGCCCGGCACGATGATGACGCGCTCGGCGTTCTTCATGATGTAGGCGGCGTCGTCGGCCGAGCCCTGCTTGACCGGACGGGTCTCCACCGCGCCGCCCGCGCCGGCCGCCGCGGCATCACCGCCGAAGCCGCCGAGGATCACGGAGATGAACGAGCGGTTCATCGCCTTGCACATGATGTAGGACAGGATCGCACCGGACGAGCCGACCAGCGCACCCGTGATGATGAGCGCGAGGTTGCCCAGGGTGAAGCCGATACCGGCCGCGGCCCAGCCCGAGTAGGAGTTCAGCATCGACACGACGACGGGCATGTCGGCGCCGCCGATCGGGATGATGAGCAGGCCGCCGAGCGCGAAGGACAGCAGCACGATCAGCCAGAAGACCGCCTTGCTTTCGTTGCCGATGAAGATCGCGATCAGCACCACCAGGGCGATGCCGAGGCCGATATTGATGAGGTGGCGCTGGGGCAGCATGATCGGCTTGCCCGACATGCGGCCGTCGAGCTTCAGGAACGCGATGACCGAGCCCGTGAAGGTGATGGCGCCGATGGCGACGCCGAGCGCCATCTCGAACAGCGACTCCTTGTGGATGTGGCCGTTCTCGAGGATGCCCACCGCCTGCGGTGCGTAGAGCGTCGCCGCCGCGCCCATCACGGCCGCGAGGCCGACGAGGGAGTGGAAGGCGGCCACGAGTTGCGGCATCGCCGTCATGGGCACGCGCTTGGCGATGATCGCGCCGGCACCGCCGCCGATGGCGAGGCCCAGGATGACGATGACCCAGGCGCCGAGCCCGGCCGGCGGATGGCCGACCAGGGTGGTGAGCATGGCGAGACCCATGCCGATCATGCCGTACAGGTTGCCCTGCCGCGACGTGGTCGGGTGGGACAGGCCCCGCAGCGCCATGATGAACAGGACGCCGGAAACGATGTAGAGAAGGGATGAGACGTTCTGGGACATGTCTCAGGCCTTCTTCTTGTACATGCCGAGCATGCGCTGGGTGACGAGGAACCCGCCGAAGATGTTCACGCTGGCGAGGATGATGCCGACGAAGCCGAAGAAGCGGGCCCAGCCGGTGCCGTGCTCGATGTAGGGAACGCCGGCGGCCAGGAGCGCGCCGACGATGATCACCGAGGAGATCGCGTTGGTCACCGACATCAGCGGCGTGTGCAGGGCGGGCGTGACCGACCACACCACGTAGTAGCCGACCAGGATCGCCAGCACGAAGATCGCGAGCTGGAACACCGTCGGGTCGACGGCGCCGTGGGTCACGGCGCTGAGGCCGTGGCCGATGCCGTCTGCGTATTTCTGGGCCTGGAGCGCGTGCTGCTGCGCGATGTCGGCAGCGGTTCGGGCCGCGGCGGCGGCGGCGCGCGCCTGCTCGGCGGCCTGATCGGGGGGAAGCATAGCCATCGTATCCTCCGGCGGGATCAGGATTGGGTCTGGAACGAGGGGTGCGAGACCTGGCCGTCACGGGTCAGGTTGGTCGCCTTGACGAGTTCATCGTCCCATTTAACCGCCAGAGCCTTGGCGTCCTTGTCGACCAGGGTCTCGACGAAGGCATAGAGGTTGCGCGCGTAGAGGCTGGAGGCCGTCGCCGCGAGACGGCCGGCCACGTTGAGGTGGCCGACGATCTTCACCCCCTTGTCGGTCATCACGACTTCGCCGGGCTTGGCACCCTCGACGTTGCCGCCGCGCTCCACCGCCAGGTCGATCAGGACGGAGCCGGGCTTCATCGAGGCGACCATCGCCGCCGACACCAGCTGCGGGGCCGGACGCCCCGGAATCAGCGCCGTGGTGATGACGATGTCCTGCTTGGCGATGTGGGTGGTGACGAGGTCGGCCTGCTTCTTCTTGTACTCGGCCGACATCTCCTTGGCGTATCCGCCCGAGGTCTCGGCCTGCTTGAACTCCTCGTCCTCCACGGCGACGAACTTGGCGCCGAGGGATTCGACCTGCTCCTTGGTGGCCGGGCGCACGTCGGTGGCGGTGACCACCGCGCCCATCCGGCGCGCCGTGGCGATGGCCTGGAGGCCGGCGACGCCGACGCCCATGACGAAGACGCGGGCGGCCGGCACGGTCCCGGCGGCGGTCATCATCATCGGCATGGCGCGGCCATACTCGGAGGCGCCGTCGACCACGGCGCGGTAGCCCGCGAGATTGGCCTGGGACGACAGCACGTCCATCACCTGCGCGCGGGTGATGCGGGGCATCAGCTCCATGGCGAAGGCATCGAGACCGGCTTCCGCCATGGCCCCGAGTTCGGCCTCGTGGCCGTACGGATCCATGATGGCGATGACCGTGGCGCCGCGCGGCAACAGGGCGATCTCCTCGGTCGAGGGACGACGCACCTTGAGCACGAGGTCGGCGGACCCGGCGGCTTCGGAGGCCGATCCGGCCACGGAGGCTCCGGCGGCCTCGTAGTCGGCGTCCGGCACGCCGGCCTTCAGGCCGGCGCCGGACTGGACGGTCACGTCGGCTCCGAGCCCGATGAATTTCTTGACCGTTTCTGGCACCGCCGCGACCCGCGGCTCCGCGGGATCGGTTTCGGACAATACAGCGATGCGCATGCAGGAGTGCTCCTTAAAGGACGGCCCGAAGGCGACCCGCAAAGTCAGTCAGAGATTCAAGGTTGTTCAGGCGAAGAAGAGGTACAGCAGCAGCAGGATGCCGACGGCGGCCGGGGCCTTGTAACCGATGGCGGGTGCCAGGGCGCCGACGGTGCCGGCGACGCCGGACAGGATCACGCCGAAGATTGCGGTCAGCCACGCTTCGCGAATGCCGCCGATGGCGAGAGCGAGGACCCAGCACAGCACCACGCCGGTGCCGATTTCGACGAAACGAACGAAGCCGCGATAGGTCTGCTCGTGAGTCTTCTCGTCCATTGCCGGGCTGTAATGCACGCCGGTCACGGTCTTGGTATCGGCCATCTTGTGGGCGTCCCCTTGGGTATCATCTTGATTTGTTCCAAGGGGATTTAGCGCATGCCAAGGTCGCTCGCAATCGAGATGCGTGCCCCGCATTCGCCACGAACGCCTTTTTATGGCCGCGCTTTCAAGCCGGCCAAGCACCTTTGCGCTGCACCATCAATTCAGGTCGCAGTTCAGGTCGGAAGCCCGAGCCCGGCTCTGGTCAGGGCCTCGCTCTGGCGCGTCTCGAGTTCCGCAAGCGAGAACTTGTCGATCTCGGCTTCGAACAACCGGTGGTAGTTCAGCTCCGAGCGCAGGTGAAGGAACACGGCGCCGAGCCCGACGGCCGCCCGATCCATGAACACGAATTCCTGCGGGATTGTGACAGGACCGCGGGCCTTGAGCGCCTGATGCACCTCGAAGGCCTGGCGCCGGCCGTATTCGCCCGGCTTCACGCCGTCCGCGACGGTGCGGGTGCGATCCTCCAGAATCGGGCCATAGATAAAGCGGGCCCAGATGTTGAGGATCTCGACCAGTTCCTTGTTGAGGTTCTTGAAGCCCCAGGTTTCATAGGCGTGGACGATACGGGCATTGTCGTTGGTCAGGAGGCCTCGGTAGAGATCCACCACGCCGCCGACGAAGCGCGGATGGAAGATGCGGACGCAGCCGTAATCGAGCAGGTTGATACCCTGTGCCTCGCCGCCTTCCGAGAACACCGTGTAGTTGCCGAGATGGGGATCGCCGTGGATCACGGCGGCCCGGCTGAACGGATGCCACCAGGCCTTGAACATGGACCGCGCGAGGCGGTTGCGGATCTCCACCGGCGACTCGGCGAAGTTCAGGATGCGCTCGCCGTCGAGCCAGCCCAGCGTCAGCAGGCGCTTCGTCGACAGATCCTTGTGGATGGGCGGCACCCGCACGGCATCGATGTCGCGCAGGACGTTGCCGTACAGCACGGCGTGCTTGGCCTCGCGCTCGTAATCGAGCTCCTCGCGCACGCGGGCACCGATCTCCTTGGCGATTTCGCGCGTGTCGAGCCAGGACGACATGCGCCGATGCAGGGCGAAGGCGATCTCGAGCTGCTTCAGGTCGGCCTCGACGGCCGACTGCATGTCGGGATACTGGAGCTTGCAGGCGAGCCGGGTGCCGTCGAGGGCCGTCGCCCGATGGACTTGGCCCAGTGAGGCGGCAGCCGCGGGCTTCAGGTCGAAGGCCTGGAAGCGCGACTGCCAGTCGGCCCCGAGTTCGGCCATCATCCGGCGCTTGACGAAGGCCGCGCCCATGGGCGGCGCATCGGCCTGCAGCTTCTGCAGTTCGGTGGCGTATTCCGGCGGCAGCAGATCCGGCACGGTGGCGAGGAGTTGGGCCACCTTCATGATCGGCCCCTTGAGCCCGCCGAGGGCTTGGGCCAGGGCGGCCGCGTTGGTCGGGGCCTCCTTGCCGCCGAACAGCTTGGCGCCGGCCATCCGCGCCGCGACCCCGCCGACATTGGCCCCGACGCGGGCATAGCGGCCGGCACGGGCGGAGAAGCGGTTGGCTTCGCGATCGATCTCGCTCATCGGAATCATTCAACTCGTCGGGAGAGGCTTCTCCCGAGATAAGCGCGCCGCCCGCGCTTGCCAGGGCGGCGGGCTCATGGGTCGCGGACCCGCGCTTACGCCTCCGGCCAGTTGTCGCGAATCCAGCGGGTGAGCCCGGCCTCGTCGATCTTGCCGGCGGCGAGGCCGAGGATCACGGCGGTGGCCTCGGCGGGATCCGGCTGGAAAGGAATCGCGTTCAACAAAATAAAGCCGAGCATCGCCATAAAGCCTGCCCGCTTATTGCCATCCATGAACGGATGGTTCTTGACGATCCCGAACGCGTAAGCCGCTGCGAGATCCGGCAAATCCGCGCCTTCGTAACGCCACTTGTTGATGGGTCGATCGACGGCTGATTCCAGCGCTCCCTGATCCCGAATGCCGCTTGCGCCACCGAAGATCTTCAGCTGGCGATCATGTGCATCAATGACGTCGGCGGCGGTCAACCACTCGGGCGCTTGATCGCCCACCGATCCGACAGTCATTTGGCAAGCTCGGCAAGCGTATCGCGGTAGCGGATCATGATGTCGTCCATGATGGACGCGACCTTCTTCCGATGATCGTCATCAGCTTGCATCGGAAGCTCCCAAATCGTCCCGGACTTCACGAAGCGCGCCTTTCGAACCCGACCTCGTCGCTTCTCGCCGCGCGCATCGCGCGCGATGCGGAAGCCTCTCGATGCCATGATGTCTCCGATCAACGCGCCCGAAGACTGGATGGCATAATTGCGCGTAGCTGGGTCGAACTGTTCCAGGATCGGCTCGATGTCCCAGATTGCCGCTTGAACAGCTGGAATTTCCAGCCGACTCAGCAGTTCGTACTGCGGAAGCATCTCCGGGCGCGTCAGCTTGTCTTTAAGGAGGCGCGCTTCAGGGCGCTCGAAAAACGCGGCGTGACTCGGATTCATTGGACCCTCCGTAACGAAGTGAACGTAGTGTGCCACGTTACGGAGGTCAATGTCGCAGTGCGCAACGTTGACAGGCGCTAGGCGTCTTCCATTCCCTCCAGCTCGACGATCATGCCCTCGATCATCGACAGGCCGATCTGCCAGAAGCCCGGATCGCGGGCGTCCAGGCCGAACGGGGCGAGGAGTTCGCCGTAGGGCTTGGCACCTCCCGCCGACAGCAGGGCGAAGTAGCGCTCGACGAAACCGTCCTCGGCTTTGGCGTAGACGCCGTAGAGCGAGTTCACCAGGCAGTCGCCGAAGGCGTAGGCGTAGACGTAGAACGGCGAGTGGATGAAGTGCGGGATGTAGGCCCAGAACGGCTCGTACCCCGAATCCAGGGCAATGGCCGGGCCGAGGCTCTCGGCCTGCACCGACATCCACAGGCCGTTGATCTGCTCGGCGGTCAGCTCGCCCTGCGCCCGGGCGAGGTGGACCTTGCGCTCGAAGGCGTAGAACGCGATCTGGCGCACCACCGTGTTGATCATGTCTTCGACCTTGGCGGCCAGCATCGCCCGGCGCTGCGAGACGCTGGAGGTCGCCGCGAGCAGGCGGCGGAAGGTCAACATCTCGCCGAACACGCTGGCGGTCTCGGCCAGGGTCAGGGGCGTCGGCGCCATCAGGGCGCCGTTCGGGCCCGCGAGCACCTGGTGCACGCCGTGCCCGAGCTCGTGCGCGAGGGTCATCACGTCGCGCGGCTTGCCCTGGTAATTGACCAGCACGTAGGGGTGGGCCGAGGGGACGGTCGGGTGCGCGAAGGCGCCCGGCGCCTTGCCGGGCCGGGTCGGCGCGTCGATCCAGTTGCGGTCGAAGAAGGTGCGGGCGATGTCGGCCATGCGCGGCGAGAACGCCCCGTAGGCGTTCAGCACGGTGTCGCGGGCCTCTGTCCACGGGATGGTGCGCTGTTCCACCTTCGGCAGCGGCGCGTTGCGGTCCCAATACGGCAGCGCCTCGACGCCGAACCACCGGGCCTTCAGGCGATAGTAGCGGTGCGACAGGCGCGGGTAGGCCGCCTGCACCGCCTCCACCATCGCGGCGACCACCTCCGGCTCGACGCGGTTCGACAGGTGGCGGGCATCGGCCACGTCGGCGAAGCCGCGCCAGCGGTCCGAGATCTCCTTGTCCTTGGCCAGCGTGTTGGTGATCAGCGTGAAGGTGCGCAGGTTCGCCCGGAAGACGTCGCTGAGCGCGCCCGCGGCTTCCTTGCGCACGGTGCCGTCCGGGTCCTGGAGCTTGTTGAGGGTGGGCTCCAGGGTCAGCTGCTCGCCCTGGACGGGGAAGCGCAGCGACGCGATCGTGCCGTCGAAGAGCCGGTTCCAGGCCGAGCGGCCGGTGACGGATTTTTCGAGGAACAGCTTCTCGGTGCGGTCGTCGAGCTGGAACGGCTTCTCCCGGCGCAGGTCCTCGATCCACGGCGCGTAATGCGCCAGCGGTCCGTCGGCCATCGCCCGGTCCATCTCCGCATCCGGAATCCGGTTCAGCTCCAGGGCGAAGAACAGCAGATGGCTGGAGGCCGTGGTCAGGCGCTCCTGGGTGTCGCCGTAGAACTTCTCCCGGCGCTCGTCGGTGGTGTCGCCGGAATAGACGAGACCCGCGAACGACATCAGCCGGCCGAGCAGGTCCTCGATGCCCTCATAGGCCGCCACCGCCTCGGCGAGCTGGGCCGACGCGTCGAGGGCGGAGGCCATCGCGGCGAGACGGCCGGCATAGCGCTCCGAGAACCGCGCGCAGTCGGCCTCCGCGCGGGCGAGATCGGCGGTGAAATCGGGGGCGTCGATGCCCGCGTAGAGGTCGGTCAGGTCCCATTCGGGCAGCACGCCGAGATCGGCTGCGTGGGCGGCGGCCCGCGCCGCGCTGGCCCCTTCCGCATTCGCGACGATGCCCGACAGGCTGGCATGGGCGACGGCTCGGCTCGGCATGATGGTTTCTTTCTTCGCGACACGACCTGGGCGACTCGACGGTGCCAGGCGCTGATATCGAGCGCCCGGCGGGCGCGATCAATCCGGCGTGAGGAGAATCCTGCCGCTTGCAGCGCTTTCCCGGGGGGATTCGGCAAAGGGTCACACCCACCCTGGTCTTCACCGCGAAAAGTCTGATCGTCGTTAAGCGCGGCTTTACGGTCTTGGGTCACCCTACGGTTCGAAACGAAACAAACCGGCGGTGCGCAGCCGGGCGAACCCGTGTCGCCCGCTCTCCTCCGCTTGCGAAACGCGAGGCGCTCCCATGTCGACAACGGTCCTCATCGTCGACGATGATCCCGTCCAGCGCCGTCTCGCCGAGGCGATGGTGCGGCGCCTCGGCTTCAACGCCAAGGTGGCCGAGAGCGGCGAGCAAGGTCTCGAAACCCTGCGCGCCGGCGATCCGATCGACGTGGTGCTCCTCGACCTCGTCATGCCGGGCGGCCTCGACGGCCTCGCGGTGATGGCCGAGATGCGCAAGACCGGCCTCGACGTTCCGGTGATCGTGCAGACCTCGAACGGTTCAATCGATGCCGTGGTGACGGCGATGCGGGCGGGCGCCGTCGATTTCGTGGTCAAGCCGGCGGGTGCCGAGCGGCTGCAGGTCTCGATCAAGAACGCCCTCAAGGTCGATCAGCTCGAGGAAGAGGTTCGCCGCATGCGCCGGCGCGCCTCCGGCGCCCTCAGCTTCAAGGACCTGACCTCGCGCAGCCCCGACATGGACCGGGTGATCCGGCTCGCCGAGCGCTCGGCCAAATCGAACATCCCGGTCCTGATCGAGGGCGAATCCGGCGTCGGCAAGGAAGTGCTGGCCCGCGCGATCCAGGGCTCGGGCGACCGGCGCGGCAAGGCCTTCGTCACCGTCAATTGCGGCGCGATCCCCGACAACCTCGTCGAATCCACCCTGTTCGGCCACGAGAAGGGCGCCTTCACCGGCGCCACCGATCGTCACGTCGGCAAGTTCGTCGAAGCCTCGGGCGGCACGCTGTTCCTCGACGAGATCGGCGAACTGCCGCTCGACGCCCAGGTCAAGCTTCTGCGCGCCCTGCAGGAAGGCGAGGTCGATCCGGTCGGCGGCAAGCGCAGCGTGCGCGTCGACATCCGGCTGATCTCGGCGACGAACCGCTCGCTGCTCGATCTCGTCAAGCAGGGCCGCTTCCGCGAGGACCTGTATTACCGGCTCAACGTGTTCCCCATGACGCTGCCGCCCCTGCGCGCCCGCCGGGAGGACATTCCCGATCTGGTGCGCTCGTTCTGCGCGCGCTTCGCCGCCGAAGAGGGCAAGCGCGTCCGGGCCATCACCCCCGAGGCGATGGCGCTGCTCACCCGTTACGGTTGGCCCGGCAATGTCCGCCAGTTGGAGAATGCGCTGTTCCGGGCGGTGGTGCTGGCCGATGGCGACGAGCTGACGGTGTCGGAATTTCCGCAGATCGCCGCACAGGTCGAAGGCTTCGACGTCCGGATTCCCGCCGCTCCGCTGCAGCCGATGGTGCAGCACGGCGCCCCGGAACCGGTGCGCGAGATCGTTCGGGTCGAGGTCCGCGATCCGCACGCCATGAGCCTCGTCGCCGAGGAGACCGGCGAGATGAAGACCATGGAAGGGCTGGAGGCGGAGATCATCCGGTTCGCGCTGCAATATTACCGCGGCCGCATGTCCGAGGTGTCGCGCCGCCTCGGAATCGGCCGATCCACCCTCTATCGCAAGCTCAAGGACCTCGGCCTCGAGGACGGCGACAAGGCCGACGAGGCCGCGGCCTGAGGTCTTGCTCCGAAATCTCGGCTTGAGACCGCACGATGCGGTCTCGGGCCGAGGTCTCGACATGGCGTGCGGGTCGATGCACCCGTATCGCCCCGGGACGGCCCACCGGCGCAGGTGCATTTGCACACGCGCCCGCTTGGCCCGATTGTCCTAATCCGATCGGCCTGCCGGGTCGGTCCTGAGGAGTTGCCATCATGGGCGTTTCGCGCTCCGCCTCCGTTGCGCTGTCCGCCCTGCTGGCGGGCTGCATCGGCTATACGGCCCAGGCTCAGACCCAGGCCCAGACCCTGCCCTCCGATGAGGTGACGGCTCAGGCCAAATCGGCCGAAGCGGCTCAGGCCAAACCGCCGGAAGCGGCCCAGGCCAAATCGTCCGAAGCAGCCGACGCGCCCGTCGTCAAAAACGCCTCCGTCGATGCGGCCGCCCCGGCGGTCGAGCCGGCCGCGCCGCAGGCGGGTGTTGCGGCCCCATCGACAGGATCCGCACCCGACGCCGCCGCGTCCGCACCGGTCGCCGAGGCGCCGCCGCCCCTCCCCGCCGATCCCCAGGGGGCGGCCGTCGCCGCACGGCTCCTCGATCCGGCACCGCTTCTGCCACGCCTCTCCACGAAGGAGCGCGAGGCCATCCAGGCCTTCTACGCACTGGGCGCCTTCAAGCCGGTCTGGATCGTCGACGGCGCCCTGACCCCGGCGGCCAAATCCGCCGCCGCCCGCCTCGCCGCCGCCGGCGAAGACGGCCTCACCTCCTCGGCCTACCCGGTACCGGTCCTCGGCACGCAGGGCGCCACCGAGGCACAGATCGCCGAGGCCGACCTGAAGCTGTCGGCCGCGGTGGTGCTCTACGCCCGCGACGCGCGCGGCGGCCGCATCCACCTCGCTAGCCTGTCCCGGCTGATCACCCCGACCCTCGACCTGCCCGCCCCCGACGCGGTCCTCGGCCGCATCGCCTCCGCGGGGACCCAGGCCGGCGCGCTGCTGCAGGGCTACAATCCGGCTCAGCCCGGCTACCTCGCCCTCAAGGCGCGGCTGGCGACCTTGCGCGGGCACGGCGAGACCCCGGCCGCCCCCAGCGTACAGCTGCCGCCCGGTCCCGTGCTGAAGCTCGGCATGAGCGATCCGCGGGTGCCGGCCCTGCGCACCCGCTTCGGCCTGGAGACACGGACCGCCGGCACCCTCGATGCCGGTCCCGGCGATCCGCAGACCTACGATACCCGGGTGGTCGCCGCCGTCACGGGTTTCCAGCGCGCCCGCGGTCTGGCACCCAACGGCCATCTGACGCCGCAGACCGTGGCGGCGCTCGCCCGGCCGGACTCCGCCGCCCGGCCCGATGCCGGCGAGGCCGCGCTGATCGTCAACATGGAGCGCTGGCGCTGGCTGCCCTCCGACCTCGGCCGCGACTACGTCCTGGTCAACATCCCCGAGTTCCGCCTGCGGGTGATCCGGGACGGCCGGCAGCGGGATGAGGCGCGGGTCATCGTCGGCAAGACGGAATCGCCGACGCCGATCTTTTCCGGGATGATGGAATACGCGGTGGTCAATCCGTCCTGGAACGTGCCGCCCTCGATCCTGAAGAACGAGTTCCTGCCCGGGCTCGCCCGCGATCCGAACTACGCGGCGCGGCGCGGCTACGAGGTGGTCTATCGCAACGGTAACGTCTCGGTGCGCCAGCCGCCGGGCGAGCGCAACGCCCTCGGGTTCATCAAGTTCATGTTCCCGAACAACCATGCGGTCTACCTGCACGACACACCGAACCGCAGCCTGTTTTCGTCGTCCCAGCGCGCCCTCAGCCATGGCTGCGTGCGCGTCGACGACCCCTTCCGCTTCGCCGATGCGGTCCTGCCCGAGGCCTGGTCGAGCGAGCGCCTCAAGAAGCTCATCGGCAAGGGCGAGCGCCAGATCCGCCTGCCCGAGAAGCTGCCCGTGCACCTCGCCTACTTCACCGCATCGGTGGACGAGACCGGGAGCCTGCGCACCCTGCCGGATCTCTACGGCTACGATGCGCGCATGAAGATCGCCCTCGGCCTCAGCCCCGGCAGCCTCCTGGTCGCCAAGGCGAAGGAGGGCAAGAGCCCGGATCAGGCACGTCGCGGCACTCAGAAGCCGACCGTGACCGGCCGGACCGGTCCCGCCCTCACGGGCGCCCCGAAGCCGATGGCCGAGGCGCGGCGCCAGCGCGTCCGCGAGGTCAACTCGGAGACGGGATCGGCCGCGCGGGGGAATTCCGGCCGCGCTCCGGGCGATTTCGGCGAGCCCGACCTGTGGACGCCGCGTCCGGGCCGGCCCCTGAACAGCTGGTGGTAGGCCCGACGCGCCGGGGACGATGCTGAAGCGGGGTTTCATCGACCGCGCCGGCACCGTTTCGACCGGCCGACATCTTGGCGACGTCATCCCCATCGCGGGCGAATAGTCTCGACGACAGGACCATAAGCCTGGGTGTGCGTCTCCGCACAGCCGGGCACGATTTCGCCACGGTTGAGACTTAGCCGTTAACGCCTGAACCGACGACGCGTCGAGGACCCGATAACCGGACGTTTACGGTTTTCGGCAACCTTGCGTTCACCATGATCCGTGCCCCGCATGCGATCGGGAGAGGGTGAGACAACGGTGGGTAAGCTTCTGCGACACGGTCAGACCACGCGTCGACGCTTCCCCGCTCCGGCGCGTCTCCGGCGCCTCGCGGTCATCGCGGCCGGCATCGGCCTCGCGGTGGTCGGCGGAACCCGTGGTACACAGGATGCCGTGGCCAACGGCGACACCCGGACCCTCTCGATCTATCACACCCACACGAAGGAAAGCCTGACCGTCACCTTCAAGCGGGATGGTCGCTACGACCGCGCCGCCCTGGAGCAGTTGAACTGGCTTCTGCGCGACTGGCGCATGGAAGAGCCGACCAAGATGGACCCGCGCCTCTTCGACACGGTGTGGGAGGCCTATCGTTCGGTGGGCTCGCAGGAGCCGATCAACGTCGTGTCGGCCTATCGCTCACCCGGCACCAACGCGATGCTGCGGCGGCGTTCGAAGATGGTGGCCGAGTACAGCCAGCACATGCTCGGCAAGGCCATGGATTTCTACCTGCCGGACGTGTCGATCGATCAGATCCGCGCCATCGGCATGCGGATGCAGCGCGGCGGCGTCGGCTGGTATCCGCGCTCTGGCTCTCCCTTCGTCCATCTCGACGTCGGCTCGGTCCGGTCCTGGCCGCGCATGACCCACGATCAGCTGGCCCGGCTGTTTCCGGATGGCAAGACCGTCCACCTGCCGAGCGACAATCGCCCCCTCCCCGGCTACGAGATGGCGCGGGCCGAAATCCTGCAGCGGGGCGGCACCGTGCTCGGCGTCACCGAAGTGGCGCAGATGGACGAGGATGACGGCCCGAGCATCAAGGGCTTCTTCGCCAGCCTGTTCGGCGGTGGCCGCACGCAGGAGACCGCGCCGCCGGTCCAGGTTGCCGCCAAGGCCTCCGACCGGACGTCCGAGCGAATGAGGGCGAAGCCCTCCCCCGTCGTCGTCGCGAGCGCCGACCCCGAGGATGCGGTCGGGGCTCGCGCCGCCCTCGCCTACGCGGCGCCCGCCGCCGACGAGACCCTCAACGGCGCCCTCCTCCGTCGCGACGGACGCGACGCCCAGAGCCTGCTGACTGCCGAAGCGCCGAATGCGGCTGCCTCCGAACCCGCGAAGGCCACTATCGTCCTGCCGCTGCCGCCCCGGCGTCCGGCGGAGTTCGCGGCCGTCACCGCGGCCCTGACCATGCCGCTGCCGCCGTCGCGGCCGGCCGTCCAGGTGGCGAGCCTCGGTGCCGTCGGGATGGCCAACCTGACGTCCTCGTCCACGCCGAGCCGCTCCGCGGCAATCCCGGTGCCGGCCAACGCCGATTCGCGCACCCAACTTCGCGCCCTGTTCGCGGCCGCCGCTTCCGACGCGGAGCCCGCCAGCCGCGCGGCGCCGGTCAGGCTTGCGAACGCGAAGGCCAAGCTCGACGGCGCGCCCGGTGCGGTCGTGGCGCGGCCGGCCGGTGTCGCCACCCGCTTCTCGGTTCGCAGCCCCGGCGACGACCTCGCCGCGACCCGCTTCACCGGGTCCTCGACCCGAGGCGTTCCCGGCACCCGCTGACCGGGTCCGGTCCGCGATCGGACGATCGGGACGGGCGGAGTTCGCTCCGTCCCTGTCCCGCCCGGGCATGTGGAACGGTCGGCGCCGCGTGCCGTGGTCGGCGCCGGACAGTCTTTCGCCATGCCGTTCTGGTGTTATCCGGTGGGAATACGGGAGATCCCCGTGTGTATCCGTCTCGGCGAGGCGATCTGTCCTGATGGCGGCCGGACACGCCGCGATGGACGTGAGCAACGGCATCGACACCGGACCTTGGGCGTCGGACCCGTGTCCTGACCGTTCCTGATCTCGAGTCCGCCAGCCTCCCGCGGATGAAGCAGCGCTTGGCGCTTCGACAAGTCTTGATCCGAACGACTGCGATTTATCGGGCTCCAGCGCCGCGCAGAATTGGAGAGATCCGGCGCTATACGTAGTTTCCGGACGGGGGGAACGCCCCCGCATCACCCATATGGTGTATGACGCCGCCCCGCTGGCTCGGGACAAGGTGTGAATCCCTCACATCGGGAGGATTTGGCAACCGTCTTTCGCGAGATGGCGTTGCAGGCGGTGCGGAGGACCAGGGATCGTGATGTTTTCGATCAGCGCGACGTGCCTGCTGGCGGGGATCGTCCTCGCGCTGGTCGCGCAAAGCTACCCGCGCCGCCGGGTCGCCCTCGAATGGGCCGGCGGCACGCTCCTGATCGCGGGGCTGGGCCTGCTCGGCGCCGGTCTGCGCCTGTTCCGCTGACGGTCCCGGCTCAGACCATCCCGAGCGCCTGCATGTACAGCTCCAGGATCGCCTCTTCCTCCTGGCGCTCGGCATGGTCCTTCTTGCGCAGGGAGATGATCTTGCGCAGGGCCTTGGTGTCGAAGCCGGTGCCCTTGGCCTCGGCGTAGACGTCCTTGATATCGGAGGCGAGGCCGGCCTTCTCCTCCTCGAGGCGCTCGATGCGCTCGATGAAGCTCTTCAGCTGGTCGGCGGCGACGGAGGAGGCGTCGACGGCGGGTGCGGCGGATGCGGCCATGGTGGTTTCAAGTCCCTGACATGCGAGGCGCGGTGCGGGGCGCCGGAACCGCCTCGATAAGCCGTCAAGCTTACCGGGACCTTAGTGCGGCTCGGCCGCCGCCTTGGCGAAGGCCGCCTGTTGCTCCGGGGACGCGTCCGACTGGTACAGCCGCTTCCACTCGGCGAACGGCATGCCGTAGACCGCCTCCCGGCTCTCGTCCTTGCTCATCGGCAGGTCCTTGGCCTCGGCCGCGTCCTTGAGCCAGTTCGACAGGCAGTTGCGGCAGAACCCGGCCATGTTCATCAGGTCGATGTTCTGCACGTCGGTCCGGGCCTGCAGATGGGCCACGAGGCGCCGGAACACGGCGGCCTCGAGTTCGGTGCGGGTGGCGGCGTCGATCTCGGTCATGGTGCGCTGTCTCCGTTTGTCGGCTTGAGGTCGGGCGGCCCGGCCCCGCCGTCAAGCGGCGATCGGCAGCATCGGCCGGAGCAGGCGCGCGAAGCGGGTCGCCCATTCGGCCTGTCCCGCCTCGCCGACGATGAGATCCTGGCGGATCTCCACCAGGGCGTTCGGCAGCCCGCGCGCCATGGCGTGACGGTCGATGGTGTCGCCGGGCAGGCCGCCGCCATAGGGCTCGTTGTCGCCCACCGTCAGCCCCGCCGGATCGGCGCGCAGGCCCGCGATCAGGGGCGCGCTCATGCGGTCGTCCCGGTCCCACAAGATGCCGACCTCCCAGGGCCGGGGCACGCCGCGCCAATAGGGCGTGAAGCTGTGGATGGTGACGATGGCCGGGCGCCTGCCGGTGGCCTCGGCCTCGGCGATGCCGGCGTCGATCGCTTCGTCGAAGGGCGCGTAGAAGCGCCGGATGCGCTCGGCCTTGCCGTCCTCGTCGATGCGGGCATTGCCCGGCACCACCGCCCCGTCGGAGAGGCGCATCACCAGGGTCGGGTCGGCCCGGCCCCGGTTCGGATCGATGATCAGGCGCGAGAACCGGGTCAGGATCGCCGGCACGCCGAGATCCGCCGCCAGCCGGCGCGTCACTGCGGCGGCGCCGATGTCGTAGGCGATGTGGCGGGCGAATTCGTGCTCCGGCACCCCGAGCTGGTCGAGGTCGGCCGGAACGTGGTTGGAGGCATGGTCGCAGATCAGGAGCAGGCCCCGGGCGGGATCGCCCGGGATGGTCTCGACGGGATGCGGTGGCTGCATGGGAAGGCAGGGTCCGGTTGAGCGCGGGCGGCGGCGTTGGAACGAACGGCACCGGTTTCGCCGGCGGGAAGCAAGGCCCCGGCCGCATCGCGGGGGATGCGCCGTCACGCACGGCTTACCCGTCATGCGTGGCTTGCCGAGGCGGCGAGCGTCGGGCACAGCACGTATCGCGGATCGCGCCGCGACGGCAACAATCCGGCACCATGCCGGGGGCACAACAATCCGGAGGACAACCACCGGGCCGCCTTCGCGATCGACCACCGGAATACGGAAACGCCATGACCGACTCCAACTCGACCGACTCCAATTCGACCGGCTCCAACTCGACCGAGACCGCCCGCGCCCTACTCCTGCATTGCCTCGATGAGGCGATCGCCGCCGCCCACCCGGCGCGCTGCCTCGTGCCGCACCTGCCGGCGCCCGGCCAGGGCCGCCTCATCATCCTGGGTGCTGGCAAGGCCGGCGGCAGCATGGCGGCCGTCGCGAGCCGGTTCTACCGGGAGGAGCACGGCGTCGATCCGAGCCGCATCGTCGGCCTTGCGGTCGCCCGCCACGGCTACGGCGAGGAGGCGCCGATGATCCGCATGGTCGAGGCCGGACACCCGGTGCCGGACCAGGCCGGCATCGACGCCACCATCGACACCCTGAAGATCGCCGCCGACGCGGGGCCGGACGACGACGTGCTGGTGCTGCTCTCGGGCGGCGGCTCGGCCAACTGGATCGCCCCGGCCGGCGACCTGACGCTCACCGAGAAGCAGGCCATCACCAAGGCCCTGCTGCGCTCGGGCGCGCCGATCAACGAGATCAATTGCGTGCGCAAGCACCTGTCGCGGATCAAGGGCGGCCGGCTCGCCATGATGGCGCGCAACGCCCGCTCGATCCTGACGCTCGCCGTCTCCGACGTGCCGCACGACGACCCGGCGGTGATCGCCTCCGGCCCGACCGTACCCGACCCGTCCACTCTGGCCGATGCCCGCGCGATCTGCGAGCGGCGCGGCATCCCCCTGCCGGAGACCGCCAAGGCGCTCCTCAACGATCCCCTCAACGAGACTCCGAAGGCCGGCGACCCCGCCTTCGTCCGGGCCGAGTACCGCATCATCGCCCGGCCGATCGACGCCCTGGAGGCCGCGGCGGCCGCGGCGGCCGCGGCCGGCTACGAGCCGGTGATGCTCGGACCCGACGTCGAGGGCGAGGCCCGCGAGGTCGCGGCCGAGCACGCCGGCATGGCCCGCGAGATGGCGGCGGCCGGGCGCAAGGTCGCCATCATCTCGGGCGGCGAACTGACGGTCACGATCAAGGGCGAAGGCCATGGCGGCCCGAACCAGGAATACGCCCTGGCGCTCGCCCTGGCGCTCGACGGCGCCCCCGGCATCCTCGGCATCGCCGCCGACACCGACGGCACCGATGGCGGCCGTGGCGAGGCGACCGATCCGGCCGGCGGCCTGGTCGACCCGACCACGCTGGCCCGCGCCCGCGCCGCCGGGCTCGATCCCGCCGCGATGCTGGCCGACAACGATTCGACGAAGTTCTTCGCCACCATCGGCGACCTCGTTCAGCCGGGTCCGACACGCACCAATGTCAACGATTGCCGCATCATCCTCGTTGGCTAGGTGCGCCGGCGGGCGGTCCCGGGTCTTCGATGGGTCCACGGTCACCTCGGGTCCCCTCTCCTGGACGGAGAGGGGCAGGGTGAGGCGTATGGATTCTCCGGACACGACCCACGCCTCACCCCAGCCCTCTCCTTCCAGGAGAGGGAGCGGCGTCGCGGCGTCGTCCGGCGGGGTCCTGCCCTGGGTTGCCGCGCTTCGGGCTGGAAACGGCGACCAACGCGGCGGACAGCTGGCCCGGCTCGCCCGCGCGGTCGCTGGCACGGTCGCCGTCACGTGCCTTGCGGCGATCCTCGTGCCGGTGCCGGCCCGCGCCGACCTGCGCATGTGCAACCAGACCGCCAGCAAGGTCGGGATCGCGCTCGGCTACCGCGACCCGCAGGGCTGGGTGACGGAGGGCTGGTGGGACGTCGCGCCCAAGGTCTGCGAGACGCTTGTGAAGGGAGCCCTCGCGGCGCGGTTCTACTACGTCTACGCGGTCGACTACACGCGCGGCGGCGAGTGGAGCGGTCGCTCGCTGATGTGCACCAAGGACCGTGAGTTCACGATCCGCGGCGTCGAGGATTGTCTCGCCCGGGGTCTCGACCGCAACGGCTTCTACGAGGTCGACACCGGCGAGCAGAAGAGCTGGACCATCCAGCTCACCGACCCCAACCAGCCGGTGACGCCGACGCCGTGACAGGCAGCCAAAGCCCGTGTCGTAACGGCGAGCCCCCGGAACGGACGTTCCGGCTCGGGCCACCGGCGCCCTCCCGGCGGCGATAAGCCCCCGTCCAGCTCCACCCTGAGAGGTTCGCCGGGCCGGGGGATCGTTCTCACCGGCTCGCGGGCCGGCTCAGGGCTCGCTCGCCATGGTTCGCCCTCAGGCTGTCGCCCGCTTCTCGACGACGGTCGTGTTGACAGTGTCGGCGGGCTCGTACAGCCACCGGGCCATGGCGCCGGCCGCGATCGCACCTGCGATCGGCGCGAGCCAGAACAGCCACAACTGCATCACGGCCTCGCCGCCCGCGAACAGCGCGGGTCCGGTGCTGCGGGCCGGGTTGACCGAGGTGTTGGTCACCGGGATCGAAATCAGGTGGATGAGGACGAGAGCAAACCCGATGGGGATGCCGGCAAAGCCCGTGGCGGCGCCCTTCGAGGTCGTGCCGACAATGATGAAGAGGAAGAAGAACGTCGTCAGGAATTCGATGATCAGGCAGGCGGCGAGACCGTACTTGCCGGGGCTGAGATCACCGTAGCCGTTCGAGGCGAACCCGTTCGGGACCCAGCCGGCCTTGCCCGACGCGATCACGTAGAGGACGCCGGCCGCGACGACGGCGCCGATCACCTGGGCGACGATATAGGGCAGCACGTGCCGGTTCGCGCAGCGGTGGGCCGACCAGAGTCCGAGGGTCACGGCCGGGTTGAAGTGCCCGCCCGAGATGTGCCCGACCGCATAGGCCATGGTCAGCACGGTGAGGCCGAAGGCGAAGGCCACCCCAAGGAAGCCGATGCCGAGTTCCGGGAAAGCAGCCGACAGAACGGCGGCGCCACAGCCGCCGAAGGTGAGCCAGAAGGTGCCGAAGAACTCGGCGGTCGCGCGCCGCATGGTATCGTGATCCATCCTGAAACCTTTCGCTGCAAGAGTCCGCGAAGTGCTCGCGATCGGTCAGGACTGAAGATTTCAGTCGGCAAAGCGCGAGTTCGAGTTATCGACGACGGCATCGGCCGAAACGCCTTGCGCGAAGGTTGCATGTGCCCGTTGAGGTGGCAATTGTCGCTGCTGTGAATATTTTGGCAGCCGATCGCTGCCGTGCCTGATTATTGGGCTGATATGCTCGACGGATCATGAGCAAAGCGTCGCAGTCAAAATGTACTGGTCATTTTAAGCCCAGCTCACAGCTTCGCCGATCAGCATGGTTTTCGGGAAACGCCGGCGGGTATGAGCACAGCCGATACTGAGACGAATCAAGCTGAAAGGATGCCGAATCTTGCAATCGTGCGGCCGATGTCGGGACCTGAAGTCCGATACCATCCCGGTCCGTTCCGGCAAGACCGCGCGTCGAAGTCCTCGTTTCAGCAGTCCGGCTGTCGTGAATCCGGGCGCGGAGGGCCGCGCAGAACGTCGAATGTCCATCCACAAAAATATTGACAATATTCCTATTTCGTGCTTTCCTGCCGCCACTCGCCTCCCCCCGACGGGAGGCCCTTCGGCGGACCGGGTCGAGGGGTTTGGGAGGACGAGACGGCGCCCGCGCCGATGGCCCGGTTTCGCCATCGCCCCGGGCAGCGCCGCGCGACGCAGGGTGTCTCGGCGCGGGTTGGGCCTCTTCAGGCCGGACCCGCAAACCTGGGGCACCTCCAGACAACGGACGACCCGCCCACTACGAGGCGGGTACGGGGCCGTGGGCCATGATCAGCCGGCCGCCAGGGGCCGCCGCCTTCCAATAGGGGGCGACGGACCGTGGAGGAGGGCCGCCATAAGCCGAGTCGCCGACGCCGTAGAGGACGCCGTGACGTGACAGGTTCGACCCTTCGGGGCCGCGCCCAGGGACGCCGGGAGACCGGCTTCGTTTTCCCTTCGTGGTTTCGCGGCGTCCCGCGTCTCCCGCGTCGGTGAAACCCCGCGCCGGGATCGGCGGCGGGGCCGCGCGCGCATGCCGGCAGCGCATCGCGACCCCCTGGACGGGGGTCGGGGGCGGCCCGGCGTTCTTGACGCGCCGGCCCCATCGGTGCTTGTGGCCCTTCGCTCAACGCCGGTCGTCCGAAACCGGCGAGGCCTGATTTCGGGGATGGAGACCACAGTGAAACGCTCACGCCGCACCAAGATCATCGCGACCCTGGGTCCCGCCTCCGATACGCCGGAGATGATCGAGAAGCTGTTTCGCGCCGGCGCGGACGTCTTCCGCCTCAACATGAGCCATTTGCCCCGGGAAAAGCTGCCCGAGAAGATCGAGGTGATCCGCACGATCGAGCGGGAGCTGAAGCACCCGATCGCGATCCTGGTCGATCTCCAGGGACCGAAGCTGCGCGTGGCGGCCTTCGCCGAGGGTGCGGCGATGCTGGCGAACGGCGCCACCTTCGTGCTCGACAGCGACCCGACCCCCGGCGACGTGTCGCGGGTGTTCCTGCCCCATCCGGAGATCCTCTCCGCACTGGAGCCGGGCCACGTGGTCATCATCGACGACGGCAAGCTGCGGCTGACCGTAACGGAGGTGTCCGAGGGCCGCGCCGTGACCCGCGTCGAGGTCGGCGGCCGGATCTCGAACCGCAAGGGCGTCTCTCTCCCCGACACCGTGATCCCGGTCGCCGCCATGACCGAGAAGGACCGCGGCGACCTTGAAGCCGGCCTCGCGGCGGGCGCCGACTGGATCGCCGTCTCGTTCGTGCAGCGTCCCGAGGACGTGGCCGAGGTGAAGAAGGTCGCGGCCGGCCGGGCGCTCATCATGGCCAAGATCGAGAAGCCGCAGGCCCTGACCCGGCTCGAGGAGATCATCGAGATCTCCGACGGCCTGATGGTGGCGCGCGGCGATCTCGGCGTCGAGATGCCCCTGGAGCAGGTGCCCGGCGTGCAGAAGCGCATCACCCGCGCCTCGCGCCGTATGGGCAAGCCGGTCGTGGTCGCGACCCAGATGCTCGAATCGATGATCACCGCCCCGGTGCCGACCCGCGCCGAGGTCTCCGACGTCGCCACCGCCGTCTACGAGGGGGCCGACGCGGTGATGCTCTCGGCCGAGAGCGCATCGGGTTCGTTCCCCATCGAGGCGATCTCGATGATGAGCCGGATCGCCGAGCAGGTCGAGCGCGACGCCCTGTACTGGACCATCCTGACGGCCCAGCGCTCGGAGCCCGACGCCACCGCCTCGGACGCGATCGCGGCGGCGGCGCACCAGATGGTCGACGCCCTCAACCTTACGGCGATCATGGCCTGGACGCATTCCGGCTCGACCGCCCTGCGTCTCGCGCGCTCGCGGCCCAATGCGACGATCATCGCGCTGACCCCGAAGCGCGAGACGGCCCGGCGCCTCGCCCTGTGCTGGGGCACGCACCCGATCGTCACCAAGGACGCCAGCGACGTGGACGACATGGCGTTCCGCGCCGCCAAGTTCGCGGTGCGCGAAAACTTCGCCGAGATCGGCGGCCGCATCATCGTGGTGGCGGGCGTGCCGTTCGGGACGCCGGGCGCCACCAATCTGGTGCGTATCGCCTTCGTGACCCGCGAGCACGCCGCCAAGGCGTGAGGTTCGCGACGGAGCCGCGCCGCCGGTTCGTTGCGGCGGCGCGGCTCAGTGGGTGGTGACGGATTCGGAGAGGCGGACCACCTCGTCGACGACTGCCTCCGTGGCCACCGCATGGACCATATGGCCGACGCCGGCCAGCTCCACGAGCCGTGCGCCCGGGATGAGCCTGGCCAGCGGACGGGCATGCCGCTCGGCCGGGACGATGGCGTCGCGGTCGCCGGTGACGATCACGGTCGGTACCGCGATGCGCCCGTAGGCGGCGCTCTGCTGCTGGAGCGCGGCCGGCAGCGCCATCAGGTCCTGGACATTGGCCAGCATCGTCGCCGGTCGCAGGACGAGGGCGGCGCGGCTGGCCTCCAGGTAGTCCGGCGGCGCGCTCTGCGGCTTGAACACCGATTGCCCGGCCGGTCCCAAGTAATAGAGACCGACCGGCGTGGCGACGGTCCGGCTCAGCAGCCACGTCACCGGCGGGACCAGGGCGAGGCGGTAGTACCAGGGGATCGGCCCCATCTCGGGCAGCGGCATCACCGCCGGCGACACCAGGACGAGCCCCGAAACGCGATCCGGATGATCGAGGGCCAGGGCGGTCGCCAGCGCTCCGGACCAGGAATGGCCGAGCACGAGGGCGGGGCCGATGCCGAGATTCGCCAGCGCCTCCGCGATCACGGCGGCCTGCGCCCGCGGCGTCGCCAGGGCGCTGCCGCCAGGGCGGTCGCTCCAGCCGAAGCCCGGCCGGTCGAGGGCCACCACCCGGAACCCCTCGGCGGCGAGGCGCCGGCCGAGATCTGTCATCGGATCGGCCGCATTGGCCGAGGCCCCGTGCAGCAGCACCACGGTGCCCCGCGCCGAGGGATTCGGGCCGGCCTGGATCGTGGCGATGCGGCCGCCCGTCACCGCCACGAAGGGGCCAGCCGGCGGATAGCGCGCATCGATGCGCGCCGAGATCAGCAGGGTGATGCCGGCCGCGATCAGCGCCAGCACGAGGCCGCCGGCCAGGAGACCGGCGATCAGCTTGAGGAGGAACATGGGGGCTACAGGTCGCGACCGTCGACGTCGGGCGCCAAGCGGTCGATGGCGGTCTGGAGCCGGTCCATGCGGGGATAAAGGGCCGATGCCCGCCGGAATGCCTCCAGGGCACGGCCCTTGTCATCGAGGCTCTGGTAGATCCGCCCCAGGGCCGCCCAGGCCTCGAAGTGGCGCGGCTCCAGAACGAGCGTACGCTGGAGGTCGGCGATGGCCGCCGACGGATCGGACAGCATCCAGAACACTGTCGCGCGCCGATTCCAGCCCTCGGACCAGCCGGGCTCCAGGGTCGTCGCCCGGTCCATCAGCTCGATCGCCAGCGGAAGATCCTGGCCGGACATCGCCTGCCGGGCCCGCTCCGTGAGAAGGTCGGCAGTGGCGCTGCCGGACCGGCCCAGCCGCTGCTCGATCAGGCGGGCGACGCCCTTGGCCTCGGCATCGTCGCCGGCGGCCTTCAGGCGAGCATAGAGGTCGTCCAGGGAAAGCGGCTGGCTCTTCTCCGGCTTCGCCGCCTCCCGGACCGGAGCCGCCCGGACGAGCGGCACGGAGAGAACGCAGAAAGCCGCGACAAGCGCGGCTCTCAGGCAGGATCGGGCGGGATCGTGTGGCGACATGGGCGGAGCTTCCTCGCCCCGCATCGCCACGTCAACGTGCGCGCTTGCCGCGTCCCGTCGGGGGCGGCAGCGAACCCTTCAGCCCTGACGGGCCTTGAAGCGCTTCTGCGTCTTGTTGATGATGTAGACACGGCCCTTGCGACGCACGATCTGGTTGTCGCGATGACGGCCGCGGAGGGACTTGAGGGAGTTGCGAATCTTCATCGGTCTCACGTCGGTCGAGCGATCAGCCCGCCGCCTGTCCATAGGGTCTCGGGAACGAGGCACCTGACGGCGGCCTCGGCGATGTGTCGATGCATCGCGGAAAGGCGGTTGCCTTATCAGGATTCGCGCCGGCAAGGCAAGGCTCCTGGGGCGCTTCCGCCGCATCTCCGCGCTTGTAGCGCTCGATTGGGCTGTCAGGGAAACCAGATCCGTCCGTCACTTGCACTTCGAAAGGCCGGGACGCTCGCCCGCTGCGGATGACCATCGTCAAGCCTTTCGATTTCGGGTTTCGCGAAAACGTGAAGGGAGAGCCGTTTCCCGCGCAGTCAAACCGGCATTGCCCGAGAAACACTATCCATCTGTAAAGAGTCTCGGCCCTATAGAATTCGAGCGCGAGCCGATCGCGGAGATGGGGCTTTGACGACCGACATGGAGCATTCGGAGCAGGCTCAGGACGCGCCGGTACCGCGCCGCGAGGAGCGCAGCCCGACCAATTGGATCGCCACCATCCGGTTCCGGGACGGGACCGAGATTCCCTGCACCGTCAAGGACGTCTCGAAATCCGGCGCCCGGATCTGCATCGGGGCCAAGCAGGACCTTCCACCGGTCTTCATGCTGCGGATCATCGGCCGGGATTTTCTGTGCCTCGTCCGGGTCGCCTGGCGGCGGGGCGACTATGTCGGGGTCCGCATCGAGCGCGTCGGCAAGGTTCCTTCCGCAGCCGCCGCAACAGCCCCTGTTGCTCAGCCTGTCCCGGTGACGTCCGAACCGACGACACAGGCAGCCGTTCCCGATGGCGGCGGGCTCGGCGTTCCGTCCCGCAAGCGCGGGATTTCGGCTTTCTAAGCTCCGAGCCCGCCTGAGTTACACCTGTCTCCCTCTGGCGTCAGACCCTCCTGCGCAAGGGCGGTTCAAAGCGAAAAACCCCGCCTGCCAGAGCAGGACGGGGTTTCCTCGTTCGACATAAGTGGAGCGGATCAGGCCGCGGTGCGGTTGCGAGCTTCGCGCTTGGTGTCCACACCCGAAGCTTTGATCTCGGACAGCTTCTGGGCGACGTTGCGCGAGAACACGAACTCGGCCGGGCGCTGGTTCTCGAGGCTGACTTCGGGCGCCATGTCGCCCTCGGTCTTGATGCCACGGATGGCATGGATCAGCGGCTTCCAAGGCTTCTTCACGGAATCGACCACCGACGAGGCCTCGTAACCGGAATGGACCATGCAGTCGGCGCACTTTTCATAGTTGCCGGTGCCGTAGGAATCCCAGTCGGTCTCCTCCATCAGCTCCTTGAAGGTCGCCGCATATCCCTCGCCGAGCAGATAGCAGGGTTTCTGCCATCCGAACACGGTCCGGGTCGGGTTGCCCCACGGGGTGCAATGATAGGTCTGGTTGCCGGCCAGGAAGTCGAGGAACAGACCCGACTGCTGGAAGGTCCACTTCTCGCGACCCTTCTCCTTGCCGTGCCGGAACACACCGCGGAACAGCTCCTTGGTCGCCTTGCGGTTCAGGAAGTGCTTCTGGTCGGGCGCGCGCTCGTAGGCATAGCCCGGCGAGACCGTGATGCCATCGATGCCCATCTTCGTGACGCTATCGAAGAAGTTGGCGATCTTGTCGGCCGACGAGTTGTTGAAGAAGGTGCAGTTGATGGTGACCCGGAAGCCCATCTCCTTCGCCTTGGCGATGGCCGCCACGGCCTTGTCGTAGACGCCACGCTGGCACACCGACTGGTCGTGCATCTCCTTGTCGCCATCGAGATGGATCGACCAGGTGAAGTACGGGCTGGGCTTATACTCCTTGATCTTCTTCTCAAGGAGGAGCGCGTTGGTGCAGACGATGGCAAATTTCTTCTGGGCGATGATGCCCTCGACGATCTGCGGCAGATCCTTGTGCAGCAGGGGCTCGCCACCAGCGATCACCACCACGGGTGCACCGCACTCGCGCACGGATTCAAGAGCGTCGGCCACCGGCAGGCGCTTGTTCAGAATCTCGTCCGGGTAATCGATCTTCCCGCAACCGGCGCAGGCAAGATTGCAGCGGAACAGCGGCTCCATCATCATCACGAGCGGATAGCGCTTGCGACCGGTGAGGTGCTGTTTCAGAATGTAGCCGCCGATCTTCGCGACGTACCGGATAGGGATGCCCAAGACGCGGCTCCTTGTTGTTGGCCCCGATGTATCGGGCTGCTTAGCGTGAAAAAAGGCCAAATTCCAGCAAGCTAGCTTGGAACCATCCCGAAAGGCCCCGAAACGGCGCCGTTCCGACAAGTTCGGCGGCAGCTGAAACTATCCGGCCACAGAATGCAGCACTCTCGTGCCGAAGCGCGCCATGACGGACCGCCTATAACCCGATCGGATGCCCATATTCCTATTCGAAAGCCGCATGCCAGAGCCCCAGCTTGGCCGTGGGGAAAGCGCATTAGCTGCCCGTATCCAGACGCGGTACGCGACGAAGATGCGGTGCGAGATCGCACAAAAGGTCCCAAGCCGGAACGCTCGCCTTGTTTGCGTTGCATTCCTGCCGTTGGGTCGATAGGTGAACCGGCCATTCACGCAATGTCGTCAATGTCATGCGATTCGGTTGATCAGTGCCTTTCCGGGAGCCCCGCTTGGGTTTCCTAGGGGCGCTGGAAGCTGAGATTCGGGATTCGCGGCGACTGGTGATAACCGGCGGCATCGAACAGATCGATTCCCCTTGTGCAGCCGCGTCGGCCGCAGCGCCGGTAGTCGGCGTGCTTGCATCGGAATGAGATCGCTGAAGCAGGTAGGACACTCGTGATCGAACGGCTCGTCGCGTTTTCCGTCCAGCGTCGCTGGTTGGTCATAGCTCTCGTCGCACTCATTACCGTTGCCAGCGCCGGTGCGGCCGCTCATCTCTTCAAGATCAATACCGATGTCGAGCGGTTGATCGACAAGGATGTCCCCTGGCGTCAGGACGAGATCAACTATGAAGCTGCGTTCCCGCAGCGGACCGGTACCCTGGTGGCCGTCATCGACGGCAAGACGCCGGAGGAGGCCGAGGAGGCGGCGGCCGAGTTCGCGGCGGCGATCGCCAGACATAAGACCATGATCGAGTCGGTCTACCGTCCGGACGGCGGTGCCTTCTACGAGAAGAACGGTTTCCTGCTGATGTCGCAGGAAGAGCTGACCAAGACCACGGAGCAACTCGTCCAGCAGCAGGGCCTCCTCGGGCCTTTGGCGGCCGACCCGTCTCTTCGCGGCATCATGCGCGTTCTCGGCCTTGGCGCCCGCGGCATCAAGAGTGGCGATGCCAAGCTCGAGGATCTCGAGCTGCCGATGACCCAGATCGACGCCACCGTGCGCAAGGTCCTGGCCGGCGAGCCGGCGCGCATGTCCTGGCAGACGCTGCTTTCCAACGGACAGACGCAGAGCACAGATCTGCGCAAGTTCGTGATGATCCAGCCCGTCTTGGACTACAACGCGCTACAACCCGGCGCCCACGCGACAGAGGCGGTGCGCAAGGTCGCGTCGGAACTCAAGATCAATACCCTTGGCGGCCCTGAATTCGCCGACCGTCCACGCATGCGTCTGACCGGCCCCGTCGCAGTGGCTGACGACGAGTTCGCCACCCTCTCAGAGGACGCTTTGCTGAACTATAGCGTCACGGTCGGTGCGATCGTGCTGTTCCTGTGGCTTGCACTCCGCTCGGCCCCGCTGATCGGCGCGGTCCTGATCACCACCTTCGCTGGCCTCATCGTGACTGCGGGTTTCGGCCTGCTGATGGTCGGCGAACTCAACCCGATCTCGGTCGCCTTCGCGGCGCTCTTCGTGGGCCTCGGCATCGATTTCGGTATCCAGTTCGCCGTGCGCTACCGTGCTGATCGGTTCGAGCAGCCTGACCTCCTCTCCGCCATGCGGGCGGCAGCTCGGGGCGTCGGCTGGTCTCTGACCCTGGCGGCCATCTCGCTCATCGCCGGCTTCTTCGCTTTTCTGCCGACTGCCTTCCGCGGCGTCTCGGAGCTCGGCCTCATCGCCGGCGTCGGCATGATCGTCGCCTACCTGTTCAGCCTCACCCTGCTGCCGGCCCTCATCGCGGTTTTCAAGCCGAAGGGCGAGCGCGAGCCGGTAGAGACCGCTTGGCTCGCGGGCGTCGATCCGTGGATCATCCGCAACCGAAAGCCGATCCTGATCGGCGTCGGATTGATTACGCTCGCGGGCATCCCGCTGCTGTTCAAGCTGCCCTTCGATTCCAACCCGATGCATCTGCGCAGCCCGAAAGTGGAATCGATCTCGACCTATCTCGACCTGATCAAGGACCCGGCCACGAGCCCGAACATCATCGACGTCATGGCACCCTCGGTGGCCGCGGTGCCGGCGCTTGCGGAGAAGCTGCTGAAGTTGAAATCCGTGGCGAAGGTCATCGACATCGACACCTTCGTGCCGCCGGACCAGGACCAGAAGCTGGCCATTATCGCTGAGACCGCACAGTTGCTGGGGCCGGTCCTGAATCCCGGCCGCAAGCCGCCGCCGCCGACCGATGCCGACAACGTCAAGGCGATGAAGGAGGCGGTGACGGCCCTGCGCGGTATCGCGGCGGGCTCCACGGCTCCGGGCGCCAAGGCAGCGGGCGAGCTTGCGACCGATCTCGACAAACTGGCAGCTGCTCCGGTCGCGACTCGCGAGGCGGCGAGCGTTGCTCTAACGACGGATCTGAAGACCCTGCTCTCGCGTCTGTCCGGCCTCCTGAACCCGGAGAAGATCACCCTCGACAACCTTCCGCCTAAGTTGAAGGCCGAATGGATCGCCGCAGACGGACGTTCACGCATCGAAGTACATCCAAGCGGGGACGCCAACGACAACCAGGTGCTGCGGAACTTCGCCAAGGACGTGCAGAGCGTCGCGCCGCATGCCACCGGCGCGCCGGTAGCCACGACGTCGTCGAGCTACACGATCCTGGGCGCCTTCCTGCAGGCGGCGATCACCGCACTCGTCCTGATCTTCATCATCCTGTCGGTGGCGCTCCGGAAGCCATGGGACGTTGCGATGACCCTCGGGCCGCTGGTGCTGGCAACCCTCTGGACGCTCATGGCCCTGCATATCGTCGGGATGCCGCTGAACTTCGCCAACATTATCGCGATGCCGCTGATGCTGGCGGTCGGCGTGGCCTTCCACATCTACTACGTCATCGCTTGGCGGGCAGGCGTCACCGACATGCTGGCCTCCAGCCTGACGCGAGCGATCTTCTTCTCGGCGCTGACCACCGGTACTGCGTTCGGCTCACTGGTGCTCTCCAGCCATCCGGGCACGGCCAGCATGGGCAAGCTTCTCGCGCTGTCCCTGTTCTTCACCCTGGTGGCAGCCTTCTTCGTGGTTCCGGCGTTCCTCGGGCCGCCGCCGAAGCATCCCGGCCCGAAGCGTCCCGAGGGCGATGCCGCTCTACCGCCCGTAACCCGGGCCAAGGCCGCGGAAACGGTCGCGGCCAAGTAGGCCGCGCGGAAATTCCATAAGACGAAGAATGGGCGCGGGTCCCCTCCGCGCCCATTCTTCGTTCGCCACCAGTCCTGATCCGTCCTCAGGCGAGAAAGTCTGAGAATCCCCCTCTTACGAATCTGGCGGCCGCCGCGAGGCTCTCGGGGGCGACGAGCGCATCACGCTCCGCCACATAGGCATAACCCGGCGCCTCGCCGGGAAACCCGCTCCCCGTGGCAGGGTGAGTGTAGAGTTCGGTCAATCCGTCTGGCAGATGCGCCAGCAGCCCCTGCACTCGGGCTGGCGTCATCGCCCCGGACCAGGCGAGTCCGAGTGTCCTGTCCGGAATCAGGAGGCCTGCATGACGCGCCCGTACGGCCAGCAAGGCCGCCCAGGGTGCTGTGTCGAGGGCCGGCTTCGGATTTGCGCCCGGCTCTGCCGCCCGCAGGACAGCGCGGGTCTCGCGCGGAACTCGGATCGCCCGCATGCCATGACGACGGCCCGCTGCGAGCACCAGACCGGCAATGATCGGGTGCACGTGGAAATGCTTGTGGGCGTTGACGTGGTCCAGGGGTAGGCCGATCGCGCGGAAGGCCTGGAACTGTGCTTCGATTTCAGCCGAGAGTTGGCGCCGCACCGAGGCCTTGAGGGCTAGGTCGAGGCCGAGTCGCTCCATGTCGCTACGGATCAGACCGTCCGGGGTGACGAGATCGGGAATACGCTCAGGCGGCAGGGTCGGCCAAGCCTCCACCATCACCAAGTGAAGACCGATGCGCAGGGAGGGCAGACGCCGAGCCCGAGCCACGGCGTCATCGGCGGCCGGGGCAGATACCATCAGGCTTGCAGCGGTGAGGATGCCGTCACGATGCGCTTGCTCCACCGCCTCATTGATCTGAAGGCTCAGGCCAAAATCATCGGCGGTAACGACCAAGCGCTTCACAGGACGACTCCGGGTAACGGGAGGCGGGACCCTCCCCCTAAGGTAGGGGCTGTAGCCCCACGACGCGAAACGGCCGGGCTTTCCAGCCCGGCCGCCTCATTGTGTCTGGGTATCGAATCGAACCTGCGTCGAGCTCAGGCTGCAGCGCTGGTCTGACGGTCCTTGAGGAAGCGGTAGAACTCCACACCCTCGCGTAAACGGCGCTTCATCATGTCGGGCGAACGGACCATCTCGGAAACGATCGAGGCGATCTTCGGAGCGCGGAAGTAGAACTTCCGGTAGAACTCCTCGACAGCCGCGAAGATTTCGGAATGTGACAGGTGCGGGTAGTGCAGCGGTGCGATCTGCACGCCGTTCTCGTCGACGAGTTCCGCGTTTGCGACGTCCAGCCAGCCGTTCTCCACCGCCTGCTTGTACAGGAAAGTGCCGGGATACGGTGCCGCCAGCGAGGCCTGAATCGTGTGCGGATTGATGCGCTTGGCGAACGCGATCGTCTCCTGGATCGTCTCCCGGGTTTCGCCCGGGAGGCCGACGATGAAAGTGCCATGGATGGCGATGCCGAGATCGTGGCAATCCTTGGTGAAGCGCTCGGCGACCTCGACGCGCATACCCTTCTTGATGTTGTTCAGGATCTGCTGGTTGCCGGACTCGTAGCCGACGAGCAGCAGGCGCAGGCCATTGTCCTTGAGCACCTTCAGGGTATCGCGCGGAACGTTGGCCTTGGCGTTGCACGACCAAGTCACACCGAGCTTGCCCAGTTCGCGGGCGATTTCTTCGGCGCGCGGCAGGTTATCGGTGAAGGTGTCGTCGTCAAAGAAGAACTCCTTGGTCTGGGGAAACTCCTTCAGGCAGTACTTGATCTCCTCGATCACGTGCGCGACCGAGCGGGTGCGGTAGGTATGACCGCCGACCGTCTGCGGCCAAAGGCAGAAGGTGCAGCGCGACTTGCAGCCACGGCCCGAGTAGAACGAGATATAGGGGTGCTTCAGGTACCCGATGAAGTACTTCTCCATCTGGAGATCGCGCTTATACACGCTCGTGACGAACGGCAGTTGATCCATGTCAGTCATGATTTCGCGGTCCTCGTTATGGACCACGTTGCCATTGGCATCGCGATAGGACAGCCCCTTGATCTCGGACATCGGAGTGCCGTCAGCGACTTCCTTGACGGTGAAGTCGAACTCATTGCGGGCACAGAAATCGACCACCGGGGCCTGGGCCATCGCGCCAGCGGCATCGACCGCGACCTTGGCGCCGATCAGGCCGGCGATGAGCTTCGGGTTCTCGGCCTTGAGGGCTTCAATCGTCTTCACGTCCGACTTGAAGGACGGAACCGAGGTATGCAGCACAACCAGGTCGAAATCATGCGCTTGGGCCACGATCTCGCTCAGCTTGATGTTGTGCGGCGGGGCATCGATCAGCTTCGAGTTCGGCACCAGGGCGGCAGGCTGGGCCAACCAGGTCGGGTACCAGAACGACTTGATCTCGCGTTTGGCTTGATAGCGGGAACCGGCACCGCCATCGAAGCCGTCGAAAGTGGGAGCCTGCAGGAAGAGGGTGCGCATGGGGTTCAAGGCCTCAGCGAGAACAGGGGACAGTTGAATGGGAGAATAAACGGAAGGTCAGAGTGACGATGCACCAGCATCGCGCCCAAGCGTCGTCTCGGGGATCAAGGTACCGTCCGCAACCACGCGATAATCATGGCCCTTCCATGTCACAGCACCGGAGACGAAGCTCCAGGTGAAGTTCATGAAGGATAGGATGTCGCGAATCGGCAACAGCCAGTAGGGATGCGGAGCAAGGCCGAAGGCCCGCTCTAGGCGGACGCACAGGATGATCCGGCACGCGAGGGCGAAGGCCGCCACGGCCAGGGCGGTGGTTCCAGCATCCGGGATCAAAGCTCCGATCAGGGCGAGCGGAAAGGCATGGGTTACGAACGATCCGGCATAGCCAGCAGGATCGACGTTGCGGATGGTGCGGTTCCAGCGAAGCTCATGGCTCCACAGGCTCGCCAAATCCGTGTCGACGCAGGTGTGCCCAATGGTGAAGCTCGGGATTGCAACGACCCCGCCCTTGGCGCGCAACGCTTCGCCGATGGCATAGTCGTCGGCGAGGTCGTCGCGGAAGGCTTCGAAGCCGCCGATCTCGCCAAGTGCCCTGGTGGAGAAGGCAATGGTGGATCCAAAGCAAGGCTGTGCGAGGCCGAGCGATGTGCCCATCACCACGTTGGGCAAGAACTGCACGTCGATGGCGAGAGCCGAGAGATGGGCCCAGATCCCCCGATGCGCAGGGACCCCATGATACAGGCAAGTCACCCCGTTCACGCCCGGCTGCCTCAGCTCACCGACGATCCGGCCGAGGTAGTCGGGCTTCACCACCATGTCGCTGTCGGCAAGAACCACAATCTCGTGGGAGATTCGGGTCGACATGTTGATGAGGTTCGAAACCTTTCGGTTCGAACCGTGCTGGCGCGCGTCGATGACAAGATCGAGCCGAAGCGCCGGATAGGCGGCCTGCAGACGACGGACGACGGCGATCGCCGGATCGGCGGCGTTCTGAACGCCAAAAATCACCTGCACGGGCGCGGCATAGGCCTGCTGGCAGAAAGTCTCGAGATTCTCGTACAGGTTTGGCTCGATTCCGCAGAGCGGCTTCAAGATCGTGACGGACGGCGCCCCATCACCCAGGGCCGGCGCTGCCTTGCGGGCAAAACGCCCGGCTAAGGCAGCGGCAGTCAGTCCGTACACGCAACCGACCAGGGCGATCAGCGGCAGGAGATGCGAGAGCCAAGTCAGGTCCATCAGGGGCATCGCTCGGTCACGGGGCTCGTGAGAGTGCCGCGAAGTCGAGCGGCGCGAATCGTTTGTCGTACGGGAGGAACAAAGTCCGGGCGTCTCTGTCGCAACTCTAAGGCGCTGGTTTGACGGCGAGCATGCCGGCGGTACGATCCCGCATGAAGGTGAGAAGGCCCTCCGCCCCGCCGGTCTTCAGCGGCTCCGTGAAGCTGCCGCGAAGGCTCGCGACCTCGCTGACATTGCCGTTGAGATAGACGTCCTGCACCCGGTTTTCCGGGCCGACCAGGAAATCCACCTGCGAGGTATCGCCGTCCTTGTTGGCGACCTCGGTCTGAACCACGCGGTTCGGACCGCGCGCTTCGCTTTGCGGCTTCACGCTGAACTTGCCACCGGAGGCTTGCGCGAGGCGGGTGGCGTAGGTCGCGGTGAAGTAGCGTCCGAACGCGTCTGTGAGGGCACCCTGTTGTTCGGGTGTGAAGGTCTTCCACTTGGCCCCGGTGGCCAGACGGATCATCGCCGGAAAGTCGAAGGCTTCGCCCAGGGTCGGGCCGATGGTCCCCGCACGGGCTCCGACATCCTTCGGCGCGTTCTTCAGGGCGCTTTCGAAGGTCGCGTAGACCTTGCCGATCGACGTCGCGGCCGGATCGTCGGTCGCATGGGCGGCCGAGCCGAGGAGCAAGTGGGCCGCGACGAGGCTCGCGACAGCAACGCGTTTCAGGCGCACTTCTTGAGTTCTCCGAGCTTGGGTTCGGTGCGGGGCCGTCCACCCAAATCATTGGCAAGCACTGGGACGAGGAGGTCATGCCGCAAGCCAGGCTCGCTCTGGGGCTCCGGTGCCATAATCGGATCGGGCTTCGATCCCTCAAGAGCATGCCAGGCGAAGAGACCAGGCACCCCAACGAGCAAGTCCGCCAAGCGCTTGACCAGGGACAGCGCCAGCGCCGCCTCGGCCGGGATTCCGAAGATCGCGCACAGGGCGATGAGGCCGCCTTCCTGGGCGCCGAGGGCACCCGGCACCGCGAAGGCAGCGCCACGGACCGCCTGGGCCAGGCTCTCGATCACCACCGCCTCGACGATGCTGACAGGGTAGCCCATGAAGTGGAGGGCCACGTAGACCTCGACGGTGCCGATGAACCAGCCGATGAGGTGAATGCCGAGACCACCGGCGACACGGCCGCGATGGCCGTAAAGTCGTTTGAGGCTGTCGTAGAGTACGTCGATAGCGCCGAGCGCGCGCCATTCGCGCGAGCCGGCGAACCGGCTGACCAAGGCCTGGATCACCTTGTGACCGCTTCGGCGCTGGATGAGATAGAAGGCACCGAGGGCGGGAGCAGCTAGGGCAAGGCCGCCGGTCACGGTCCGGACGATCGGGCCATCCCCCGCGATCCAGGCGAGGAGAACGACGCCCGCCACGGTGAAGAGGAATTGAGTTACCGCCTGGGTCATCAGGTCGACGAACATGCTGGCACCGGCGATGCCGCCGGGGACGCCGCGCTTGGTCAGGAGACGGGCACCGACGAAGTCGCCGCCGACCTGGGCGACCGGCAGCAACGTGTTGATACCCTCGCGCACGAAGCGCAGCGTGAGGCAGTCCCGCAGTGTCGGGCGCGTCGCCTTCGGGAAGATCACGAACCAGCCGAGACCGGCCCAGGCTACGGCAAAACCTCGGGCGACAACCACGATCAGCGCGCCCCAACCGGCGCTGACGACCGCGGCCGCCACGTCTTCCAGGCCAGAGGACAGGAACAGGCCGACGACTGTGCACAGACCGGCGATCAGGGCCAATGTCGTGAGACGCTTCATGGGCCCCTTTCGGCCTGCAGTGCAGCGGATCACAACGAGATTCCGCCGTGTTTCCGACCGCAAAAAACCGCCGGAAACGTTGAATGTCTTCGGAAGTTGCAGCTTTGAGAACCGTTGTCTATCACCCGAGAGACACAGTCGGGACCAAAGCGGCGCAGGGCGAAAAGCCCGAGAATCAGCCGTCCGGGCGGACAGGGGAACGGGATCAGATGGACCGCGAATCACAGATGACGGCCGACGAGGTCGTGCGCGACGACGCGCAGATGGAGCGCTACGCCGGCGGCGGCTTCGGCGCCACGCGTGCGCCCGCTGCAAGTTCCCCGGTGATGGCCTGGAACGAATGGGATCCGCTGGAAGAGGTCATCGTCGGAAGTCTGGACGGTGCGACCATTCCGACACACCACTTGACCGTGATCTTCAACCTGCCGCGGGCTGCTCAGCCGTTTTACAGGTTCGCCTCGGGCTTCCGCTATCCGAAGTTCATGAAGAAGCTCGCCCAGAAGGAGCTCGACAACTTCATCTCGATTCTGGCCGGCGAAGGAGTGAAGATCCGCCGTCCGGACCCGATCGATTTCTCGCGCAAGTTCAAGGCCCCCCAATGGTCCTCCCGCGGCTTCTGCGTCGCCTGCCCTCGTGATCCGTACCTCGTCATCGGCGACGAGATCATCGAGAGCCCGATGTGCTGGCGCTCGCGCTACTTCGAGGGCGATGCCTACCGGTCGCTGTTTAAGGAATACTTCCGCAATGGCGCGCGCTGGACCTCAGCCCCGCGTCCGCAGCTCACCGACGATCTGTACAACTACGACTACCGGGTGCCGAACCTCAAAGGCGGCGAGCCGATGCAGTTCACCGTCAACGAGTTCGAGCCGGTCTTCGACGCGGCTGACTTCGTGCGGTGCGGCCGCGACCTGTTCGTGACCCGCTCGAACGTGACCAACCTGATGGGTATCGAGTGGCTACGGCGCCACCTCGGTCCGGGCTTCCGGGTGCACGAGATTGAGAGCCGTTGCCCGCAACCCATGCACATCGACTCATCCTTTATGCCGCTGGCCCCCGGCAAGGTGCTGGTCAATCCGGACTACATCGACGTCGAGAAGCTGCCGGCCGTGCTCAAGAAGTGGGACGTGCTGATCGCGCCGCGCCCCGACCCAGTCGAGGGCTTCATGAGCAAGATCTCCATGTGCTCGCCCTGGACCTCGATCAACGTGCTGGCGCTGGACGAGAAAAAGATCGTCGTGGATGCGAGTCAGCCGACGCTGATCAAGGCGCTCAAGGACTGGGGCTTCGACCCGATCCCGGCGCCGTTCCTGTCCTATGGACCGTTCGGCGGCTCGTTCCACTGTGCCACCCTCGACGTTCGCCGTCGCGGCACTCTGAAGTCGTACTTCTAGGTCGAAATCGATTGAGTTTCGGCTGCAGGGGGCGCGTTCAGCGCCCCCTTTTTTCGTATCCGGGACCGGCTTACCTGGCCGTCGCGTAGAGGGAAGCGCCGGCCGAGACCGGCGCGGTGACGGTAGAGAAGACGGAGAGGACCTTCTGGACCTCGGTGAAGGGGGCGTTGGAGACGTAGACGAGATCGCGATTGCGCATGCGGAAGGCCTGGGTCAGGAATAGGCTGTTGGGGTCGCGCATGTTGATGCGGTAGACCACCGGCACCAGGGGCGTGCCCAGCAGCGGGCTGCCCGGCTTGAGGCGGCGCACCACCGCGGCC